>JAKQOD010000017.1 GCA_029565465.1 Deltaproteobacteria bacterium
CCGATCCGTTGGGTTCGGCCGGTAGCACTTGCAATGAAGGAACTCGCACGGCCATGGTCGCAACCATGCGTCGATCTAACAGGTCCGTCAAGCCTACGATGATTCGTGCTTGACAGCAGGCTGCTAAAAAGTGCATCAATCCCTCGATATCTGGCCTATTTGGAGAAATGCATGATGCACGGTACGCGTTCGACCGGAACTACTAATCCCCCACCGTTCCGAGCGGCGGAAACGTCCACTATTGAAGGCCTTTGGGTCCTCTTGGTGCAAAACGATGGCGAGTTGCCTGATCAAGACAGCGATGGTCGCGTGCCTGTGATCGCGCAAACTGGCAACAATCAAATGTACTTGCTGGCGTTCAAAAACGTCGCCAAGGCACGCCAGTTCATTACGGAAGCCAAGCTCGAAGGCGCTGACGCTCGCATGGTTGTGCGTGGCAACAAAGACGAAGTGTTGCGCGTCGCGCGTGCTGCAGCTTGCGTTGGCACCCTGCTCGATTACGAAGCAGTGAGCCAAAAGTATGTTACGGCATTCGCGTTGGCGTGATTGATTGAGGGGAAAACTTTCCCGTTTTCCCTCGTTGGGCGCGTCGGACTATTAAGGGGAAAACTTTCCCGTTTTCCCTCGTTGGGCGCAGCCCAACGAGCCTCCCTTTCGCCGCGCGTCGCGTCGCGCGGATACGCCAGCAGTGGGTTGCGGCGTTCAGCCGCCCTTTCGCCGCGCGTCGCGTCGGATTATTAAGGGGAAAACTTTCCCGTTTTCCCTCGTTGGGCACAGCCCAACGAGCCTCCCTTTCGCCGCGCGTCGCGTCGCGCGGATACGCCAGCAGTGGGTTGCGGCGTTCAGCGTGCGTTATGCTCGATTAATTGAGGGGAAAACTTTCCCGTTTTCCCTCGTTGGGCACAGCCCAACGAGCCGCCCTTTCGCCGCGCGTCGCGTCGCGCGGATACGCCAGCAGTGGGTTGCGGCGTTCGGCGTGCGGTTGTGAGCCGTAAGGGCAAACTTTACTGCCTTAGCGTTGGCTGTGGCGGTTGAAGATCACAACCTCATCGACGGAGCCGCGTTTGCTAGCGTTGCTATTGATGGCGCGTGCGCATTTCACCGTGTCGATCTGAAAGCCTTTGTACAGCGACCGAATGAATGGCGTGTCGCTATTTGAAAGCATGACGTTACAGCCGCGTGCAACCAGCGTGCGGGCCAGTTCAGCCAGTTCGCGTTGATCGTCGGGTGAAAAACCGGATTGTGTATAGCTGGTGAAGTTCGCCGTCGTCGCAACTGGATCATACGGCGGATCGAAGTACACAAAGTCGCCCGCACGCGCGTCGCGCACCGCAGCGCGGAAATCACCGCAACGCAGTTCGGCACCTTGCAGCGCAGCGGCCGCCGAGCGGAGCGCGTCGGGCACACAAATCGGTGGTTCTTCGTATCGGCCCATCGGGACGTTGAAGTGGCCAGCTTTGTTTACCCGCCACAAACCGTTGAAGCAGGTCTTGTTGAGATAAATGAACGCCGCAGCGCGGTCAACCGTAGTCCACGACACCGACGCGTCATTCCACCGAGCGCGCACGCTGTAGTAATGCTCTTCATTGTGCAAGTTGCGGTGAATTGCCAAGCGCCGAATCAACGCTTCAACGTCGGTGGCAATCACGCGGTACAAGCCCACCAAATCGGGATTGCCGTCATTGATGACCGAACGCGCTGCACCTGTGTGCGACACCACGCGGAAGTACATGGCGAGGCCGCCCGCGAACGGTTCGAAGTAACGATTGAATGTTTGCGGCATGCGGCTGGTCAGCTCCGGCAGCAGCTTCGATTTACCGCCGACCCATTTGATGATGGGTGCGGCCGACGGCAGCGGCGTGGTAACCGGTGCGCGTTTGGCGACGCTGGCCCGCAAGGGGCGAAGCGGTGCACGCTTGGAAGGACGACTAACGGGTGATGCAACTGCAGCAGACGAACGCGATGCCATAAAAAGATCGTCGAACGAGCACCTACATGTGCGCGAGTTTTCGGCGATGAATCCATGCACTTCGATAAGCGGGTATCGAAATCGCGGCGAACGTACGTCAACTTTTTTGCGTTGCTGGGTCGCTATCGTGCGGCCCGACGCCGGCTACGGACGACAGCACCGCATACCAACATCAAGCCAGCGGGCAATGCCGCGCCGCCGCCTGAAGTGTTGGCGTTGCAACCTCCGACGTAGTCGGCTGGCGCGCCGTTTTGCCCTGGGCTCGACGGATCGGTTGGATCGGTTGGGTCGGTTGGGTCGGTCGGATCCGGATCCGAGCCATCGCCGCTTGGATCGCCAACGCCGGTGCTGAGATTCGCAATCGCTGGCCCAACACCGACTGCGTACCACGTCAGTTCGGCGGCCTGCGCTATTTCCGGCGAGGTTGGATACAAATCCATCGCGGCTTGTGCAAACGCAGTGCGCGCAGCTGCAAAGTCGGAGTTCTCCATCAGGTAGGTTGTCAACGCGCGGTACATGATCGCAGCCGCGCGCGCCATACCGAGTTTAGGCACTTGAATGCCGCGTGGGATGGCGCCTGTGCCTGCACGTGGATGCAACCCACCGGTTACCAACAATTTGAACGCCAAGTTGGCGATGCCCGAATTGCTGTGCACGCCGCAGTAGTCGTTTTGATCGGTTGGCGCGCTGCAGGCCGCCATGCCACTAACGTGATCCTTGGAACTACCGTCTTGGGTTGGATTGCCGGCGTAGCGCATCGCATCGCTGTTGTTTGCTGGCGTAAAGGAGGCTTCGGCCAAATTCCAGGTCGCGGCCGACACCACGTTGTTGGCGTAGTGCGCTTGGCAGATCATCGCGGAGATGTCGCTCATCGCTTCGTTGAGGGCACCGGATTGGCGCTCGTAGACCAGGCCGGCGGTGCGCTCGGTAAGGCCGTGCGCAAGTTCGTGGGTAATAATGTCACCGTCGACCAGGGGTGAAAACGTAGTGCCATCACCATCGCCAATCGACAGCTGCGTGCTGTTCCAATAGGCATTGTTCATCTGTTGGCCAACGTGGCCCGACGTCAAGATGGCACCACCTTGGCCGTCAAAACTGTCGCGCGCAAAAACCGCTTTGAAGCAATCATACGCTTTGCCAACGTTGCCGTGAATCGTATCGATGACATTGTCGCCACTGCTGGTTTGGGTCTCGGTCAGCCGTTGCGTGCCTGGCAGGTTCTCGCTGTTGTTCGCCGTATAGGTCTTCCGATTGCGCAGCGTAAACACGTGCGGGCGCGTCGCGACTACGTCACCAGTATGTGCATCGACGAACACTTGATTGGAAATCGGATGATCAGCAGTGTCACCTGTGATCCAGACTTCGTGCACCAAGTGGGGCCGTTGCGCATCGTCGAGCGCGTAGGCCATCCCAACGTTGCGCGCTTGCAGGTTCGCGGCAAAAGCATAGTCGGCGCGCGCGATCGCTTGGGCATCGGCGGCGCTCACAGCGACATCAAGCGCATTGTCAATGACTGGCACTAAGGTGCCGGTCGCCGTAGCCAACGAACCGTCGGCGCGTTCGTGCAGCGCCAATTGTCCACCGTAGACCACCAAGCCGTTATGCATTTGCTGATACCGCGTGTGGGTCATGCCCAGGGTATCGCGTTCGGTGGTGCGCAGCGCTAACGCCGCGACGGGTACTTGGTACAAGCCGGCAACCCGTGCAAGGCCCGCAGCGCCACCCGGCGCATTCGCTGCAAACGACATGGTAGCAGGCCGAAGGTCCGCAACTAGGCTTTGTGAACTTGACGTCGCTTGCTCGGGTAGCGCACAGCCAGATACCAAGCCTATCAACGCAGCGAGTTGCAGTTTCCCCATGCCCAAGGGAATTACAAATAGCGGGCCAATCGATCCGATTAGTAATTCCGGTTACTTACACATGCCGGGGTGTGCGCAGTGGAGGCCAACACCCCAGAGTGCTTACAAAAGGTTGCCCCAGTTAGCGCACCTAGTGCACGCCAAGATAGGCTTTGCGAATCTTATCGTCGGTTGCCAATTGCGCGGCAGGACCGCTGGCTACGAGTTGGCCAACTTCAAGAACGTGGCCGGTGTTGGCGACCTTGAGCGCACCAAATGCGTTTTGTTCAACCAGCAGGATCGTGGTGCCATCCGCTGCAATGGTGCGGATGATTTTGAAGATCAACGCCACCACTTGCGGCGCCAAGCCCAACGAAGGCTCATCAAGTAACAGCAGCTTCGGGCGGCTCAACAGCGCACGCGCGATCGCCAACATTTGCTGCTCGCCACCAGAGAGCGTGCCGGCATTTTGCGCCAAGCGCTCTTTGATGCGCGGAAACAGCGCCAACGCTTTTTCTTTGTCTTGCGCAACAGCCGCGTGGTCGCGGCGCAAAAACGCGCCCATCTCAAGATTTTCTTCGACGGAGAGATTCGCAAAAATGCCACGGCCTTCGGGGGCATGCGCCATGCCAAGCGCAACGATTTCATGCGCAGGCAAGCCGCTGATCACTTTGCCACCGAATGTGACGGTGCCTTTCGACGGCTTGATCAGCCCTGAAATTGCACGCAGGGTGGTGGTTTTGCCAGCACCGTTG
Organism: Deltaproteobacteria bacterium; assembly: GCA_029565465.1. Classification (GTDB taxonomy): domain Bacteria; phylum Myxococcota_A; class Polyangia; order Haliangiales; family Haliangiaceae; genus JABFXX01. Next base: position 4,563 of record JAKQOD010000017.1, read on the forward strand.
GCCCCAATGAGGGTGACCACTTCGCCTTGCGCAACGGAGAAATTCACACCACGCAACGCATGAATGCCGCCGTAATGCACATTGAGGTCGGTGACTTCAAGCAACGCCATCGGCTCCCTCACTTGCGGCGTCGTCGGGCGCACCGAGATACGCTTCGATAACCGCTGGATCGTTTTGAATATCGGCGGCCACGCCTGCCGCAATGGTAGTGCCGTGATCAAGCACGGTGATGTGGTCGCAAATCTCCATCACCAAGCCCATGTCGTGTTCGATCAACAACACCGCAACCTCAAAGTCGACACGAATCTGCTGAATCATGCTGCGCATCGCATGCTTTTCTTGGGTGTTCATGCCAGCCACCGGCTCGTCGAGCAACAACACTTTGGGCTCGGTCGCTAATGCACGTGCAATTTCCAAACGGCGTTGATCGCCATACGGCAAGCTCTTGGCTTGTTCGTGGGCACGCCCTGCGATACCGAGCGTCTGCAGCAGATCCATCGAACGTTCGGTGATGGCACGCTCTTCGGCGCGCCAGCCCGGCGTGCGCAGCAAGGCTCCTACCAAACCCGATTTCGCACGCACGCCACACGCAGTGCGCACATTGTCGAGCACCGACAACTCGCCGAACAGCCGGATGTTTTGGAACGTGCGCGCCATGCCAGCTTTGGCGCGCGCTGATGGTTTGAGGCCATTGAGGCGTTGCTTGCCAAGGAAAATCTCGCCTTGATCAGGCTGATAGACACCCGTGAGCAAGTTGAAGATTGTAGTTTTGCCGGCGCCGTTGGGCCCAATAAGGCCGGCGAGCGCGCCAGCTCGCAACGTCAACGAAAAATCGGCAACCGCTTTAAGGCCGCCAAAGGCGAGCGACAAATGTTGCGCGGTCAGCACTGGCTCGCTAGTCACTGCCGTACTCATGGCGCCTCCGCCTTGGTGCGTCGGCCAAACAAACGGCGCCACCATGTGGTTTCCCAAATTTCTTTGGTGCCGAATAAACCCTGCGGCCGCGCAATCATGATCGCGATCAGCGACAGCGCGTAGATGATCATGCGGTACTGCGAAAAATTGCGCAGGGCTTCGGGTAGCAGCGTCAAGACGATAGCCGCCAGCACGGCCCCGCTGATCGAGCCCATGCCGCCGAGCACGACCATAATCACGATGTCGATCGATTTCTGGAAGCCAAGTTCGCTTGGCGACAGCGTCGACTGATGCCCAAAAAGCCCGCCAGCGATGCCGGCAAAAAACGCGGCCATCACAAAAGCCGTTACTTTAGCGCGGGCCGTCACCACGCCCATGGCTTCCGCTGCCACTTCGTTTTCGCGTACCGCCAATAACGCGCGGCCGTTGCTGGAGGCTTTCAACCGAAATGCCACCACCACGCAAATCGCAACGAAAATATACGTGAAGAAAATCCCCGCATGGCCGGTTTTCTCTAACCACGGCGTCGGTGAAACGTATTGCGGCACATCGGTAAAGCCAAGCGAGCCACCCACATTGGTAAGCGAACCCAACATCCCTTTTTGTTTCGCTTCGGCCACCGGCAACACGTCGCCCGTGCGTTGAATCACCACGCGCATGATTTCGCCAAAGCCAAGTGTCACGATCGCCAAGTAGTCGCCGCGCAAACGCAGCGATGGCAAGCCAACCAACAAGCCGGCCAGCGCCGCCACGATGCCACCAACGACACATGCAACCATGAAGAAGATGTCGCCGCCTTCCATGAAGCCGCCATGAATCTCGGCGGTACCCCACAAAGCGATCGAACCATAGTAGGTCAAATACGCTGCGGTGTAGCCACCGACCAGCATGAAGCCACCGTGCCCCAAGGAGAACTGGCCAGCAAAACCGTTAACGATGTTCAGCGAAACCGACAGCAGAATCGCAATGCCAACATCAAGCACAAGCTTGGCGTAGAATGGGCCAACCGCAGGCGCTAACACGGCTTGCAGCAAAAACGCAGCAATGACGCCCACCGCAAGCGGCGCAAGCGACAACAGCGCCGTTAGGGCTACGTTGGGGCGCTGCGCGGCGGTGCGCTCGGCTAGCGTCTTCATACTTTTTCCACCACGGCTTTGCCGAACAAGCCGCTTGGCTTAACCAACAAGACCCCGATCAAGACCACGAACACATACACATCTTTGAGATGCGGTGACAAATAGGCAGCGCCGTACATTTCCAAAAATCCAATCAACACGCCACCGGCCACCGCGCCACGCACGTTGCCGATGCCGCCGATGACCGCTGCAACAAACGCTTTGAGGCCGAGCAGCACCCACGTTGCATCCGCCGATTGTTTGAGACTGCCGTATTTGAGCGCGTACAACAACCCCGCGGCAGCCGCCAGCGCCGAACCAATACCAAACGTGATCGAAATGACTTGGTTAACATTGATGCCCATCAACGATGCAGTGCGTTCATCGAATGAAACCGCACGCATGGCGCGGCCCAAGCGCGTGCGGAACACCATCCATTGCAACAGCAACATCAAGGCGCCGGCCAACAACACCACCAGCACGTCGACAAACTGCACGCCCACGCCGGCAAGCGTGAACATCACATGATCATTCACCAAGCTCGGCATCCGTTGTGGCTGGGTGCCGAATACTTGCTTGAGCACGCCGGTATTTTGCAGAAACAACGACACGCCAATCGCGGTGATCAACACGTTTAAGCGAGGCGCTTTGCGCAACGGCTTGTAGGCGATCTGTTCAATCGCGACGGCCAGCAAGGCACAAAAGCCCATCGCCAGGACCAAAATCACCGGCAACGCATACGCTGGCGCGCCCGTCGACCAACCCAACCAGCCCGTGAACGTAAATGAAATCCACGCGCCGATCATGAAGATATCGGAGTGTGCAAAGTTGATGAAGCGCAGCACGCCGTACACCAACGTGTAGCCTAAGGCGATCAAGCCATACAGGCTGCCCAACGCCAACGCGTTGACAAACGTTTGCAAAAATATCGTCACGACCAGCCGTACTTTTTATTCGCCGCCGTCGTCAGGATCAGCTTTGTCACCTTTGCCCGCCGATTTTTTCGCCGGTTCCGTTTTGTCTTGGCTGGCACCGCGCATCACGGGGGTCGCAGCGGCTGGGGTTGGTTCGGCCGCAGGTGCCGCGCCGCCGGTCGGTGGCTCCGCCGAGCCAGCCCCTGGAGCAGGCGTGGCAGCAGCCGAACCCGAACCAGTCGCCGGCATCACAACGTCCATGCCCTTCGGCGCGACGCTGGTGACATATGCTGGCTTGCCAGCTTTGATCTGCAGCACAACAGCTTGCTTGATCGCATCGCGCTTGGCGTCGAGCGTGATCTTGCCGGTAACGCCAGGGAAATCTTTGGTGGCGGCAATCGTCGCGGCTAAATCATTGCCGCTGAGGCTTGGCGCGCGTTCCATGGCGTCAAACATCACGCGCGCGGCATCGTAGCCGAGCGCAGCCAACCCGTCAGGCACTTGGCCGAACTTGGCTTTGTACTTCGCGACAAAGTCTTGCACTTCCGAGCGCTGTTCTTCGAATGAGTAGTGATTCGAGTAATAGCTGCCTTCAATAGCATCGCCACCGATTTCGGTCAGCTTCGACGAATCCCAACCGTCACCACCGAGGAACGGCACGGTTACACCTTGCTTGCGCGCTTGCCGAACAATGTTGCCAACGTCGGTGTAATAGCCAGGCAAATACACGGCTTGTGCGCCCGAGGTTTTGATATTGCCGAGCTGCGCTGCGACATCGACGTCGCCAGCGGTGTACTCTTGCTTGGTTGCAATCGCGCCGCCCATTTCAGTGTATGCAGCGGTAAAATCTTCGGCCAGGCCCTTCGAGTAAGGTGCCGCTTGATCGTACAGAATCGCGACTTTGTCGAACTTCAGATCGCCCTTGGCAAACTTGGCCATGACGTAACCTTGGAAGCCGTCGATGAAACAGACCCGCGAAATCATGTTGCCAAGTTCGGTCACTTTGGCGTTGGTCGACGATGGTGAGATCATCGGCACCCCGAACTGTTGCGCGACCTTGCCGCCTTCCAGCGAAATTTTCGAGGCAACTTCGCCGAGCAGCGCGACCACGTGATCTTCGTTGATCAAACGGGTAACAACGGTTTTGCCTTCGCTGGCTTTGCTGGCGGTGTCGAGGGTTTTGATTTCAACTTTGCGGCCTTTGATGCCGCCTTTGGCATTGCGTTCTTCGAGCGCAAGCCGAACGCCATTGTCCGTCGATTGGCCAAACGTGGCTTCGGGACCGGTCATCGAAGCGTAGTGGCCGATGAGAATTGGGCCGGTTTCAGCTTTCGCAGGCGCATTCGAGCCCACCGCATTCGAGCCGTTTTGCGATTTGTTCTTATCGCCGCCCATTTTGTTGCAACTCACAGCTGCAACGGCCGTGGCCGAAGCCACTGCTGTAAGCAACCACGTTTGTACTGAACGATTCGTCCAACCGCTGAAATTCACGGCAATTCTCCTTGCGTGCACCTGCTTACGGCGTGTGCCGCAGCAGTGGTGCGATAACTGACTAGTTGCGTCCGTGTCAACCCCGCTAGCCGCTCCGATCGTGCCGGAATTGTATAAGGATTGGCTCTCCCTTTTAGCGATCACCCGTGGTACCGAGTCCCGGCGCGGCGTGGTCCGCGCTTGTTTAGGCCGATGACTGATACATCCACTGCACCTGCATCCACTGGTTCGCATCGCACCCGTAGCCCGTCTGTGGTTCACCACCCAGGCCATGGCCACGGCCCCAAAACCAAAAAGGAACTCGCTGCGGTTTCCTTGGGGGCGCTTGGCGTAGTGTATGGCGACATCGGCACCTCGCCCTTGTATGCGATGAAAGAATGCCTTTCGTCGCCGCATGGCGTGAAGTTTGATCCGACGCTGCTAGGGAACCAAGCGGCGTTGAGCAACTACGCAACCGAAGTCATGGGGGTGCTGTCGCTCATGTTTTGGGCGATGACGTTGGTGGTCGTAATCAAGTACTTAACGTTCGTGATGCGCGCCGACAACAAAGGTGAAGGCGGCATTTTGGCGCTCGCCGCGCTCGTCGGGGGTCGCGCAACCGGCGGCAACAAAACCCGTTTGGCAATTCCGCTGTTGGCGGCCTTGTTCGGCGCCGGGTTGCTCTACGGCGATGGCATGATCACGCCGGCGATCTCGGTGCTCGGTGCGGTCGAGGGCTTGTCAGAACAAAGCCCAACGTTAACCCATCTGGTTGTGCCGATATCAGTTGGCATCTTGGTCGTCCTGTTTTTGGTGCAACGCTTCGGTACCCACAAAATTGGTGCCGTGTTCGGCTGGATCATGTTGGTGTGGTTCATCGTCATCGGCATCGCCGGGGTGCCGTGGATCCTCAAAACCCCCGCTGTTCTCAAAGCCGTCAACCCATACTATGCGGTCCATTTTTTGGTCCATGGCGGCCTGCATGGCTTCTTGCTGCTCGGCTTAGTGGTGTTGTGCGTTACCGGCGGTGAAGCGCTGTACGCTGACATGGGCCACTTCGGCAAATTGCCGATTCGCATCGCTTGGTATTTGATCGTTTTCCCAGGCTTGCTGCTCAACTATTTCGGCCAAGGTGCGCTGTATCTCAATCATGCGCCGGGTTCGATCAAAAACCCGTTCTACGAAATGATGCCGAACGCGATGCTGATTCCGATGATTGTCTTGGCCACGATGGCGGCGGTCATCGCGTCACAAGCGTTGATCTCCGGTGCGTTTTCGCTCACCAACCAAGCTGTGCAGCTGGGCTACGTGCCACGCGTGACCGTGATCCACACGTCGCACAAGAGCGAAGGCCAGATCTACATCCCCGAAGTAAACTACTTGCTGATGCTGGCTTGCATTGTGTTGGTGGTGGGCTTCGGCAGCTCCACCAAACTGGCGTCGGCGTACGGCATCGCCGTCACCGGCACGATGGCGATCACCTCGTACCTCTACTACTTGGTCTGCCGCCACAACTGGGGCTACCGCCGCTCGACTGCTTTGGCGCTGTTCATTCCGTTCGTGGCGATCGACTTGGCATTTTTTGGGGCCAATGCAACCAAAGTTGCCGAAGGTGGCTGGATTCCCCTTGCCATCGGCGCTGCAGTTTTTGTGGTCATGACAACGTGGTGGCGTGGCCGGATGGAATTGTCGCGCACGATGGAATCGGGCATCATTCCCGACCAGTTATTCCTCAGCGACATTGCCGCGACCCACTTGCCGCGGGTGCCTGGCACGGCCGTGTTCATGGCATCGTCGTCCGACGGTATCCCCAACGTGTTGCTGCACCATGTGAAGCACAACAAAGTGCTGCACAAACAGGTCGTGCTGCTTTCGATCATCACCGAAAACGTACCGTTTGTCGCTGGCAACTCGGCGATCTCGTTAACCGAACTGAAGATTCCGCCGGATGAAGAAGGTGGCGAACCAACGGCCATGGGCTTCTATCGGTTGGTTGCCAAAACCGGCTTTATGCAGCGGCCGAATGTGCCCAAGATGCTGGCACGGTGTGAACGCATTGGCTTGACGATCAATGAAAGCGACACCACGTATTACCTCGGCCGGCAAACGTTGCTGGTGACGGGTAAGTCGACCTTGGCGAAGTGGCGCAAGATGTTGTTTTCGTTTTTGTCGCGCAACTCGCGGCCGCCGACGAGCTTTTTCCAGTTGCCACCAAACCGCGTGGTTGAACTCGGCTTGCAGATCGAGCTGTAGCGAGAGCGCTGCGAGTTTGCTACACCTCGCGCGTGGAAGCTCAAGCTCTTATCACTCGCTACTACGCAGCATTTAACGCTGGCGATTTCGCAGGCATGACCGCCATGGTCACCGACGATTTCGCGCACGATCCTAACCAAGGCACGCGCCGGGTTGGCAAAGCGCTGTTTACCGAATTTTTGGCCAAGATGGACCGCTGCTACCGCGAACAAGTGGTTGACTTGGTGGTGATGGCCAACGGCGACGACAAACGCGCCGCTGCCGAGTTTGTCATCAACGGCCAGTATCTTGTGGCCGAAGATGGCTTGCCGCCAGCGCATGGCCAAGCCTACCGCTTGCCGGTCGGCGCATTTTTCGACGTCCGCGACGGCAAAATCGCCCGCGTTACCAACTACTACAATCTTGAAGACTGGCTGGCGCAGGTTTCGAAGTGAGCGCGCCAAGCGTCGTGGTGCGGAGCGTCTTTGGTCGCGAGATCACGCAGTACATCGACGATCTGGCGGCGTTGCGCATCGAAGTATTTCGTGCGTATCCATATTTGTACGACGGCGATGTCGGCTACGAACGCGCTTACTTGGCCGAGTACGCAGCCCATGCCCAAAGCGTGGTGGTGGTGGCAAGTGACGGCGCCACCGTGATCGGCGCGGCGACGGCGATGCCGCTGCTGGCGCATGGCGAATCGGTGAGCAAGCCCGTTGCCGACGCAGGTTTTGATCCGAGCCAGGTGTATTACTTTGGGGAGTCGGTGCTGCGCAGTGCGTACCGTGGGCAACGCATCGGCCATGCATTTTTCGACCATCGTGAAGCCGCGGCACGACAGTTCGGCTTTGCCGGCGCAGCATTTTGTGCGGTCGATCGCGGCGTGAGTCACCCTGCCCGGCCAGTCGACTATGTGCCACACGACAAATTCTGGACCGGCCGCGGCTTTGTCCGGCGCCCGGACATTGTGGCCCACATGGCCTGGCGCGACGTTGGCGATACCGTCGAGACATCCAAGCCGTTGCCGTTTTGGTTTAAGACATTGGGAGTTGCACAATGACGAAGCACGCACCACGTGTTGCTGCTGCGCAGTGGCCGATCGAACAGTTGGCGTCGATGACGGCGTGGCGCAACAAACTAAGCGATTGGTTAACCCGTGCCGCCGATGCCGGCGCCCAGCTGTGCGTCGTGCCCGAATACGCATCGATGGAATTGACCTCGGTCCTCGATGCTGCTGCGCAAGCCGACCTGGCTGGTCAATTGCGCGGTTTACAACCGCTGCTAGCCGAGTATCGCGCAGCCTACGCGGCGCTTGCGCAGTCGCTAAAAATGACCGTGGTCGCTGGCAGTTTCCCAGAGTTCGATGCAGCCACGAATTGTTATCGCAATGTCGCACGGGTGTTTTGTGGCGCCACCGACAATGCCGAAGTGGTCGTGCACAAACTGCAAATGACGCGGTTCGAACGTGAGCAGTGGTTCATCACCGGCGGCGCCGCGCAGCCCGTGATCGATACCCCGCTTGGGCGCATTGGCGTGGCCATTTGTTACGATAGCGAATTCCCCATGATCGCGCGCCGCCTCGTTGAAGCCGGCGCTGAAATCATCTGTGTGCCAAGCTGCACCGATGCGCTGGCCGGCTACTACCGCGTGCGCATTGGCTGCCAAGCCCGCGCGCTGGAAAATCAGTGTTATGTCGTGCAAGCGCCGACCGTGGGCACTGCGCCGTGGTCGATTACCGTCGACGAAAATGTTGGCGCAGCTGCGGTGTATGGCCCACCCGATCGGGGCTTTCCCGCCGACGGCATCGTTGCCATCGGCGAGCTCAATCACGCCCAATGGGTGTACGCCGACATCGATCGTGCGTTGGTTGCCGAGGTGCGGCGCGATGGCAGCGTGTTAGGCTATCGCGATTGGGCCAGCGCTGCACATTGGCTCACTACGCCCGCTTGATCGCTGCCCGCAAGCCAAGCGCAACGCCGATCCACGCGGTCGAGACCGCCAGTGCCGCGGCTGCCACCGGCACGGCCAACGCGGCCAACGCCGTCGGCAACCACACGCCGGCAAAGTCACCAGCGCGATACACGAAAGTATCGATGAACGGTTTCGATTTGTATTTGGCTTCGGGGCCAAGCGGCACGTACATCAATTCGCGCGCCGGCCGATCGACCGCGTAGTGCAGGCCGCGCCGCACCACTTGCACAATCGCCAACGTCGCAAACACCGGCGCCAGCCAAAGCGCACCAAAGCCCACCAGTGTCGCCAATGGCAGCACCAGCACCACGCCATGCACGCCTAGCCAACGCAACAGCGGTGCGGTTAACAGCAACTGGGTTGCCAACGTCACGATGTTCACCCACATGTCGATGTCGGCAAACGCAGCCGTTTGCGCAGCGTGATTTGCAAACGTAGCTTCGACGATGTGGCCTTGCGCCACATACAACAGCGTCGACGCAATCGTGAACAAAAAGATGTAGCCACTGATGAGTTGCAAATAGCGTGACTGCGCGATGAGCCGCATGCCTTCGTGCAGTGCTGGCCCCGGTTCGTGAGGGTCCGCGCCATGGCTGCGTAGGCCCGCGCGGTGCGCCAACAACAACATGCAAACAACGCCAAGTTCCAACGCCAGCAAGGCCAGCACCATCAGATTGGCCGACGACAACTGCGCATCTTGCATCAAGTAGCTGGTCGTTTTGGCGCCTGCGATCGCGCCCAATGTGCCGCCGACCGAGATGATGCCAAAACTGCGTTTTGCCCGGTCGGCTGCAAACACATCGGTCATCAAGCCCCAAAACACCGAGATAACAAACAGGTTAAAGACGCTGAGCCAGACATAAAAAACGTAGCCCAGCGTCACCCCACCATGGCCAGGCAAAAATCGAAACGCAGCGTAGAAGCCAGCCAAATTGACGGCAAAGAAATGACAGATCCACGGAATGAAGCGCCGCCGATTCATGCGTGACACCAGCCACGCGTGCAGCGGATTGGCGACAAACATCGTTGCCATCGTTGCAGTCATGAGCCATGGCAACTTCTCGGCGCCGCGCGCGATGCCCATGGCTTCACGAAGTGGCCGCAGCAAGTAATAGCTAAACAGCAAGAAAAACAAATATGCGGCCGCCAGCAGGACCAACCACGCTTCGGAACGCCGAGCCTTCACGTAATCGTTATCGAATAGCGAATCAGCGCTTGCAAGATCGATCGGGCATGCGACACCGGTGCGACATTCGAAAGACACCTGCGACACGCCATTTTGTCCGTGCACAGCCAAACCGCACTCGCGTAAAGTGCTCGCACAATGCAGCCTTCGCGACGACGATTTCTCCAACTCTCGGCCAGCGCGGCCAGCGTGGTGCTGGCGCACTCGGTGTTGCACCGCGTGCCTAACGCCACGGCCGCAACGCCAAAACCGAACCGCAAACCAGTACCGAAACGTATTTTGGTGCTCGGCGGCACCGGCTTTTTGGGGCCGGCGATCGTGACCGCAGCGCTAGCCCGTGGTCACAAGATCACGCTGTTTAATCGTGGCAAAACGCGGCCTGGGCTATTTCCCGATGTGGAAAAACGCCAAGGTGATCGTGATCCAAACAAAGGCGAAGGCCTCAAGGCGTTAGAAACCGGCGAATGGGATGCCGTCATTGATGACTCAGGCTACGTGCCGCGTGTCGTTGGCGCGTCGGCATCGCTGTTGGCCAAACGCGTGCAACAATATATTTTCATTTCCAGCATCAGCGCATATCAAGATCCGCCGCCCGTCGGTGGTGACGAAAATGCAGCGCTGGCAAAGATGAAAGATCCAACCATCGAAGTTATGGGTGATCAGTTTGAGAACTATGGCCCGCTCAAGGCACTCAGCGAGCAAGCGGTAACTCGCGCGTTGCCTGACCACACGACCATCGTTCGGCCTGGCTTTATCGTTGGTCCCGACGATCCAACCGGCCGGTTTACCTATTGGGCTGCGCGTTTTGATCGTGGTGGCGAAGTCGCCGTACCCGGCACCCCAAACGACCCAGTGCAATTCATCGACGTGCGCGACTTGGCCCAATGGTTAGTGCATCTAGTCGAACAGCGCACCTTTGGCACGTTTACGGCGACGGGACCACGTACCCGGCTAACCTGGGGCCGCGCAATCAAAGCGTTCCGCGCTGCTACCAAAACGCCCAACACGCCAGTGTGGATCCCGACGGCGTTCGTTGCAGCCGACCCCAACATCGGGTTTCCGATCTGGGTGCCCGCCGAAGGCGATAGCAAAGGTTTTCACACCTGGAACATCAGCCGTGCGCTCAAAGCTGGCCTGTCGTTTCGCAGCGTTGACGCCACGGTCAAAGACACGCTGGCCTGGTATCGCAGCCAAGTGAAACTCGAAAACGAACAGAAAACGGCGCTCGCTGCAGATCCCAAATCGGTGGCCCCAACCGACCGAGCGCGCACTAATTTGGCATTGGATGATGCCTCCGAAGTGGCGTTCCTCAAAGCGTGGAAAGCCAACCCACCGACGAAGAAATAGCAGCTACAAGCCGCCAAATTCGTATTCCAACGTCAAGCCAACCACGGTGCGCTCACTGGTGATTGCAAGGGCCGCCGGATTGTGGTCGGCTTTGCGGGCCGCTGCTTTTTCGAGCATGCCGCCGAAGACAATCGACACGCCATCGTGCGCGACCACGGCGCCCACCGCAATGCGCGTGCTGTTGGGATCTTGAAATAGCGGGGACACCGCATTTGTCGCCGTGCTGCCGTGGTGCCAGCCGATGCCAGCGGTGAGCCATAACATGCCCGGGATCACAGCCACGTCGCCAGACACGCGCACATCGGCACGCACGCCATTGCGCCAACGCGATGGCAAGGGCTCGTCGTTATTTACCTGCCAAAACTGCACAGCCTGGTTAGCTGCTGCGACTTCGCCGTCGAGCTCGAGCGTCCAACGGCTCGCGACACGGCGAAGCGAAGCCGCCGCGCCGATAGCTTGCGGCATGGTTAGCGCCGCGCCATGTCGCGCGCCTTCGCTGATGGTGCTGGTGCCCTCAATGGTGAGGCCACGGTGGTAGGTCAGCGCAGCGCCAAACTCATAAGGCAATGATGCCGGCATCACCAACATCCCCAACCGTACCGATGGTGCGCGCCAGCCGGTGCCTTGCAAGGTCACAAGATCGGCGCTTGCGCTTGGCGCCGTGCGCTGTTCCCGCATCGCCACGTGGCGAAGGCCAAGCGCTGCACCGACGGCGATCACATCGGACAGGCGGCGCGTTGCGACCACGGCAACGTCATTGATTTTTACGCTGCCCGCAATGCCAGCGGTTCGCCATGGAAACGCTTGCTCGAGGTCTGCTGGTTCACCGGTCGCTGGTGCAGGCAGCTG
>JAKQOD010000031.1 GCA_029565465.1 Deltaproteobacteria bacterium
ACTGCAAATCTGTCCGCCTGCCGGACAGTGGCAACTCGACTGGTCGGGCGTATCGACCTCATTGCGAAATGTTCGCAAAGAGCTGCCCGACGGAACTTGATCGAGGGATTTTGCGCAGCCTCACCGCGAAATTGCCGCTAGGGCGGCAGGCCGGATATCGTTCTCATGACCGGGTCCAGTTCCTCCGCGGTCCGGTTCCGCCGCCTTTCATGACCCCCGGTCCGGTTCCTCCTTTCATGACCCCCGGTCCGGTTCCTCCGATATCGTTCTCATGACCCCCGGTCCGGTTTCCTTCCGGTCCGGTTTCCTTCCTCCCACCGCGAAATTGCCGCTAGGGTGGCAGGCCAGATATCGTTCTCATGACCCCCGGTCCGGTTCCTCCCGTCCGGTTCCGCCCGGGTCCGGTTCCTCCCGGTCCGGTTCCTCCTTCCCGGTTTCCTCCCTTTCATGACCCCCGGTCCGGTTTCCTACCCCCGGTCCGGTTCCCGCGCGGTTCCCGCGCGGTCCGGTTCCCGCGTTAAAACCCGCGTTAAAACCCGCGTGGGTGTCGCGATGTTGGTAAGGCGGTGTATCCACCGCCGATCGCGGTGCGCCTGAGTTTGTTGTTAGCGACACCGGGCTTGCCAAAGGCGCTTCCACAATCGAGGAATCGGTGACACTAGATTCAAAGTGTATTTCGGTCTAAGCACGCCCGTTGCTGGGGTCCGTTGTGCAAAGTGAAGCGCACGGCGCTGCGGCCGCTGCGTCGGACAGGCGTACGCGCGTGAGCCGGGCGCTTGACATGCGCCAACATCACTGCGTCGTTCGCGGCGCCCCCGGTTCGATTTGCCGCCAGCGTATGCTACATCTCGCGCATGTCCGCTGGAGCATCACTAGGTGGCCACGTCGCTGCACGCGTGCCACTCGATCGTATCGAAACGCCAAGTTTTGTCACCGACCTTGGTGCGCTCAAAGATAATCTCAAAATCCTCGACGATATTCAGAAACGCGCCGGCTGCACGATCTTGCTTGCGCTCAAAGGCTTTGCGCAGTGGTCAACGTTTCCACTGGTCCGCAAATACCTCGCGGGCGCCACGTCGTCGTCGGTAGCCGAAGCACGACTGGCACGCGAAGAACTTGGCGGCGAGGTGCACGCGTATGCGCCTGCGTACTCCGATAGCGAGATGCAAGAACTGCTGACGCTCGCCGATCACATCGTGCTCAATTCGCCAGCGCAGTGGCGCAAGCATCGGCCGGCGATCGAAGCAGCACGGGCCAGCGGCAAACATATTTCGACCGGCATGCGCTGCAATCACGAGCACCAAGAAGTCGAAGTGGCGTTGTACGATCCAGCGGGCCCGTGTTCTCGGCTTGGCACCACGCGCGCCAACCTCACGCGCGAAGACCTTGCCGGCCTCGATGGCCTGCACTTCCACACGCTGTGCCAAGTGAACTCCGACGCGTTGCAACGCGCGATCGCAGCGTTTGAACAAAAGTTCGGCGAGTTTATCCCTGGCATGAAATGGGTAAACTTCGGCGGCGGCCACCACATCACGCGGCCCGACTACGATCGCGAATTGCTGGTGCAGCTGATCAAAGATTTTAAAGCCAAGTGGGGCGTGCAGGTTTACCTTGAGCCCGGGGAAGCCGTGGCACTCGGCACGGGTGTGCTGGTGACGCAAGTGATGGACACCATGCACAACGGCATGGACATCGCGATCCTCGATTGCTCGGCAACCGCGCATATGCCCGACGTGCTCGAAATGCCGTATCGCCCGGTGATCATTCGTCGACGCCCGGGCATGCCAGATGAAATCGCAGGCGAGCCAAACGCCAAAGCACACACCTACCGACTTGGTGGCATGACCTGCCTCGCTGGCGATGTGATCGGCGATTACGGTTTTGACGCCCCGCTTAACGTTGCGGATCGGCTGATCTTTCTCGATATGGCGCACTATACCATGGTCAAAACCTCAACGTTTAATGGCGTGCGGCATCCGTCGATCGCAACCTACGAACCGGCTACCGATGTGCTCAATGTTACGCGTCGCTTTGGTTATCTCGATTATCGCAACCGGTTGTCATGAACCGACAGCGGTGTGAAAGCAGGCGAGAAAAGCTGCCTGTACACACCGGAACTGTTGGCTAACCAGGCCAGCCTTGGTAGGCTGGTCGCCGAGGGCTATGAAAAAATTACTAGGGGCATTAGGTTTTATCGCGCTTGCAGCGTGTGGCAGTAATGACAACAACGGCACCGCCGACGCACCCGCTGGCCTTGATGCCGCCGTCGATGCGCCAGCATCAAATGATTTGCCGGTGCCAACCAACGGCTTTCAATTCAAATCTGCTGAAGCAACGATCGGCGCTGGTAAAGAAGAAACCTGGCGCTATTTCACCACGTTCAAAGGCACTGCCGACGTTGGCGTGAAGCGTTGGCAATCGCGCATGACGCCAGGCAGCCACCACTTGATCATGTACTTTTCAAATTCGCCACTGGGCCCAGATGGCACCGTGCAAAAGGGCAGCTGTACTGGCAACGGCGTCAATCTGCCGGTATGGACATACTCGGCGCAAAACATCGACAATGAAGCGCTGATGCCTGCAGGGGTTGGCATGACGGTCCCGGTTGGTCAAAACGTGTGCATCGAAATGCACTACCTCAACGCCACCGACCAAGATCTAAAAGTGCACGTCACCGTCAACGGTGAAACCTACGCCCCGGGCACGCCTTATGAAAAGGCGGCCGCGTACGTAACCTACAACACGCAGATCAACTTGCCGCCGAACAGTACGGGCAGCGCGCAAGGCAGTTGCGATGTGCCGGCAGGCGCTAAATTCTTTGCTTTGTCGACTCACGTGCACAAACAAGGCACGCTGACCCAGGTTCACGATGCTGCGGCGAAAGTTTTCGAAGCGACGGACTGGGAACATCCTGGCGTGAAAGATTTTGGTGCGCCGTTCTTCTCGTTTGCATCTGGCAAGCTCAACTATCGCTGCGAATACAACAACACCACGAACAACACGATTCGCACCGGCTCAAGCGCGCTGACCGATGAAATGTGTATGGCAGTGGGCTACTTCTTCCCAGCCGACAAAGCAGTGTTCTGTATCAACAGCAACGTCTTGCCGATCTAATCGATTCGGTGCGCTGACCGCGTTACGGTGCAGTGCGAATTTCGATTTGGTCTGGTTCTGCGGCGCTCGCCTCGACGGTGCGTCCATCGATTCGCTCGGTAGCAACACCGTGATCGATCAAGAACCATTTGATGGTTGCGATGCGGCGCTCACGTAGACCGCCCGCGGTTTTGCCACCGCCCGTGTCAAAGCCCACTAGGTTGATGCGCACATCTGGCGCTTCGCGCAGTGCATTTGCGACTTCGCCTAGCTGCTTCGCCGCAGCGTCGGATAGTTTGGCTTTGTTGCGCGCAAACCGCACAGCTTCAAGTTCTCTAAGCGCTGTTGGCAATAGATCTGGGCACCCGTCGCTGTCGTTGAAGTGATTTAAGGTTTCCATCGCGGCGGGGCACTGGTCGGCGGTGTCGGCAACGGTGTCATTGTCGGCATCGGTTTCCGGACAGCCATCGTCATCGGCGAGGCCGTCCATATCCTCCGCTTGTTGCGGGCAGCGGTCAGCCGCGCCACGCACACCGTCGAGATCTTCATCCGCATCGGTGTTCACGACCGGCCGCTCCACCGCAATATTGGTGACAATCGCAAGACAGCTTTCGTCGTAGCGGCCGTTGGCCACGGCTCGCCGGCAAAATTCGTCGTGGCTGATCCGTGCCGTTGGCCGCTGTGACCTCCGAGCCGGTGTGCGGGCCGGTTCGGTGCCCAGCGAGGTTTCGACGCCAAGTTGAATCTCAAACGACGAGGCCACCGCGTCCATCCGCCCTGGGCTGATGACGTGCCGTCCATCGAAGCGCAAGCGCCATCCATTGTTGCGGTCCGTCGACGCCAAGCGCACGCCGAGGCCCCAGTACGCCATCGGATCGGTTTCGTCGGCCATAAATGGCGAGGTTGACGCAATGGATTCACCACCGGCGCCAACCAGCGCATGCACGCGCAGCCAGGGCGCGACTTGCACACCGCTCAACACGTGACCGCGCCAGCCAAACACGGGCGCGAAATACGAGACGGCACTGCCATTCGCAGTGAACGCCGGTGCTATTTTGAATTCACTTTCCAACTCCACCGTCGGGTGTGTTGCACTTGTCGGTCGCGTCCACGCCACCCAGCCCAGCCGCATGCCAAGCAAGACCGAGGTATTCGGCACTTGGTCATCACGCCACGAGTTGCCAAGCTCGGTGTTGCTTGAAAAGAAATTAACGCCTGAGAACCCACTGATGTTGTAGCGCGATTCAGCGTGGGCCGAACCATACGTCACTGGCACCGCGACACAGGCGGTACTCAAAGCGACCCCTATGGCTCGAATGCGCACGCGCAAATACTACCGTAGGAGGCAAGCGGAACGCCATTTTCTACCCATTGGGGCGGTGGTTCGGCCACGGGGGCTTGCGTTTACGCTTGGTGCAGAGGCAAGCTTATGCGGTGCTGACATTTAGCCCCGACGCCGACGTTGCCGAACAACAGATGAACGCCATCATCTTTTACCTGACGGCGTTCGGGTACATAGACGGCGAATTCGACCTTACCGAAAAGACCTATGTCCGCGCCCATATTCGGCACCTGGTCGAAGCGCGGGCCGCTGGGTCTATGGCGGATGCGCCAGCGGCGTTACGGATTGAAGTCGTCGATAAATTTGTGAAGCACTTTCTCGAAGTCTTCGAATCGATCGATCGCCAAGTGCGCGAGCTGTTCACGGAAGCTACCGCTGAAGGCGAAAATGTTGAGCAATTTGTTTATTCAAAACTCAAGTTGCGTAGTTATGAGATTTTCCAAAGTTTCGACGAAGGCAATCAGCTGGCCTTGTTGGCTGCGATCGACGAACTGATCTACGCCGATGGCAGCGTGCATCCAGCCGAAGCGAAGTTTCGTCAAGAGCTTGAGGATTTGCTGCACGCCGAGGTCGCGATTGAAATCGACGATGCTGACGTTATTGAAATCGCCGTGGCGATCGAACCGGCAGCCCAAGTTGCGGCACGGCTCGACAATCATCCGTTCTTTGGCGCCTTCGAGCAGCATTACTCGATTGATCCTTCGTTGATCAAAGAGCAAGCCGATTCTGATTTGGCATTGATGAAGCGGTTTGCTGCCAAGCTGCGCGAAAAGCGAGCCACCGGCAGCGGCCAACTGACTGGCAAAAAACAGCTCAGCGATGTTACCAGTACCGAGCCATTCCTCGACGGCCACATCTGGTTCCACCCAACCCCGCCCAACAAGAAGTACGAGCTCTTTGTGCTGGGCGATTTGCATGGTTGCTACAGCTGCCTCAAAGCGGCCGCCTTGCAAGCCGACTTTTTCGCCAAGCTTGAAGCCTGGAAGCTCGACAATCGTAAGCCTGAGCCGAAGTTGATTTTGCTAGGCGACTACATTGATCGTGGTCGCTTCAGTTACAATGGTGTGTTCCGCACCGTGATGGAGCTATTTCTCGCGGCCCCGGACCATGTATTTCCATTGCGTGGCAATCACGAGTACTACGTCGAGTATCGCGGGCGCGTGTATGGCGGCGTGAAGCCGGCTGAAGCGATTAATTCGCTTTACGATCACATGCCGCTCGAAGTTTTCACGGCGTACATGGATCTGTTCGAGCAGCTGCCCAATGTGCTGTTTTTTGGCAAATTGATGTTTGTGCACGCAGGCATTCCGCGCGACGCCGATCTGCGGGCCAAATTCACCGATTTGGCGTCGCTCAACGACCCAGACTTGCGGTTCCAAATGCTGTGGAGCGACCCATCGTCAGCCGATGTGATTCCCGATGATCTGCAAGCTCAAAACGCACGGTTTCCGTTTGGCCGTCTGCAATTTGAGTCGTTCATGCACAAAATCGGTGCCAGCTTGATGGCGCGTGGGCATGAGAAGATTGACGAAGGATTCCGTTCGGTCTACCCCGATAGCGCGTTGACCCTCTTGAATCTGTTCTCCGCTGGCGGCGCCGATAACAACGATCTGCCCCCCGAATCGAGTTACCGGTCGGTGACGCCAATGGCGTGTACAATTGTCGCAGAGCAGGACCGCTTCGCTGTGACCCCGTGGGCTATCGATTACGCGCGGTTCAATGATCCGACGCGCAATAAGTTCTTTGCATCGCCGCCTGAGATTGAGCACAAAGCTGGTTGATGCACTTCGGTGCGACGCGCGATACTTCGGCTAATGAGCGCGCAAAACATTCCAGTAGTGGATCTCGAAGACTGGTTGGCGGGCGGGGCGAGACAACAAACCTTTATCCGTACGGTTGGTGAATCGTTGGCGGATACCGGCTTTTTTGCCGTTCGCAATCACGGTGTGAGCGAAGCGCTCACCGCCGACGCTTACCGAGTTTCAAAAGCATTTTTCAGCCTGCCAGCAACGGCGAAAACTGCGTACAGCGATCCCAAAGTCAAAGGCCAACGCGGCTACACCGGCTTCGGCAAAGAGCACGCGAAAGACTCAAAAGCGCCTGACTTAAAAGAATTCTGGCAAGTTGGTCGGCCCGATGTGCCCGACGACCACCCCGTGCATCGGGATTTTGGCCCTAACTCGTGGCCGACGGAAATTACCGATTTTCGCACCGTGCTGACCGACCTCTACACAAAGCTCGACGGCTTAGGCTCGATCTTTCTGCAAGCCGCAGCGCTGCACATCGGCGAGCCACAAGATCGCTTCAGCTCGATGGCCCAACAAAGCGATACCATTGTGCGGGTGCTGTATTATCCGCCAGTTGGCGATGCGGTGCCGCCTGGTGCCGTCCGATCGGCCGCACACGAAGATATCAACCTGATTACGCTGCTCTCGGGCGCTACCTCGGAAGGTCTTGAGCTGCTGCGTCGCGATGGTTCGTGGATGCCTGTCCACAGCGGGTTTGACACCATCGTGGTTGACTCTGGCGACATGTTGCAAAACGTTACCAATGGATTCTACAAGAGCACGACCCACCGCGTGGTGAATCCTGGCGATAGCCGCGCCGAGCGCTTTTCGATGCCTTGCTTTGTGCACCCACGCCGTGAAGTCGACCTAACCCCGCTGCCTGGCTGCGTTGCTCGCACCGGGGGAGCCGCGCGCTATCCAAGCGTCTCAGCCGGTGAGTATTTGATTCAGCGCCTGCGCGAGATCGGCCTCGCATAGCAGCTCAAGCCGCGATACCATCGCGCCCATGAACTCGCCTCTCTCACGCCTGTGCGCGCCGGCAACTGTGGCAGCGCTTGCGGTGACAGCTTGTTTGCTTGCGCCAGCTGCGCACGCCAACGGCCGCCCCCCATCATCGTCGTCGATTCGATTTCGCACTGGCCATCCCAATGATTTGGTGGTCGGCTTAACCTGGGGCTTGTTGATTTCGCACGACGGTGGCCAAACGTTTGAATGGTTTTGTGAGAGTGCCGTGGGGTACGGCGGCGCGTTCGATCCAGACTACGAGTACTTGGAAAACGGTACGGTGCTCGCAACTACATTCAATGGCTTGCTCGCCAACAGCAATGGCTGCACCTTTGATGCGACGCCGTTGTCCAGCAGCGAAGCCACGCCACCGAATGAACGCAAGTTCATTTCGGTGATCGCGCAGGGGCCTGATGGCGCGCTCTACGCCGCCGATTCGGGTTCGGTTAGTGCAGGCAAGATCTACAAGAGCACGGACAATGGCACAACCTGGCCGTTGGCAACGGTGGCGGGCAACAATGCCGATTGGTGGAGCAGCATCGAAGTTGCACCAAGCGACAAAAATCGAGTGTATCTTTTTGGCTACCGCCTTGAGTCGGGCCAGCCTCGCAAGTTTCTCGCGCTTCGTTCCACCGACGGTGGCGTTAGCTTCCAAGCCCTTCCGGTAACCGGCTTCGCGACGTCAGAGCAAGCTTCAATCGACGTGGCCGCGATTTCGGCAACCAACGCCGACGACTTGTGGGCGCGCGTCGATACTCCGGTAGCAGGGATGGCCGGCACCGACTACTATCACAGCACCGACGGTGGCATGACGTGGAGCAAGAAACTCTCCATTGGCGACTACTCACAAGCCTTTGTGTTGCGCAGCAACGGCGAAATTTATGTTGGTGCTGCACAATCTACCAACTACAAGTCGATCAACGGAGGCGAGACGTTCACTGAACTTACGCCTTCCTTGCGCACGCGTTGCGCGGTTGAAGCGCCCGACAAATCACTGTGGGTTTGTGCGCAAGACCAAGCACCGGATATGATGTCGATCGGCAAATCCACCGACCTGGCGGCTTGGACCAAAGTGTATCGCTTCGAAGAAACCACCAAGCCGGTTACCTGTCGTAGCGGTCAACTGCAGTACGACGAATGCCAATTGCAAACCTGGTGTATGGTGAAGCAGCAACTCGGCATTTTATCCACCGTGGTGGATTGCAGT
>JAKQOD010000034.1 GCA_029565465.1 Deltaproteobacteria bacterium
CGTAGGTATTATGATCGAGCAGCTTCGTTACAGTGTCGACGCAAGGCGCGCAGATAAGGCCTTCGGTGCGTTCGACTTCAGCGATAATGGCATCGACCGAGCCCGATGCTGCAGCTGCTCTGATGGCAGCGTCGCTGCCATCGATGCCAGCGTTGGCAGCGGTAGAACCAAGCGCCATCATGACGACGCCTGCAAGTAATCCCGATTTCATTTGTTTGAAGTTGATCATGACAAAAATCCTTTGCGGGATGAGTTAGTTAGAAGCACCAGGGTTGTTTTCACGCGAGTAGAAGTTCATGCCCATGTCCGCAGCGAGCACCAAGCGGTAGTACTCATCAGCCGTGAGGTCGGTGAAGCCAGCGCCTTGCGCATGTGGCGTCGTCGCAAAGGCGCGAACGTTCGCGTTCTGGGTTGGGAATTGCTGCACTGGGTTGAGCAACTTGATGGCCAACGAGCCCTTTGCATCGGTCGGGTTCATGTAGGTTTTGTAGTCGCCCGTGACCATCACTTCGGCTTTATCTACAGCTTCCATGTCCAAGCCAGCCAACGAGATGTACGAAGCGGTGTAGCCAGTGATCATCAGGTCGCCAACACCGACAGTAACGGCTTGACCGCGGAGGTCGAAGCGCCAGGTGACGGAGGTCGCAGTGACAGGGTCGGTGATGGTGTACGAAGGGTTGGCGGCCGAGGCCGAACCGTCATGGCACGAAACGCATTTCGCATCGAGGATTGGCTGAATCGACTTGTCCCAAGGCACGCCCATGACTTTGTCACGCGAGAAATCGTTCGATACCCGCTGACCGCGTGGCACGGCTGCGTACATCGCGCTTGGGCCCACCGCCGCCGCCATGGTGATACCTGGGTTGATCACTGTCGTCGCCGAGCGGCTTTCGTGGCAACCGCCACACACGCGCGATTCGCCACGTGCACCGGAGAACCACACTGGTTCGTTGCGCACCGACATACCGAACTTGTCGACCATCTGCAGGTGCAGTGGGATATTTGGTGGCACGGTGGCCAACCACGAGCCGTCAGCTTGCAGCGGTGCAACACCGAGATTGGCGTGACCTTCAAACATCGTGGTACCGAACTTGCGTGGGCCTTCTTCCGACGAGAAGCCTTCCATCACGCGGACGCCGTACAATGAGCCAGGTGCGAACTTATCAAGGCTCGACTGGTACGCGTTCATCGAGCCGATCAGCGCAGCGTTGTTGTCGATGCCGTTGGCGGCCGATGGTTCAATCACCGGCGGCGCCGAGCGTGCACGCAGTGGCCGCGCGAAGATATCCCAGTAGTCAGCATCGTCCCAAATCGGTTTGCGGGTTTGGGTTTTGGTGTCATACAAGTACACGCCGAAGTTAGCTGACAACCCGGCCGCTTCAAGACTGCCACTTTCAACCGTGCCATCAGCCCATGAAACCAACAGGTTCAAGTCTTCGCCGGCGTTGAGCGGATATGCATCATAATAGCGACCCACGGTTGGCGACGATGGCGTGCGATCAAGCGGCACATTTGCAGTGAGCAGCTTTACCGACGCATTGGCTTCCGACATCTCGGAATTTGCAACAACATCGCCATCTGCGGTGCTGACTTTGCCTAAGCGGATATCGAGCAGGGCGCCAGCTTGGATGGTGCGGTTACGCGACGTGCCGATGGCGACAAAGCGACCAGGCGAAACTTCGGTGGCTTTGAGATACGAGTTGGTGAGGCCTGTGCCTTCTTTGCCGAAGGCTTCACGGACTGCGGTCATGTCTTGGTTCACAAACACCAAGTGGCCAGCATTTTGTGGGCCCAAGTGGTCCCACTGCGTGGTCATCACACGACCATCCGAGGTCAACGTTGGGAAGACGCGGTGCGACAAGTTGCGTGGGCCCAGGACTTCGCCTGTGCCGTCCGCGTTGATGGTGCCGAGTTGCAACGTGGTGCCGCGTTCGTATTCATCTTGATGTTGTGGCGCACCAGGCTCCACCACAGCATTGGTGGTGAACATGATCTTGTCGCCTGGGAGGAAGATCGGCGACACATAATCACGGCCTGGGTCGGTCGCGAGTTGTTCGACTTTGCCGTCGGCCAACGTCAACATAAACAAGCCATATCGGCTGCCTTCATTGAGCTTGCCAGCGAACACCACTTTGGTGGCGTCGAACGACAGGTCGTAGCCCGAGATGTCCATTTTCGCGAACTCGGGCGAAAGCTTGTCACAGCACAGCACGGTGAGCTTACCGTCCGCGGTTGGCGGCTCAAGCTTTACCAAGCGTGCGCCTGGGTTGTACGAGGTGTACTGGAAGATGTCGCCCATGCCGCTGTTGTGTTTTGGACGCTGCAGGAACACGAGTGATTTCACATCACCCAATGCGCCGGTGTCGTCGCCACCGCATGCACCCGCCGTTGAAGCGATTGCTGCAGCCATCGACAGAGCGATTGCCACGTTGGTCTTGTTGTAGGTTTTTGTAGCCACGAGTTGTCCTCCGGTACTGTCTTTATCAAGAACCGGGCCAGTACAGCCGACGAGCTTTCAGGCACTTAGCCGTGCGGATTGAGATTTCTCGGGGGTAGTTACGCCCATTCGCTTGAGTTCGGGGGTTTGGCCCCCCAACGGTCTTGCATTGGGGGGATGGATACCTCCACGGGCACGGCACGGACACGGTCACAGGCACGGACACGGTCACAGGCATGATCACGGGCGCGGACACGATCACGGGCGCGGACATGGTCACGGGCACGGCCGCGGTCACGGGCACGGCCGCGGTCACTGGCAGGACCGCGGTCACTGGCACGGCCGCGGTCACTGGCACGGCTGTGGTCACTTGCACGGCTGTGGTCACTTGCACGGCCACGGTTACTTGCACGGACCGTCAAGGATCGCGGGATTTGTTGTCTACTGTATGTCGCGTGCGGTGGCGCGCAGCTTCGCTAAAAGCGTCAGGGCGGCGAGCGGCGTCAGGCTATCAATATCAACGGCGCCGAGTTCATCGAGCAAGGACGCAGCAGCGGGGGTAAGCGCAGCGGCGGTTGGCGCGGGGGCGGATTGCGCGGGGGCTGTGGCTATCAATGACAGCTGCGCGTGTTGCCCCAACGCGGCGCCGCCTTCGAGTTGGGTCAACAATTGCCGGGCCCGCGCGATGACGCTGCGAGGTAAGCCGGCGAGACGCGCGACGTCAATGCCGTAGCTCTTGTTAGCACCACCAGCAACAATGCGTCGGAGGAACACAATTT
>JAKQOD010000035.1 GCA_029565465.1 Deltaproteobacteria bacterium
ACGATGCGTACCTTGCCGGCTTTCGTCAACGGAATCTCGGCGACCTCTGCGATTTCGAGTGTTGCGCCAGGCAAATACTTGGCGAAGTAGTCGCGTGCAATGGCGCGGTCGGCATCCGACAACGTCGTCGCAACTGGCACGACACGCAACACTACCGAGCGGTCGACACGCTGCACCACTTGGAATTGCTTGGTGACCTTGGCGAGCCAAACAAACATGATGCTGAAGATCAAGCCGCTGGTCGCATTGCCGGCGCCATCGAACAATGTTTCTGCAACCCGGCCATCGATCGGCCCAATCCGTTGCAGGCCGCGGCCACACGTGCACGGCGTTGCAGGCCGCGCCACCGCGCGGTCGCCACTGACAACCCGAATCAGTGGGCACGCCAAATTTTGCAAATCCGTCACCACGACGTCGCCGGCTTCGCCCGGCTCGGCTGGCCGCGTCGAGCCGTCGGCATTTTGCACTACGATTTCAACGATCAGCGTTTCCATCGAGGTGTGCATGCCATCGTGGTTTTCACATTCCGAGCCGATCAACATAAATTCGCGACAGCCGTAGGTTTCAAACAGTGCAGGCCCAAAGGCTTGCTCGATGGCTTCGCGATCGTGTGACCACAGCCGTTCGGCCCCAACCAACACCGGAATGGTGTCCCACGAGCGGAGCCCACGCTCGTTGATGAACCGCGCCAACGTTGCCATGCCTTGCGAATATGCGACGATGACGTGCGGTTGATAGCTACGAATCACGTCGACCGCACGTTGTAGGTCTGCAGGCGTGCGTCGATTGGCGTCGACGTAGAGATCGCGTCGCAGCTTGTGATCGAGTTCAACTTTGAGGCGTTTGAGCACCGGCGGTTTGATTGGCGCAGCACCCCAATAATGAAGGGCCCGTTGGCCCATGCGATAGCCGGCCCAACCATACCCACGCCACCGCATCGCATCGCGCCAGTGCTGCGAGCTGGCGTTGTAAGCCACTTCGGCCGGTTGGCCGGTTGTGCCGCTCGAGAATTTACGAACGGCGATGAAGGGCGGTGCATCAGCAACCCGTGTCGCTTGGCTGGCTTGCATAACTTCGCGGGTCAGCAACGGCAAGCGCTGCAACGCTGCTGGCGACGAGATGTCGAGAGGATGTGCGCCAAGCTGGTCAAAGACGGCGCGGTAGTGCGCCGTATGGTCGTACGCGTGCCGTAGCAAGCGGCGCAGCAAGCCGCTTTGTAGATCGTGCAGCTGATCGGCCGACCACCATTGGGTCTGCTCAAGGTAGCGCAACATGGCAACCGTCGGGCGGCCACGCGCTGCTTCGAACGCAGGGAACAGAACTTTGCCCAGCAACGGGCCGTACAAGTCGGGGCTACGCAGCATCTACTCAACAGTAACCGAACCTACGAATCCGTGCGCGGTACAAAAGAATTTGTATGTGGCGCGAACGCCAAATTGAACGCACTCACTGCTAGCAAAATCGATGAAGAACAGACTTTCGACCGATTTCGCGCTGTGGTCGGCCGATGTCGTAATTTTTACGATGGAGCCGACGGGCACTGTTTGGGTGGCTGGATCAAAAGAATGCCCGGCGACGCCAACTTTGTACATTGGGTTCGCTGGGCAAGTTACAAGCTTCACGGCAACGGGTGCGGCATCAATCGCGTTAGGTGCGTCAATGCTGCTTGCAGGATCTGAGCATGCGCTTAGCGCCAGGAGCAGCAACGTTGCCACGGATTGAAACACACGGACTACATTCATTGGCATACTGTACGCTGGCTACGCCGCGCTGGCCAAAAAACCGGAGCGGCGTGCTGCGGCAAAAGGTCTCGCTTGGCGACAGCACGCAAAAATTGCGCAAATCAAGCACTATGCATCGGCGCCCACAAACGTGGTGACCTGTTCGATCGCCAACTTGATCGCATCGGCTATTGCCGACGACCGTGGATCCGCTTTGGCCATGGTGCGCAAACCCAGATAGATCGCCACCAGCAAACGCGCTTTGCGCCGCGCTTCATCCATCGCGGCGCTGCCTTCGGTAAGTGCACGCGCCAGTTGCGCTGCAAACATATCCTCAATCGCGAGTTGATAGGCTGCCGCAACATCGGCGACATCAACATCCGACGCTGCGAGTTCGACCGCGGTGTTTAAGATCAAACAACCGCGGCGTTTGTGGGCGTCGGGCTCGGCTAAAAAGCTTTCAAACAACGCTGTGAAGCCAGCCGTTACGGTTGCGCGAGTTGCAAAATAACCTGCAAGTGTGGCCTGTTGCTGGTCGCGGTATCGCGCCAAACACAGCCCCAACAACGCACGTTTGTCGCCAAACGCGTTGTAAAAGCTCTGCCGGCCAATTCCAATCGCCGACAATACGTCGTCGACCGACATCGCATGGTACCCGCGTAACCAAAACGCGGTCAGTGCTTTGCCGACTACTTCTTCGGCAACAAATTCACGCGGCCGCGCCACGGTTACGCTTCACTGTGGAGCAGGGCACATGTCAGGCTTGCCCGTGCTAAATGCGAGGCTGGCAACCGTAAACGTGCAACCATTTGGATCAATCGTTGGGTTCTGAATCGACGTGACGCCTTTGAACGTGGCTTCCGTCAACGTGCCCGCTGCACCTTTGTCACACACTTTGGTGAAGGTTAACTTGCCTTCAGTAGCGTAGAACGACGCCGCTGGCGTAAACGTTGCCAGGTTCAATTTGTAACCCAAGGCGAAGAACGGCGGCGTGCCAGGGTTGGCGCCCGACAGCGTATAGACTTGATTGATCACGGTGCCAGCCCGCGCATAGCCAACCGCAGCGATGTGGAGGCTCGAACCGTCGGAGAACGGCGTGATGGCAACGAACGCGCCAGGCAAGTCGGTGCGCACCATGTCTTGCGCGGTTGCGCTGATGGTTGCAGGCGCAAATGAAGGTGGGCATGCGCACGCACTTGCAGCGCACACTTTGCCACTGGTGCATTGCATACCGCATTGACCGCAGTTGTCTGGATCACTGGTGGTGTCAATGCAGGTGCCGGAACAATCCGTTAAAGGTGCACAAACCAAGGCATCGATTGCTGCATCGGGTGGCGCATCCAACAGTTTGACTTGCGCATCAATCGCCGTTTTATTGTCGTCGCTGCAAGCCGCGAACGCGCCTGCACAGCCGACCAACATGCCCACTGCACTCATCGTAGTTTGAAATAAACGCATCGTATCTCCTCGCCGTTGGCTGCCCTACACTACCGACTATTCTTCGAAACGACCCTTCACTTTGGTCAAGCCATTCTTAACCAGCGTGCTGTAGTAGTCTTTTTGGGCGGTGCCGTCGGCGATGGCTTTGTCGGCTTTGGCGAGTTCTTCTTTCACCAAGGCATCGAGTTGTTCAAACGGCACAGCGCCGTTCAAGAAGCGACCGTTGACGAAGAATGCCGGGGTGCCGTTGACGCCAAGCGGCGCCATGCTGTCGCGGCTCGACTGGATCCAGCTTTTGCATTCGCTGCTGGCAATGTCGGCGTCGTACTTGGCCATGTCGAGTTGCAACGAAGCTGCCAAGGTTTTGATGGCTTCTGGTGAAGTTGCCGCTTCTTGCATCATTGGGCGGCCGTTTTCGATCTTGAAGAAGCTGGACCACAAGCCGTTCTTCATGGCCGTGTATTTGCCTTGTTTAGCTGCAGCGCAGGCAGCCATTGCAGGCGGCACGGCTGATGGTCCGTGAATCAAGATGTACTTCGCAACCACGCGAACATCTTTTGGATATTTGGCAATGATTTGGTCAATCGTTGGATTTACGATTGCGCAGTACGGGCACTTAAATTCGAAACCTTCGATGATCGTAACTTTGGCGTCGGCCGGGCCTTCGCTTGGATCGATTGGATCAACGCGCACCGAGTAGGTCGACGATGGATCTGGTTCAGCTGGTGGCAGCGCTTGTTCAAGCGTTTGAATCACCTTGTCGAGGCGGCGTTCCACCCGGGCCAAGCGGCCTTCCACGTCTTTTGGCAGCTC
>JAKQOD010000281.1 GCA_029565465.1 Deltaproteobacteria bacterium
TCAACGACTTGGCGCTGCGTGTGCTCGGCCGCCAGCGCGTATACACGGATTGGGGCTTTGCAGCGAAAATGCGCAAGGGCCTTGGTGTTGTTGCGCTGCTATCGGGGCCGCCAGGCACCGGCAAAACGTTGACGGCAAGCGCGCTGGCGGATGTTGTGGGGCTACCGCTGTATCGGGTCGACAGCAGCAAGATTACGTCGAAGTGGATTGGCGAAACCGAGAAGAAGCTCGCAGAGCTCTTTGATGCAGCTGAAGCTTGCAACGCAGTGCTGCTGTTTGACGAAGCAGATTCGCTATTTGGCAAACGCACGACGGTCAACAACGGCAACGACCGCTACGCAAATCAAGAAGTGAATTTCCTGCTGCAGCGTTTGGAGTCGTTTACCGGCATCTGCGTTTTGACAACGAATCACGAAAACGCCATGGACGAAGCTTTCCGTCGTCGCTTGACGGCCCATGTGCGAATTCCGATGCCGGAAGCTGCAGAGCGCAGTGAACTGTGGCGCACGATGCTGCCAGCGACGGCACCTGCGGCCGCGAACATTGACTTCACATGGCTCGGCGACCGGTTTGAACTCAGCGGCGGTTACATCCGCAACGCGGTGCTGCGTGCGGCATTCATGGCGAGCGCCGATGGCTGCGAGATTGACACGGAACGACTGGCGCAAGCTGCGACAACCGAAGCACGCGGTATGGGCAAAGTTGTGCGGGGCTAATGCTCAGTGAAAAATAAAAAGCGATTTTGCTTGGGGGTTTTAGAAAGTTCGGTTACGACAGAAACGCGCGAAGGTGCGCAAGGTGATTGGAGGTTGGGTATGGTTGCGAAGGTGGTGGCGGCAGTGAATGGGAGAAGTGCTGGGCGGGTGGAACGAACTGCGACGACGACGGCGCGCGCGGTTGCGCAGTACATCAAAGTGCGGCGGCCCGAGGCAGGCGTGATGAAGGTGATGAAGCTGGTGTACTACGCACAAGCATATGCGTTGGCGTGGCGCGGCCGGCGACTGTTCGTTGACGAATTGGAAGCGTGGGACAAAGGGCCGGTGGTGCGCTCACTGTGGTTGGATCTGAAATTCCGGGACCGCTTGGGCGGCGCAACGTTGGACACACACGACGCAGCGCTGGTTGACCGCATGCTGGACATGTATGGCGACAAAAGCGGCGCCGAGCTGAGCGCGTTGACACATGCGGAAACGCCGTGGCGAGAAGCGCGCGGATTGACACACTTTGCGGATGTCGGTGGGAGCGGGAACGAGTGCGCAAGTGCCGGTGGCCCTGACCGTGCCGCTGATGGTGACAGTGTCGCTGGCCCTGCCCGTGCCGCGGATCGTGACCGTGCCGCTGGCCCTGACCGTGCCGCTGATGTTGTCCGTGTCGGCGACCGTGCTAGTGCCGCTGACCGTGCCCGTGCCGCTGTCCGTGCCCGTGTACCTGCACCTGTTCATGCGAGTGCACCTAACGGTGACCGTGTCGGTGATCGCGTCAGTGATCGTAACCGTGTCGAAGCCGCCACTGTGGCACCTACGCAGCCGCCCGCATCAAAACGCGGAGCCGTCATATCAACGAAGACGATGCAAGAATTCTATGCTGCGCAGTGGGAGCTGGTCGCGCCAACATTGCTGCCGAGCGACGCTGCGCACGTTGCGACGAGCAGAAGCGAAGCACCAACGCTTCGACTCACGCGCCTGCCCTGTCTACGCGCGCGGTCGAAACAGCAGGAGTTTCATTGGCATCTGCATGCAAGCAGCGCGGTGGGGCATCCGTGATCTGGGCCGGCATTGAACAAAGCGATAGGCGCGCACGCTCCGGGTCGTGAGCAACATGCTACATCGACGGCATGGATTCGTCTGACGCAGTTCTAAACTTCTGGTTCACCGACATTGAAACGAAACAATGGTGGCAAAAAGATCCGGCATTTGACGCTGCAATTAAAACGCGTTTTGGCGCGATGCATGAGCGAACGGCAAAATGCGAAAACGCGGAATGGCGCGCAACCGCGCAAGGGCGGTTGGCTGAAGTCATTGTATTGGATCAGTTCTCACGCAACATCTACCGCGACCAAGCAGCCGCGTTTGCATGTGACAGCCTAGCGCTAGGCTTGGCTCAAGAAGCGCTGCGCACTGGCGCAGGAACAACGCTATCCAAACCTCAATTGTTGTTTTTGTTGATGCCATTTATGCATAGCGAATCACTCAAAATTCATGACGTCGCGGTCGAGCAATTTCAAGCGCTGGGCTTGGCCGAGAATCTCGATTTTGAAATGAAACATCGCGCGATCATTGAACGGTTTGGCCGCTATCCGCATCGCAATGACATCTTGCAACGAGCATCGACAGCGGCTGAAATTGAGTTTCTGAAGTTGCCAGGATCGGGATTCTAGCCCGACGAAAAGCGCGCCAAACTTGCGCGGGTGTGCGGATACGTCACAGTTGCGATCGTTTGAGGCTCGACGGCCCTCGGCAACAGTTTAAAAAAGCGGTGAGGCGTCCCAACAAGTTCGTGCGTGCAGCGGAGCGCTTTGGGCCAGCACCACGCTGTGCGGTCGATTGCAGAGCTTACGCGCCAGGTTCTCCCGTTTCTGCGCCGACGAGAACTAGCGCTAGCTTACTTGACCGTCGCGCCGCGACGATACGTGTTCAAACCGTGACAGAGGATCGCGTCGACGGAGTTGGCACCAACCTTGCGTGGTAACGCGTCATGAACAAACGCCCAGACACATTAAAAGTGCGCGCTGACGAACGTCGCGTGCAGTTGGTTGCCAACCTCGCAGCGCTCAAAGGCGACACCCGGCCCGAAGCGGCCGCGCAGATGGCCAAGACCAAAAAACAACT
Source organism: Deltaproteobacteria bacterium (assembly GCA_029565465.1). Lineage (GTDB taxonomy): Bacteria > Myxococcota_A > Polyangia > Haliangiales > Haliangiaceae > JABFXX01. The sequence goes on from JAKQOD010000281.1 coordinate 2,829, forward strand.
CACCGAGCTGCAAGAACAGATCAAACATGGCTGGCAAAGCGAAAACATCGAAGTGCGCGCCAAGCTCAAAGCCTGGCTCGACGGCAACGATGCGTTGATTGCAGCTGCAGCAACGCCAACCGCGCCGGAACCAGCAACCACTGCGTAGCGATTGAACGCAACGATCGTCCGCGCACGCGCAGCAACACGCGCAGCAACACGCGCAGCAACACGCGCAGGCACACGCGCACGAACACGCGCACGAACACGCGCAGGCACACGTGCACGAACACGCGCA
>JAKQOD010000075.1 GCA_029565465.1 Deltaproteobacteria bacterium
GTGCTCTTCCGATCTTATTTATATGTTTTACGTGTTTTCGACAACTTAGGATGGGCTTATGAGTTGGCATACCGATTGTATTAATCAATCACATGATTAATTATAACAATACCAGTGTCGTTTCGTTGTTCGTTGCAGCAGCCCTTGGCTTGGCCGTGACCGCCAGTGGTTGTACGTATGCCACTGCCCTGCTCGGCCCAGGCGCGGCGATGGCGCCCAGTGAACCCGCCCCGGCAGCTAAGCCGGCGCGTGGCATTCCATTGCAAGCTGCGCCAGTGGCGGCGCCTGAGCCGACCACGCCAGGCACACACACCATTGAATCGATTGGCCCGGAACAAATCAGCTTAACGCTGGACGCGCCGACCGCCAAACCGGGTGTCAAACACGCAGCGACCGGATACACGATCGCATTGGCAGACAAAGCGCAGGCATTGATCGCGGTGCAAATGCCCAACGTCACGTTTCAAGAAGAACTCGCGACTGCAAAACTTGAAGGCAACGTGCTGGCGTCAAGCGAGTTTGATGGCGGTTGGGAAATCGACTTCACGGCTGGCAAAGCCCGCGTTAAGCGCGTCTATAAAAAGATTGGTGCCACCTACTTTAGTTGCGAAATCACCAGCAAAGGTGGCTACAGCGCGAGTGCAGCAGTCGCAAATCATGAGTTGTGCATGAGCCTGCGGCGGAAGTAGCGCCGACGCTGAAGTCTTCGTTGCAGCAAGGGCAATGGCGTGTTAGCCCATGGCATGTCGCGTGTGCATCTCTGTGGTGTATTGGCTCTCCTTGTAGCGGCAACGACGCTGGCTCACGCCGACGATACCAAAGCAAAACCAGCAACCGCCCAAAAGCCAGCGAGCCAACCTAAGCCGGGTAGCCTGCACGTGTTTCACAGCGACGCTAGCGTTGGTGCAGCCGGGCCAACCACAAAACCAAAGACGCGATGCTTGCAAGCACCACCACCGTTGGCTTTGCCATCAACAGCAAAAGCAAGCTCGTCGATGTTCGGGTCAGCGGCGACAATCAAGCTGTGATTGATTGCATCACGCCACTGGCAGCGGCGTGGAAATTGCCACCGCCGAAGGACAATGCTGCGTTGCCGCGATTTGAAGTTACGTTTGTAACGAAACCGTAAACGCAGGCTATTTAATCCGCTCGCACAAGATCTTTTCGAAGCCGCTTTGAAAGCCGTTGAGGTAGCTCTTCGTGCTGTAGGTGCCACCGCCGGCGTAGTCGCGTTGCACCACGAGGGTCGAGAACGCGCACGTTTTGTTTACGCGTTCGAACCCAACTGTGACATCGGCGGTCTTGCCAAGAATGAGGCCGTATTCGTTTTTGCGAATCGACCAATCCGACGACGTAACGATGATCTTTTTGACGAGGGCTGGATCGATGCCAGTTTTGGCTTGTTGCGTCTGCAGATAGTCCTGCACGAGTTTCACCAAGGCAGCATCAGTGCGCGCAGCTTTGGGGAAATTCACCTTGGCCAACGCAGCGGCTTCTTTGGCGAGATAAGCAGCGCCGCGGGCTTTGACCGCAGCTTCAGCTTTGGCCAGCACGTCGGCACGCTCGCCATCGAGGTTCACCGTTTTGGCGCTGGCCGCGTCGCTGGTCAGCACGTCGACGATCGCTTTGGACCGGTCAACCACGGTGTCAAAAGATGCAAACACTTCGCCGTGTGAACCTTCGGCTTTACCAACGAAAGGAAAGAACGCAACGGTGACGCGTGGCCCCGGCTGGACCGCAAACACGCCGCCATGTTGCACCGTGATTGCATAGCCATCGGCTTCGACTTTAATGTCGTCGATCACGGTGCCCAGCGCGCCATGATCTTGCACATCGCGAATACCGCGCCAAGAGCCGGTGTTCGATGCATCGGAAGGCTTGAGCGGAAAGCAGGTAAGCTCAAGCCCGCGATTGTTGGTTTCAACCGCCCACAACGTGGGTACCAGGCGGCCTGCTTGGGCTTGGCAAACGGTGGGCTCGCCTTGCGCGGTGGCAGCACTGAAACGCGCTTCTTCTTTGAGCAAGGCTGCAAACTGTTGTTCAAATGCGGCAATCCCAGCGGCGGCCGAAGGCGGAGCCGGCGTGCTAGTGGTGTTGCTTGTCGTCGATGCCGGCGTGGCAGTGGCCGCAGGCCCCGACGATGCCGGCGCCGATGCCGTTGTTGGCTTTGCCGACGGTGCGCCCGACGACGGGCCCGACGACGACATGCCAGGAACGCGCTTAACCATCGAGCAGCCAGCGCCAGCGAGCAATACGGTTGCAACTGCAATATTTGAGACGTGAAGAATGCGAGACGAAGCGTTAATCATGCTGAGCCCAATTGCAGATGACGTACCAAGATGAAAACGCGCTCCTACAGCAGATCCGAAGCCTTGGCGGCTCGTGCTGAGTCTGCGCGGACCCAACGGCGCACTTCAGGCGGGTCCGCCTTGGCGCAATGTATCGGTTGCCTGTGGCGCGCCAAGTACGTTACACGCTAGGCACATTCATTGTTTACGAGGGCCTTTCATGTTCAAAGCTGATTCGACTCCTGTGTTCGCTGGTCTTTTTGCGCTCGCGACTTGTGCTTTCATCGCTCCAGGCTGCGGCAAAAAAGAAGACGGTGGCAAAAAAGCCGAGCCAGCCAAAACTGACACGACCAAGCCCACCAAAGCCGAAGCGCCGAAGGTAACGAAGAAGCCACTCACGGCGGAGTTCTTTGGCAAAGTGGTCGCGCCGCCCGCGATCTTGGCGCCGTTTAAGCCCGGCATGCCAGTCGCCGAAGCCAAGAAGTTGTCGGCCGACCACTGGTTGCCACAAGACTCGATTGAAGTTGAAGGCGTCAAGGCGATGTGGGGCGATCAAAAGAGCATGACCGAAGTTGGCGATACGTTGATCGAATTGCCACTCGACAAAATGAGCTTGGTTGCCGAAGCGTGGGGCCCAGGCGTTGAAGCAACCCGTGGCGGCACGCCGGTTACGATTTGGCGCAATCCTGATACTGGCATTCGCGCTGAGCTGAGCGTGAGCTTCAACAAAGAAAACGGCGACCTACGTTTCTCGCCGTACTACCCAGTTGCAAAATTCCTTGGCGACGGGCCAACGATCGCATTTTTGCCAAAGCCCATCTTGGGCTTGAAGTTCGACGAAGTCAAAGCTGCCTATCCTGAACTGACGGATGGCAAGTACGTGTTGATGCCAGTGCTTGATTTCGATTTTTCCGGGACCAACACGGGCAACGCTTTGTACTTCGATCCTAGCGATGACTCCGGCCCAATCAAGTCCTACATGATCAGCCTCGACTTCAAAAGCTATCCACCGTTCAAAGAAGAGTTGCTTGCGCTGTTCGAAAAGAAGTGGGGCAAAGCCAAACCAGGCAAGCCGCCATACCAAGACGAGATGGTCTACAAGGATGCCGATCCACGCATCGTGGTGGAAGCTGACAAGCGTGGCGTGTTCAAGATCACCGTCAGTCAAAAATAAGGCGACACTAGGCCGCTTTTACGCTTTGCGCGTATAACCGTGGGTGATGCTATATCCGTGGAAAAGGCTGGCCGCTGCGATTGTACTGTTGACGATTGCAGCATGTGGGACGAAGGCGAACTCAGCGGCGACGACGCCGAGTACAGAGGCAGCGCCCAAGAGCGTGGCCGCGACGACGCCGGAATGCAGTGGCTCGTGCGATACGCAGCACACCTGTGTGCGCGCGCGCGAAGATCAGCTTTGTGCCTGCGAGACGGTGGCACACGTTTCATGCGGCGGCATTGAACAACCGAATTACGAGTTACCAGGCGCTCCGCGGCCGCGGCAATGGGTGTGCCGGCCGCTGCATCCAGCGCGCGATCGTGGTGATGGCTGTCCGTTCGCGGCACCAAGCAGCCAAGCCGCTTGTTCCGGAAGCCAGGTTTGCAACTATCAAATCGGCCCATGCGGTTGGACGATTGACCAGTGGACGTGCGTCGACAAACACTGGGTGCAAGGCCCATCATTGCATAAGCCCATACCTCATTGAACTACTCGACGCCGAGCCCTTTGGTTAACCGCTGTTGTTCACGTAGCTGTTTTTGTTCGCTGTAACGCGTTGATAACGTATCGACGTGGCCACGCAACAACAACGTGAAGCGGAATAGCTCTTCGCATACATCGACGACGCGATCGCGATAGCTCGACGGCTTCATGCGCCCTGCGTCGTCGAATTCTTGCCACGCTTGCGCGACCGACGACTGATTTGGAATGGTGAACATGCGCATCCAGCGACCGAGAATGCGCATTTGGTTTACCGCATTGAACGACTGTGAACCGCCGGAGACTTCCATCACGGCAAGCGTGCGGCCTTGGGTTGGCCGAACCGCACCTTCCGACAGCGGCAGCCAGTCGATCTGATTTTTGAACGCTGCGGTCATTGCGCCGTGTTGTTCCGGCGAAATCCACACGTGAGCTTCGGACCAGAGCGACCACTCGCGGAGCCGCACAACGTCGGGATGATCGTTCGACGCGCGGTCGAACACGGGCAAGCCGTTGGGCACAAAGACGCGCACCTCAGCGCCGAACGCAGTCAATACGCGTTCGACTTCGAGCGCGAGTTTGCGACTGAAACTGGTTTCGCGCAGCGAGCCGTACAAGATCAACACCCGCGGTGGGTGCGTCGGTGCGGGCGTTGCAAATTGCGTGAGCACGTTCGCTACGCTATGTGGCGGCAAGTCAGCATCGATAGTCGACATGCACGCGACTATGCAACGTGCGGCGTTGCAAGTTCAATGCAGCCAGGCACAGACCGGCACCAGACTCGTTGGGTGGCCTCCTATTTCAAACGGCCGACGAGTTCGTCGAGATTCGCAGCCACAAGCGCTGGATCGCCTGACGGCTCGACGAGATAGATAGCGGCGTTGGGCTTGGTCGGATGGAATGCGAGGCCGGCGGACAAGGGTTCTCGTTTGTCGCGGAGCGTTGCCAGCGGGCGATAACCATCACCTGCCCGCGCGCACATTTCCTCGTCGGGGCCGTCGCGAAAATCGACGACAAACGTGCCGGCCTGGTAAGCGAGCTTGGAAATTTTGAGCACTCGGTCGGTGGGCAGTGCAGCGAAATATGTTTGATACCGAGCATGCAACTTCCTCACTCGCACGGTGAGCCACAACGCGAGTGGAATGTGCGCATCGAGATCTTTGCTTGCAGCACGCAATTGCTTGGCTTGTGCCGGCGTCAACTCAGCAGTCGCAAGATGCGATTCCAATCCGCCGCGCTCGGCCAACGCATCGGGTAGTTCAGCAAGGCTGAGGTCTTGGCGCAGCACGTCGATGGCTCCACGCAACGTGGCAGTTTGGCGGTTGCACCACGCTTCGACCGTTTCGTTGAGCCGCTTTTCGTCGACGGAAGCCCGCGGTTTGCGAGCAGGCTTTGCGCGTGGCGCCACAGCAAGCTGTGCAGCTACGGGCGCAGCGGCAATCGCTGCAGCCGCGGCGCCTGGGCTTTCCATGTACGGATACCAATGCGCTTCTGCGCCGCCAACGATTTTCCCGTCGGTGCTGTGGCCTGCAAAGTCGCGGATCGACGAAAACATCACACCGGTAAAGCCGGCCGCCGCAATTTGCCAGGCAAGATCGCGTGGCAACAAGATGGCGCCATGCCAGTGGTTGAGCCGGAACATCGTTGCTTGTGAGGGAATCCGGGCTTGCTGCACTACCAGCTGCGCACATGAGTAGATCCGCGTTTTATTCAGTGGATGCCATTTCACCTTTGACGCTTTGATATCAATTGCATCGTAGGTTTGCAGCGCATGCAGCACGACGTGGTCGGTGGCCACCACACTGCCTGCGTGATCGCGCAACGTGGCGGGTACAAACTCTAGTGTACCGGCAGGTAGTTGCGCGCGCAGATACGCGGCCAGTCGCGCGCTAACGACAACGACCGAGGATACGTCGAACACATCGGCAACAAACCGGTCCTTCGGAAACGACCGGCTCATGTCAAACGTTGTGTCGGTTGGCAGATCGGCGCCGAATGGCGTGCCGCTGTTGAGCTGCTGATGCAGCGAGTAACCGCCTGCCCATTGCGCATAACCAGGTGCGGCGATGGCGGCCCAACGATAATAATCCATGCGCTATCCTATCGATATTTCTGGATATTATTCTGCACCAAAACGCTTTTTGCGCAGATCGTTGAGCCCGTTGCCGCGTTAGTATTCAACATGATGCGTACTCGTCTTTTGGCTTCCGTTGCTTCTTCGATAATCGCTGTTTCGTTGCTTGCACCAACCGCGGTGCAAGCAAAATGCGCCATGCCGAGATTTAAGGCGGTGGTGCTGACTACGCGCGATACGAAGCTGCCGGTCGACGGTGGCATTTTGGTTGGTTGGCAAGCGGACTATGACGGTGGCATGGACCGCGACAAAGATCCGTCGGAGCAACCAACATGGACCACGACGGCTGGCAAAACCAAAGTGCCGCTAACGCGCGTTTCGATTGCACCAGGCCTCAGTGTGTATCGGCCAAGCGTAGCCAAACCGCCCAAAGGAGCTCTATTGCTTGCCGACGGCAAAACCAAGCTTGGCTCGTTTACCATCGATGCCAAAGCGGCGATCAATATGCTATCGGCTCCAGACATTGCCAGCGTTTCGTTGTTCGAAACGCGCCAGCATCGTTGGAGTGACAAACAAACCAATGTTGCATTCAAAGTTGCACCGCCTGCGGAAGCAGTGGCGATCGTGATGTACGGCAAAGCCGGCGCCAAGGACACAAATGCGCAAGATACTTCAACAGTGAACTATATCCCGTTTGCTTTTGTCCGGATTCCGGACACGCACGACAAGATGACCGTGGTTAACATGGTCGCGGACACCGGGCATTGCACCGCCTTGCCAATTGGCACGCGGCAACCGGAGGTGAATGAACAAGTTGCATTTGCTTGGGTCGATGCATTTGGTCGCGTTTCGCCGATGAGCGCGCCGGTAGTCGCCAAAGTCGGCGTGCCAGCAGGCAGGAAGTAGGAAATCCGCACCCGACCGCAATTTTGTCAATCTAGGACAAGCCGGCCAGCAGGCACGCACATAACCTAGGCGGCGTGAAGCCCGCGACGCTTAGTTTTTATGCCACGCAAGTGCAGGTCGCGCTGCGTTCGATTGCTGCGCAGCTCGACCAAGCGCTTGATGTTGCCGAGCTAGCCCGCGCAGCTGGGCTTTCGCCGCTGCACTTTCATCGCATTTTCCGCGGCACGATCGGCGAAACCGCACTCGATGTACACCGCCGGATGCGCCTCGAGCGCGCCGCCGCGCAGTTGATCAACGCCGATACAGCGATTACCACGATTGCGTTCAACGCTGGGTATGAAACCCATGAGTCGTTCACCCGTGCATTTCGCAACGCGTTCGCCGCTTCTCCGACGGAGTTTCGCGCGCGTGCAGCAAGCGCAGCGCAGGCCTGCGCACCACGCCCGCAGGTGTATCTCGCAGCGCAAGTAGGGCTGCATTTTGATTCGGCAGCTGACACCGCACCCCAATTGTCACGCTTACCAGGAGAATCGCTTATGCAAGTTGAACTGATCGAACTACCAAGCCAGCGCGTTGCAGCAGTCGCGCATCGCGGCCCATACAACACGATCTCCGATGCGTTTGCGCGGCTCGGTGCGATTGCGGGCCCCTCCGGATTATTCGGCTACGCCAACGCAGCGATGATCGCGTTGTACTACGACGATCCTGAAACCACGCCGCCAGCAGAGCTGCGGTCCGACGCAGGGATCGTGGTGCCGAGCGAGATAACATTGCCGCCGGGCCTACACGAAGTCACCATCGCTGCCGGCAAGTTTGCCCGTGCCACACATGTGGGGCCATACACGTTGCTCGGCGATACGTGGGCGCGCTTTATGGGCCAATGGTTGCCGCAAAGTGGGCAGCGCATTGGTGCTGGCGTGAGCTTCGAGCTGTATCGCAACAACCCGATGACGGTGAAGCCAGCTGATTTGATTACGGAACTGTATTTGCCCCTACAGTGACCCAACGCTCGACGACGATTGGCTTTGAACATGGGCACATTGGCTGTTAGAACTAAGCGATGATAGAAGCGCGCAAGCTTGGCCAAATATTGTTGAGTGCATTGTTGGGTGCAACATTGTTGCGAAGCCCTGTCGCGGACGCGTGCTGCATACAGCAGACACGCTCCGCCTCGGTGCTGACCACGCGCGAGACCAAAGTGCCCGACGATGGTGGCATTTTGGTTGGCTGGCACAGCGGTGGCGTGACCCGTGACGGCGACGAGCAATACGGCGACATTTCCAACCAACCATCGTGGAAAGTCAAAATCGGCAAAGCGGCAGCGGTTGGCGTGACCCGAGTCTCACTTGCGCCCGGGCTCACTGTGTATATGCCACCAGCTGGTAAAGGCGAATTCACGTTGGTTGATGGCAAAGGCTTTTCAGTGGGCAAATTTAACCACGATGCCAAGGCCGCCAAAAATGCGTTGATTGCACCGACGGCTGAAGCTTTGAAGGTTTGGACGATCCCCGATTTCCGTGCCCAAGATCGCCACGCACAGCTGACGCTGAAGAGCGCGCCACCTGCCGAGGCAGTGGCGATCATCGTGTATCAAGTTGGCAAAACTGAAAACGTGGCGATTTCGTTCGCTCGCTTGCCCGACACTCACGACAAACTCACGACCCTCGAAGTTTTCCAAGACGCTGGACGTTGTGGCAGCCTCGTGCCAGGAACACGGCCGCCTGCGCACGGCGATAGCATTGCCTTCGCGTGGGTTGATGCGTTCGGCCGCCGTTCACCGCTGAGTGCAACGATCACGGCCAAGGCCAACCCTGATCCAAATGCGCCTGCACCGGTGCCAGGGCCGAAGCGGCGGGTGAAATAGTCGACGAGCTGTGTCGCCTCATGCAAAGCGCATAAAGCGAGCGAGCACGACGCGACAATCATTGGGTTTGGCCAAGCGGTTGCTGCAAGTGCGACACAAATGTCTGATTCCCGCGGGAATCCGGCGAACTGTGCAGCAGATACTTTAATAATAACAGATATTTACGAGACTGTCTCAATGGCCCAACCATTGCTCTTGTCTCGTACATGACATCACGCAAGATCAGTTTACTCACGGCCACGATCGCGCTGGGCGGTTGTGTCGACTCGCCGGCAGCCGTGTCGGGCGAGCACCATCAATACATTGTGACGGGTCTGTACCTGCCACGCTCTGCAAGCGACGCGAGCAAAAAATTTGGAATCGACCTCGACAACGACGGACGCAAAGACAACGGATTAGGAAGCGTGCTTGCCACGTTGATCGGCCACGGGTTCGACATCCAACCCACCTTAAACGACGCAGTGCTGCGAGGTAACATTCTGCTCGGCTTGGATGTGCAAACGCCGAATTTCACCGATGCAGAAGCCGCCGGTGTTCAAGTCGTTACCGGCATAACGACGTCGCCGAGCGCGTGCAATACGGCCGCCACGTGCGGCCTGCATCTGCGTGGCGATGCACTGATGCTTACGAATGAAGCTGTGCCGCAAATGTACGGCACTGGGCCGGTCGCCGACGGCACGTTGCTTACGCGCGGTGAGATTTTGCCTGTCCGCTTGGCCGTTGGTGATGACAACTACATTGATCTGAATTTGCATTACGCAGCAGTGCAGTTGAAGCTCGCAGGCGATACGCCGACCGGAATCTTGGCTGGCGTCGTGCTTACAGAGGATGTTGACCGGGTATTGATCCCGCAGTTTGGCAAACAGTTTCGTCGCATTGCCGCCGAAGATTGTTCGCCACCGGCGCCGGTGCGACTGCGCAAGCATCGTTGCCAATGTAACCCTGATTCGCGCGGCGACTTGCTGATCGAGTTGTTCGACCGAGACCAAGACTGCACAATTGCCGACGCAGAGATCAGTTCCAATTCTATTGCGCGTACCCTGCTCGCCTCGGATGTATTTCGCGACGACAAGTATATCGGCCTTTCGTTTGGCGTCGGCATCAGCCTCGCGCCCGCGACTTTCGTTTCGGCCCGCTAGCCGCTGCTGTTTTGTACCAGCCGACGAAACTAAAGCGCGCCGCCGTCGTCGGCATTACTTCGTGCTCGACTTCACGGCTTAAAAAACAAACCAGCGTGCCACCCAGCGGCGCTACATCAACATGGGCTGCTTGATCGTACATGCGCAAGCGACCGCCGTCGCTGGGTTGCCAATCATGGTTTAGATACAACACCAGCGACACCATGCGGGCATCGTCGTCGGCAAATGCATCAACGTGGCGCTGATAGAAACCACCAGCGGCATAGCTAGCGTAGTGGCCTTCAAATGCGTGCAAGCCTAAAAACAGCGTGCGGTTGATGGCTTGCATCAACGCTGCAGTTTTGGCCCAGAGCTGCAACTGCACAGCATTGGCCTGCGCTTGATCGGGCCAATATACTTCGTCGCGGCGCACGTCGTCGCGCACCAGGTGGCTGGTGCCCTGCCCTGTGCCAGCACGCGAAAACTGCCCAGCGCGGTATGCAGCATCGAGATCGAGCCGCACATCGCGTTGCAGCGCTGGCAACAAGAAATTTGGACAAACACAGCGGCCTGCATCACCTAACTCCGTCGCTATCGCCACCATATCCACTGCAACGGCATACGCTATCGCAGCGCTCAGGTGGCGGCGCACACCAGCTATTGTGCGGAAACGTTTCGCCAATGCAGCAAAGCAAGCCCGCACTTTCAAAAGGCAAGTCCGCGCGGGCGGCAGCGAGCGCGACTACTTCATCGACTCCGGCCACTTCATAAAGTCGCCGTCGAGTTTCCACAGTGGTTCGGGATCGAAGGTAACACCGTCGGAGCTGATCGAGCGAACTTGGTCGGCGATAACCTCGGCGTTGACGGCGGTGGCAGGGACATCAAGATCGGTGATGTCGAAGCTGCACCAACTTTTGGGGCCGCATTTCATGTCGGGGCCTTGCATCGACCAGAAATCAAAATCTTTTTCGAATGCCGTGCCCGGCTTCACCTTGAGCCGCGCGCCAGTTTGGTCGGCGTAGCGCATTTTAATGCTGTAGCCAGCCACGGTTTTGTCGGAAAAATTGTAGGCATTAACGCCAATCGCGCCGTTGTGCGATTCACCCGGCGTGACCTTGGTAACTTGGAAAACGATCGGCGCGCCAGTTGCTGGTTTCGCGGGCGGCGGCCCGGCCGGTTTTGATTTGGAACAGGCACCAGCAACCAATGCTGTGGTGGTAAGCAACGCAACGCGTATATTCCGCATCTATGGCTGATAGCTTGTTGCGGGCGGTACCACAAGCGCCAAGGCTTGGCGCTTCCAAGTTTCGCAGCATCCGATGGCATCGACTATCGCGGTAACGCATCAACCCCAAGGGCAATGCGCTGGTGCACTTCTTCGGTAGCGTAGTCCGGGCTGCCGCCGCCGCCTTCGGCGATGTCACGCAGTTGCGCAACCGCGGTTTCGAATTGATTGACCCGCGCACCACGCGCTTTGATTGTGACGATTGCTGCACCAAGCTGCGTGATCGCGTTGCGAAGATGCTGCTGTGTATTGGCGTTGGGTTTGCTGTGGCTCGCAAAGCCCGCGTTGACGGTCGCTTCAACGCTGTGAAATTCGCGATACGCGACGGCAACTGGTGCAACATCGGCACGCCACTCGGCTGGCACGCGCGCGGCCAACAATTCTTCGAACGGCGGCACACTAAGCTTTTCACCCGCGCGCAACATGGAGGTGTGTTTGTTAAACGCCATCAACCAGGTTTGATACGTGCGGCTGCCGTAACAATGAAGTGTGATGCCTTCGAACGTTTCACCAGCTGCCACAAGTTTCGTGGTTGCACATGGATCGGGCACGGCTGGCGCAGGTGGCGCGGCCACAGCCGGCAACGTTGGCGCCTGACCAACCGTCGGAGCCGGTTGCGCACTTTTGTCTTTGCACGCCATCGAACCGAATGCACTCAACGCCAGCACAACCGCAACCCTCGATGTTCTGCGCATGGCGCAACACTAGCACTCTGCATGGCGCAAATCGCATGAGACTGGGCCCGGCGGCCCCGGACTGCCAACTGGTAAGTGCAGTGCGCAGTGGGCGAAATCGCCAAAGCACCACGCCAAGTGCCTGAATTAATGACGCAACTGATCCGGCGGCGGTGGCCCACGCCTTGCAAAACTCACCATCATGAAACGAGGGGAAGTTCACATCGGTATCGCGTTTTCGGCCTGCTTGCTCGCTGCAACGGGCTGTGTTGGCGTTGACGACGACCTTGGTGAGAACCAACAAGCCATTGTCGGCGGCACGGCTGCTCAGATCACCAGCTTTCCTTGGCAAGTTTCGCTGCAGGGCCAAGGCCAACATTTCTGCGGTGGCTCGATCATTTCGCCAACCTGGATCTTAACGGCTGCCCACTGCGTGGCCGAAGGTGCACCGGAAAAGATCGTTGCGGGCGTCAGCAAGATTTCACAATCAGGCAGCGGCCAATCGCGCACAGTGAAGCGAGTGATTTCGTATCCTGGTTACACGGGCCCTGAAACCGGCAAAGATGCGGCGTTGATCGAACTCAACTCGCCGCTAACACTAAACGGTACGACAGTTGCCGCAATCGAGTTGCTCACGTCGGCGAATGCAACCCTCGCCAATCCAGGCAAGATGGCAACGGTTAGCGGTTGGGGCGCGCTGTCATCAGGCGCCGCCACGTTGCCGGATCAACTGATGCAAGTCAGCGTACCGATCATGACGTTGGCTGCAGCGCGAGCCGACTACGATAACTCGATCACCGAGGACCAACTGCCTGCAGGGTATCCCGCCGGCGGTAAAGATTCTTGTCAAGGCGATAGCGGTGGCCCGCTGGTGGTGCCGAACGGCAACAAGTTTGCGCTCGCAGGCATCGTGAGCTGGGGCAACGGCTGCGCTGGTGCCAATGCGCCTGGCATGTACGCCCGCGTTACGTCGTTTGTGACGTGGATCGACGGCTACGTTGGCCTCGGCACCGGCCAGCCGCAACCTACCGGCGACGATACGACTGCGAATGCTGGCCCTGACTTTGCCGTGATGCCAGGCGCGCGGGTTGAAATTGATGCAAGCGGCAGCGAAGGCGCCATTGCCTCGTTCAAATGGCGGCAAGTGTCAGGTGCAACGGTAACGCTGCAAGGCGCGAACACTGAGCTCGTCGCGTTTGTCGCGCCACAAAAAGTTGGCAAGGTAGAATTGGAACTCACGGTTACCGACGACCAAGGTGGAACAGCAACCGACCGCGTGGTGGTGCAATTCAGCGCTGATGGCGACGGCCCAATTGATCCAGGCGGTTCGTTCAACGGTGAGATTACGGGTGGCTGCAATGCGCAGCGCGGTGATGCAAGTTGGGCGACGTTGCTGGGCTTGCTGCTCGTCGCAATGAAGCTGCCACGGCGCCGCCACCTAGCTTGATTCGTGCGTTGCAGCACCTGGTGCGCTCGTTGCCAAGGCGCAGTTATTGCCAGCAACGGCCTACACGGCGGTTTTCCTCGGCAGCGTCGATGGTATGGCCCTCAACCAAACTGTGCACTTCACCACGAAGTGACTGTCCGGTTTTCGGACTAAGGTTGCGGCGCGGCGCTGCCCGACCCTGACGCCGGTGGGGGC
>JAKQOD010000076.1 GCA_029565465.1 Deltaproteobacteria bacterium
GGTAGGCCAAATCGCCTGATGCCAGCGGCGAGTGAGTCCGTTTTGATGTAGGGTGGGGCCGTGATGCGCCCTTCGATAAGTACTCCTGGCAATCTCGGGCGCACGCCTGGCCGCGCCCGCGTTGTCGCGGTAGCAAGTGGCAAAGGTGGGGTTGGTAAAAGTCTGGTAGCCGCCAACGTCGGCATTTTTTTGGCCACGCTTGGTAAACGCGTGACGCTCATCGATTGCGCGTTCGGCACGCCGAATTTGCATTTGTTCGCTGGCGTGGCGCGGCCGCTGCATAGCTTGGCTGAAGCCGTTGCCTCTGACGGTGGCCCGAGGCTGGCTGAGCTTGCGGTCAATACTGCGGTTCCGGGCCTAAGCTTGATTGGGGCTTCGTTCGATCCGGTGGCCATGGCTCATCCCAGCCCAGCCACCATTGGCATGATCGCGACCCAAGCTGCCGAGCTTGCAGCCGACTACGTGGTGCTCGACCTTGGCCCAGGCACCGGCGATCCTGTGCTGGAGTTATTTCTGTGCGCCGATATCGGGGTCTTGGTGTCGGTGCCTGATCCAACCGCGGTCGAACTGACCCATCGCTTCGTACGCGCCGCGTTTGTGAAGCGTTTGCAGCAACGTGGGTTGGGCCATCTGGTCGAGGCGGTGCATCGGCCACTCCGCGAACTCGAGTCCGGCATTCCAAGTGCGTTGGAAATCTATTTGCAAGCCGTCGCCGACCAAGCGCCGGAAATCGACATGCTGCGCACCGCAATTCTCGAATTTTCGCCACACTTGGTGGTGAATTCGGCACGATCCAAATCGGATATCGAAATGGGCCGTGCCTTGGCAGGGGCCGCACGTCGCCGTTTGGGCACGCCCATTCAGTATCTCGGCCACCTCGAATATGACGAAGCCGTGTGGGCTTCGACGCGACGCCGGCGGCCGTTGTTGATCGAACACCCTGAAACCCGGATCGCGAAGTGTTTCGAGCGGGTCGCCCGCGGTTTGATGTCGGTCCGGCCAGCTACCAACTTTGTCGCCGACGATGACGTCTTGCCATCCGATAGCCACTACGAGCTGCTCGATGTGCCGCCCACGGCTAGTTTTGAAGATTTGCGGCGTGCCAACCGGCGTATTCGCGATATTTACGGCGCCGAATCAGTGGTGATTAGTGGGCTCTATGACCCCGCTAGTCTCGAAGCCGTGCATCGCCGCCTCGATTTGGCTTACACCACGTTGATGGATGCAGCCAAACGCAAAGAGTACGACCGCGAGCTGTTTCCCGACGGTGTACCGATGCCGGTTGTGCCTGCACCCGAGGTTGCGCGGGCGCGGGTCCCTGAGCGTGTGGAGCCACCGCCACGCACGCCTGACACGGTGGCTCGGCCGCCATTACCGTCGGTTGGGCCGACCACTGAATACACAGGGCCGTTGTTGCGGCAAATCCGCGAAGCCCAGGGCATCGAGCTGCGCGAGATCGCCGAACGTTCCAAGATCGGCATGGCTTATCTGCAAGCGATGGAATCCGAAG
>JAKQOD010000086.1 GCA_029565465.1 Deltaproteobacteria bacterium
GCCCAACGCGCCAACTGGAGTGGTCGAAGCCGGCCCCGTTGGCGTCGTGTAATACGGCAAGTCCAGGCGCCCCCAACACTGCACGCCGCCGGAGGAAAGTAGCGCGCAGGAATAGTTCTCGCCCGCCGCAATGGCCGTCACCCCACTGGTGAGCCCAGATACCTGAACCGGGACGTTGCTGAAGGTTTGATTGGTGTAATTGCTGTTGACTGTCCCTAGTGAAGGATCGCCGAGTGCGCTGAACTGGTTGTCCCCCCAACACTGTACGCCCCCTGTCGAAAGCAAAGCGCAGGCATGCGTTGAGCCGACGCTGACGGCGGAAACGCCGGAGGTGAGCCCAATAACGTCGACCGGCGTCAGGCTCCCAGTCGCGAGTCCGTGCCCCAATGTGCCCTTGTAGTTGCTGGACGTCGATGCTCCTGGCGCTTGCCAGCATTTCACGCCACCGGCTGCCGTAAGAGCGCACATGTAACCGCTACCCACGCTGATTTGTGTGGCCACGATCTGAGCCTGGGCTGTTGTTGCGCTCAGGGAGAACACCAGCGCAAGGCTGCCGAGCAACAACAAACGAAACGTGGAAAAAAGACCGCGAGCCAAAGCCTGCTCCAAACACGTGGGTAGATATGCCTATAAGCAAGAAAAGGCTCGAAAACGGCTCATTTATTTTTTGCGTCACTAAAATCAATCGCAATTCACCCACCGCCCGACCCGTGTCAACAAGCCGTTCGCCCGCCGCTGCCCAGTTTGATGCCCTCTACGGCACGCTGCATCGCATTGCGGCGGCTCAGATGCGTCGCGAACGTGCCGACCACACACTTAGCGCAACAGCGCTGATGCATGAGGCTTACCTCAGTTTGGCGCGGGCGGGCGAGGTGCCGATCGAGCCGGCGCAGTTTTCGGCGCTGGCCTCACACGTAATGCGCAACGTGTTGGTAAATCATGCTGTTGCGCGGTCGGCAGAGAAGCGCGGCGGCGGCGAAGCGGCCTTGAGCTTGACCCAGGCCGTGTCGATGGAAGGCGCGCCAGCCGGTGCTGACGAGGCAGAAATCGTTGATGTGCAAGCGCTGCACCAAGCATTGCTCGCACTTGAGAAACGAAGCGAACGACAGGCGCGCATCGTGGAGTTGCGTTATTTCGCGGGGCTGTCTCTTGAAGATATTTCCTCCGAGCTAGATATTTCGCTTTCCACAGTGAAGCGCGACTGGACGGTCGCGCGCTTGTTCCTGCGCCGCGCGCTCTCGAACGAGGCGATTTGAATGAATGATTCCGGCGGCACCGACTGGGATCGGCTCAGTGACATCGTGGCGGCTGCGCTAGACGCGCCGCTTGATCAGCAAGCAGATGTGGTTGCACGTCTAACCGCAGGCGACGAAACCTTAGCGCGCGAGGTTCATTCGCTGCTGGCGCACAGTACCCAAGGCGGCGCGCGCACGGGCACGGCCCCAACCCTGCGCGGTGACGAATCGGTCACTTCGACCCGTAAGGCAGAAGCGATGATCGGCGAACGGCTCGGGGCATGGCAACTAAAGGCTGTGCTGGGGCAGGGTGGCATGGGTGTCGTGTATGCCGCTGACCGCGTCGACGGGGCGTACCAGCAGCGCGCGGCCGTGAAGTTATTGCGCGACGGTTTTCT
>JAKQOD010000127.1 GCA_029565465.1 Deltaproteobacteria bacterium
ACCGCACCGTCTGAAGCTTTGCGTACTACCAGATCGCCAATAGTGCCGTCCGGGCCAGGCTGTGCCCGTGTACCAGCTGTAAATAACCAGCCGTGCGTAGCCACCGCAGCGCTCCATGAGGCAGCGCTCTCGGACGACGCAGCATGCCAAACCGGCGTTGCGTCTTTGGCCAGCCGACGATGTGCATCGATTTGACCATCGCGCCTGAGCGAGTAGATCAGATCTCCGTCGCGCGCCACTGCAAATGCGGACGCGGTCAAGCTTTCCGTCGGAAACGCTAAAAGCGTTCCTGGCCGGCGAGGGCGAGGAACGCAATTAACAGACAGTAGACCCAGCAAGGCTAACCCTGCCGAACCCACCGAACAAGCGAGCCAACTTACGTTAGATCTTGTCGCCACGAGCGCGCATTTCGGCAACCACGGCGGTGAGGCCGAGCTTGTCAATGCGACGCATACCACGCGCCGTTACGCGCAGCGTGATCCAGCGTTTTTCGTCTTCGAGCCAAAAGCGCTTTGCGCGCAAGTTGATTTCGAAACGGGTCTTGGTGTGGCGGTTCGAGTGGCTGACGTTGTTTCCAACCAGCGGACGTTTTCCGGTTACTTGGCAAACGCGTGACATAGCAATGCTCCGTGTTCAGAACTTTGCACCTGCAAACGGTACAAAGGGTGAGTTTCGAGAAATCTCGAAAGATGATGGTTTAGATCTTCGATTCCTTGAACTCGACGTGTTTTTTCACGACCGGATCATATTTCTTGAAGACCAACTTGTCTGGAGTGCGCTTCCGGTTCTTCGACGTGGTGTAGAAGTAGCCGGTATCAGCGGTTGATACCAAACGGATGAGCTCGCGGCCCGATTTACCTTTTTTTGCCATGACGTACGCTCCGCCCTAAAGATTGCGGGGGCGTCTTATTACATAGCCAAGGCTGCGTTTGCAAGCGGCCAAACCCGCGTAGATTGAATAGTTGATTCGATCGCGCAAGTATCTGTAAATGCGTAGATTATGGCAGCGTAGAGTCGTTGAGATTGCTCTGTACCGGGGCTAATTGCTCACTCTGCTCGGTGAGATCGCCTGGCAAAGTCGTCGTTTTGCGTTTGGCACGGCGTTCATCAATGGCCATCGCAACCAAGGTCATGTCGTCGCCCTGCGTCGTTGCGCCGGTGTGGCTGTCGATATCCTGCAGAATGGCTTTTACAATGTCTTCGGCGCTGCCACGGGCTGACCGTAGCCGCCGCGACAGCCGGTTGACGCCATATTCGTTACCCTTGGCGTCGCGTGCTTCCAAAATGCCGTCGGATACCAACACTAAAACATCGCCCGTGTGTAGCTGCACCCGGGCTTCACCAGTTTCCAAGTCCGGCACGACGCCGACCGGCGCACTGTGCGCGCGCTCGGCATGCAACGGGAACACCCGATCACCGCGTCGAAGCAACGGAACGCAGTGGCCAGCATTAGAAAACACCAAGCTGCGGTCTTCCAAGTCATAGATGCAATACACAAGGGTGGCGAACATCCCGTCGTCGCCAAGGTGCATCATCTCTTGGTTCACCCGCCGCACCAGCCGGGCTGGCGTGCGTGCGAGGCCGGCACGCGATCGCATCTCCGACGTCAATCGAGCCATGTAGAGTGCCGCGCTGATCGCTTTGCCTGAGACGTCGCCAACCGCGAGCGCCAAGTGCGATTGATCGTGCCAAATGAAATCGTAAAAGTCGCCGCCGATTTGGTAGGCCGGTTCATAGTGAATGGCGAAGTCCAAGCCCACCACGTTGGGCGGCCCAGCCGGCAGCAACGAACGCTGAATTTGCCGCGCGACCCGCAAGTCGCGCTCGAAGCGTTCACGATTGGCCAGCTGTGCTGCAATGCGGGTCGAGTGAATGGCGAGTGCCGCCGAGATGGCGATTGTGCCAAGCAAGTCGACATCTTCTTGGCGAAATCCGACGCCGCTGCTTTCGACGTAAACCACGCCGTAGTTGGCACCATGATAGGTTAGTGGCGCGCCCATCCGGGTGCCGAGCGTTTCGCCGGCTTCATCCTCGGTGCTGCCCAATAACACGCCGCGTTTGTCGGCCACCACATGCGAGATGATGGTGCCAGGCACCCGCATATCGCCGCCGAAGCTTTTGCGTTTGTGCTTTTGGCACTGCACTTTAAGTTCTTTGGTTTTTTCGTCTTCAACCAGCACGCCAACCGAATCGGCCTGGGGGAAAACGTCGAGCAAACTATCGACGACTTTGGTCAGCAATGTGTCAGGATCATCAGTAGACGCGGTTGCTGCCAACAACTCGGTGAGCGCGGCCAGCTTGCGTTCGACCAAGCGCAGCGCGCGCAGATCAGGGCCGCCGCTGAGGCTCAGGCCCGCCGACGATGCGCTTGGCAAGCGAATGCCGGAGCTGTCGTCCCGACTCTTGATGACCGCTGTTGACATGACATCAACCAAGGTGACGTGCGCTTCCATCGGCTTGCGCTCGTTGGTGACCGGCGCGTCGGCCATTTCTACTTTGATGCGGTTATTCGCGATTAACAATTCGTCGTCGTGGTGTAACGCCGCTTGTTGCACTTTGTTGCCGTTGACGAAGGTGCCGTTGTTCGAGCCGAGGTCTTCGACATTCCATTGGCCGTTGACCAAAAAGAACCGCGCATGTTGGCGCGAGACCCGCATGTCGGGAACGAAAATCTGGCAGTCCGAGCGTCGCCCAACCACATAATCGCCTTCGCCGAGTTTGTATCGGCGCCCTGCGATCGGGCCTGCAACGAACACCAGAAATGGCATGAGTAGGTCATGCGTAGCACAATTTGCTACATCACTGGAGCTTGGAACGATCTCGATTCGTGAAATACTTTGCTTATGTAAGTGCGTGAAAACGTGTAGGAAAAACCGCGCCTCCTAGCCGGTCGACTGACTTGACCGAAGCGGGTTGCAGCGGTCTACTGCAGCGGTGCAAGCATTTGGCAACTATATCAATGGCGCATTCGTGGTCCCAACTGGTGCAACCGCGCATCCGCTGCAGTCCCGCAACCCAGCTGCTGATTCGGCAGTTGTGTTCGAAACGATGGTTAGCGTTGACGCGGTGAAGCCCGCCGTTGCAGCCGCAGCGGCGGCGCAGCCGGCATGGGCCGTGTTGACGATGGCGCAACGGTTTGCATATTTGGAAAAATTTAAAGCGCAGATCGCAGCGCGCGCAGATGTTTTGGCTGACGCAATCGTGCTCGAAACCGGCAAGATCCGAAGCGAAGCCAAGGTTGAAATCACCACCTTGCTCAACCGCTTTGATCTCGTTAAGGGCGCGATGAGCTCAGACTTGAAACCCGGCGAAGTTGCGCCTGGTGAACACCTGCGTTACGCGGCGCTGGGCGTGGTTGGTGTGATTGGGCCGTTCAACTTTCCATTGCACTTGTGCCATGCACACGTGATTCCGGCCTTGTTGGGCGGCAACACGGTGGTGATTAAGCCGTCGGATATTTCGCCATTATGTGGTCAGCGCTATGCGGAAGCAGCGCATGCTGCTGGGCTGCCGGCTGGTGTACTTAACGTTGTACTGGGCACCGGCGCCGTCGGTGCCGCGTTGCTTGCCGAGCCCGCCGTGCGTGGCGTGTGCTTCACGGGCTCGTGGCCTGTTGGCCGGCGTATTTTGGAAGCAACGCTCGACCGTCCCGAGTTGTTGGTCGCCTTGGAGATGGGCGGCAAAAACATGTGCGTAGTGCTCGACGATTGTTCGTTGCGGCAAGCGGTGCATGAAGTGCTTGTCGGTGGCTACTTGTCGGCTGGCCAGCGTTGCACTGGCACCGATCGCGTATTGGTACATCGCAAAATCGCTGAACGCTTCATCACTGCGATGAAAAAAGCTGTCGAATCGCTGCGCTTTGGCAACCCTGAGGATGCCACGGTCTTCGGCGGGCCGATGGCCAACGAAGCCGCCGTTGCCAAACTTGAAGTGGCGTTGGCTGCTGCGCGGGCCGGTGGCGCTGAAGCAGTCGTGCCAGGCGCGCGCCTGCCAGGTGGCTGCTACCGGACAGCGTCGCTGCATCGCTTGCCAGCCGGTGTGCACCACATCGCTGGCTACACCGATGTTGAAGTCTTCGGCCCGGATCTTTGCGTCGAAGTCGTCGAATCCGATGAAGAAGCCATCGCCATTTTACAGGCCAGCCCATATGGCTTTGCGAATGCCGTGTTCACTGCATCGCGCGATCGGTTCGAAGCGTTTGCGCGCAGCGTGCAGTCGGGCATTTTGAATCGCAATCGCTCCACCAACTTGGCATCGCCAAAGTTACCATTTGGTGGCGTTGGCAAAAGCGGCAACTACCGGCCGGCTGGTGCGTGGGCGCATCGCAATGTGGTGTCGCCGGTTGCTGTATTGGAAAATGTCTTGGGTGCGGTGACGCCGCATCCACATTTGGCAGCGGTCATTCCGCCGCCGGATCTCGATCGGCTCGAAGCGCAACATCAAGGCGAAGAAGCGTGCGAATCGCTGCGCAATCTCGTCGACAATCCACGGCCGATGTCGATTCACAAACCGGCCGGAGGCAAGCTGCCGGAAAGCGAAGCATGGCTGGCGCGGCTGTATGCCGGCGACCGTGTGCCCAAAGAAAAGAAGCCGCCGGTGTTCGATCACCTGCGCTCGGCCGGGCCATGGATGGTGTCGATCGACGCCGAGCCGATGGCGGTGCTCGATAGCATGGCGCAAACCGCGACCGTGTGTGGTGGCTTTGCTGAAGACCCGGTGGTCAAAGCGTACACCGAAGGCGAATTTGCCAACACGCTGGTCGAAAATGATGATTCTTCCGTCGACGAAACCTGGGCCGCATCCGAATACGCCAACACTTTGCGGCAGTTGGTGCCTGGGTTGCCGCACGTTACGTTTGTTGCATCGGGTGCCGAAGCCAACGAAAAAGCGATGGCGCTGTGTCGCATCAACTGCCCACGCCCGAACGCAACCAAAGTGTTGGCGTTCGATGGCAGCTTTCACGGCCGGACCCTGTTGGCGTTGCATGCGACGCACAGCCCTTCGAAGCGCGCGCCATTTGAAATCGAAGGCTATCAATGTGGGTTTGCGCCGTTTCCTGTTTGGAACTCGCCTGGTGACGAGCCAGCAGCCCCGGCCGGTTACTATGCTGCGGCGGCAAACGGCGACCTATCGGATTTGCTCGAGCGCTTTGGCAAGGCTGGCGAAGATGCGTTGCTCAAAGCCGAAGTATTGGCGCTGGCCGCTGTGCACGAAGCATTGGCAACGGGTGAATACTTCTGCTGCACGATTGAACCGATGCAATCCGAAGGCGGCGATCGTTACGCAACCGAGCGGTTCTTCCGGGCGTTGCGCTTGTTAACGCGATTCCATCAAACGTTCTTAATCTTCGACGAAGTGCAGGTGGGCTTTGGCTTAGGCGGCCCGTTTGCGTGGCACTCCAAGTTTCGGTTGTTGTCGGGCCGTGGCCAGCCGGACTATCCAGATGCGGTGGTCTTCGCCAAACGCGCTCAGGTGGGCGTGGTGATGAGCCGATTCTCTGACCC
Source organism: Deltaproteobacteria bacterium (assembly GCA_029565465.1). Lineage (GTDB taxonomy): Bacteria > Myxococcota_A > Polyangia > Haliangiales > Haliangiaceae > JABFXX01. The sequence goes on from JAKQOD010000127.1 coordinate 5,505, forward strand.
CGAGCCAGCGCCGGCGCACAATGCTTCGTTGGTGCGCGGTCGCATCCACGCTGACATGATGTCGTCGGGCCACAATGCCGGCCGGATTGAAAAACTGGTGCATCCACGGTTGGCGCAGTTGGCCAAGTCGTATCCACAGTTTGTGCAGCACCCACGGGCGTGTGGTTATGCCTTCGCGTTTGATTTGCCGACGCCAGCGCTTCTCGATGCGTTCTTGGGCCAGCGCTTCTGGCGTGGCGCGATTGTGTTTGCGGCAGGCACGCGCACCGCGCGGTATCGTTTGTCAGATAGCTTTTTGGCTCGCGAAATCGACATGCTGTTCGATGCAATTCGCCGGTCGCTGTCGTGGCTCGACGCTAATCCTGATCGCAAACCACCAGCGTGGGATGATGTATCAGTGGCCATGTTAGGTGCTCACACGCCGAGTGCGACCCCGGCCGCAGCGCCGCCGACGCCAACGTTCCGCCAAGTACCTGCGACCGAAGCGATGACGCTATTGCCAGCAATTTTGGATATTGAATATCAAGTGTACGAACCAGCGCGGCGCACGCCACCGGCGGAAATTCGTGCAGCGCTCGAAGATCCAGAAGGCAGCTTTGTCGTGGCTGAAGTGCCGGGCCCAAGTGGCACCGGTTCGCAGCTGGTTGGCTTTGGTATCGGTGCGCCGCTCGAACATTCCGGCGATGTTGAAGGCTGCGACGATGATCTGATGTTGGGCAAAGGCAATACGATGTACTCGGTGTCCATCACTGTGGCACCGGGGTACCAGAGCTCGGGCATTGGTCGGCGCATGAAAGAGATGCAGCTGCGTGATGCAGCGTCGCGCAAACGCAGCGACGGTTCGCCGCGCTATCGCTACGTGACCGGCCGCAATCGGGTGGGGCGCACCGCGCAAATGACCCACTTGAATCGCGTGTTCGGTGCGCACGTGGTGTCGGTCCTGACAGGCCAGTATGAAGATCCAGAAGGCCAAGCGATCTACTATCGCATTCCGCTGGGGCCAATGATTCCGGACCCAACCGTGAAACACGAAGTGGAAAATCGCCGAGCTGCGCATAGCCAAGGCGAAACACCTGTTGCGTTCAACCTTGCAGGTGGCATGACCAAGCCGTTTGCCAGCGGCCCAGCGTCGCTGCGCGAGCTTGAGCAAAAAGGTCTCTTGTACGGGCCAGCGATTAACAAACTAACGTTGATGAACTACACCACCACGGCGACCGTGCGTGCGATGGAGTGGATTGCAGCGTTGGCGCCAGAGCTGCCGCATATGTATTTAACGTCGAGCCGCGACGAGTCGGTCGACAAAGCGTTGCGCTTGATCCGTTGCACTCGGAAAACGGCGCAAGTGGCGATTGGTTTTGCAGGTGGCTATTACGGCCACACCATTGCAACGACGCGGTCGTTGTCGGATCCACGTTTGCACAACGGCGGGCCGGGCCACTTTGCGTGGCCACGGGTTCCACATCCAGCTGTTGTCGGTACCGACGCTGCCATTGCTGCAATTCGCGCTGCGGTCGAAGCTGCCGGCGGCGGCGCCAAGTGCTTTGGTTTGGTGTACGAGCTGGTGCAAGAGCGCACGGGCTGGGTATTGCCACCAGATTTCCTCAAAGCGCTTGGCACGTTGCGCAAAGAACTCGATCTGCCGTTGATCGCCGTCGAAAATGCAACGGCAACATATCGTTCGGGGCATGGTCCGTTCGCTTCGTCGGCGTTGGGCTTAGTGCCGGATGTGATGTTGTGGTGGGGCGGTGGCCAAACTGGCTACTTGCACTGTTTGCCACGCTGGTTCGTAGGCTCACCGTTAACGCTGGTATCGACGTGGGATGGCGACGAATTGTCGTTGATTCGGCAACATCATCAACTGCGCGCAGCGCGGCACGTCGACGTTGCGGCCCATGCGTGGGACGAAGCGATGGCGGTTGCACAATCGCACGGCTTGCCAGCGGCCGGCATGGGCGCGTATCGCGTGATTTCCGCTGGGTCGCGCGCGACGGCGTTGGCAACGGCGCTCGCCGAGCGCGGCTTGCCGGTGCGGCGTTACCCAGGCGATGGCTTGGCGATCGTGCCAGCGCTGGATCAATCAGCTGCGGCTGCGTCGGCATTTACCGCAGCGTTGCGGGAGATCCTGTAATGCGCACGCTGGATTTGCCTGCCGGCAAAACCCCGCGGCAATGGGGCCAGATACACGGCGAAAGTTTTCGCGGTGAAGTGCAATCGTTGTGCGCGATTCGCGTGTATTTGTGCACTCGCGTCGGCGGTTTTGCCGACCGCGTCGGGGTGCTGGCCGCGGCCAAAGCGCACCTGCCAATTTTACAAGCGTACGACGAAGCGCTGTACGATGAAGTGCTGGGCACCGCTGAAGGGGCTGGCGTATCGGCCGAAGAAATCGTGGTGGCGAATCACTACACCGACCTGCGTGACCTTTCGCCAGACCCAAACAAGTGGCGGCCGGCGCCTGTCGCCGACGCACCGGGATTTTTTGCTGCAGGTGACAGCGGCTCGAACGCTTCGGAGTCCGCGCAAGGCGATGGCTGCTCGGTGATTTGGGCGCAATCGCCATCGGGGCGCATCTTGGCGCAAACCTGGGACATGCACGCCACGGCGATTCCCTATGTGATGGTGTTGGGCGTGCCCGAAACGGCCACGGCACCTGCGATGCGTTTGCTAACGGTGACTGGTTGCTTGGGCATGGCTGGCATGAACAGCGCACGGGTTGGTGTGGCAATCAACAATCTGTTTTCGACCGATGCAACGTTGGGCATTGTGTGGCCAGCGATGGTGCGCAAAGCCTTGCGCGAACGAACTGCAGTCGCTGCGCGTGATGTGATCGAGCGCAGCCCGATTGGTTCTGGCCACCATTACTTTGCGGCTGATCGCACGCACGCGTTTGCGATCGAAACCTCAGGCACGCGGCGCAAGCGCATCTTCGATGGCCGCGCGCCGCAGTACTGCCACACCAATCATTGCCTCGATACCGACATTGCCGCACATTCAAAAGTGCCGCCAACGTCGACTACGTATGATCGCTACAGCTGGCTCACCGCCGATCTCGCTCGCGCCGATGTTGCCGATTTGGCTGACGCATGGCGCCGCATGGGATCACAAGAAGGTTGGCCACGCAGTGTGTCAACCAACCTTGCAACGCCCGAAGCGCCACATGGTGCAGCGACGTGTGGTGCTATTGCGATGAACCTCGACAGCGGCGAGCTTTGGGCGCAGGGTGGGTTCATTACCAACGTTGCGGCTGATCGTTTTTCGCTGTAGCGCCAGCGTGCACACAAGCATTGCTTGCGCAAGCAACGGTATCCGGCCGTACAACATTGTTGCCGCATGTTGCCGTTGGTCGGCACAATATTGCCAAGCTGTCGCAACCTGTTTGCACTGCGAAGGATTTTGCGCAGCAAAAAAGTGTTCGTCGTCGATGTTTCTCACTTGTTTCTCAATTGAAACGGACTAGCCTTGATCTAACAACTTGATCAAATTGCTGATCAAAATGAGGAGGTCGGGCATGAAAGTCGATGTTCGCTGGCGAGCAACGGATGCATCAGACGCGTTGGCTGGTTACGTTAACCGGCGGTTGAAATTTGCGTTGGCGCGGTTCAACGGAGCAGTGCAACACATTGTGGTTCGGTTTGAAGATGTGAATGGGCCTAAAGGCGGCATCGATAAACGGGTGACGATCGAAGCCACCGGGAAGTTCGGCACACATGTAGTCGAAGCCCTGGACTCAGACTTTCATGTTGCGGCCGATCATGCGTCGGCAGTGCTGAAGCGAATTGTCGCACGCGTCGTCGGCATGGCTGGCGAGCATCGCGTGCCTAGGTTTGCGTAAAACACGCGCCCGGCTAGCTTCGCGGCGCGGGTTTGATGCGCTAGCATTACTAGATGAACAGCAAACGCGACGGCGTGGACGCGACCAGGTTATTGCCAACAGTGCACCGCGACGAACACTCGAAGTTCGTTGGTTTTCCAGTCGGTGCCGAGTCGCTCAGTGAAGCATGCAGCGGCGTGCCGCAGTGGGCTGGCATAGGCTTGCATTTTCATGCTGGCGCGCAGCAACAACAGCGCCAACATGAAGCGCAGTTTCCGATTCTGACGGTTGGATTTCGTCGCACCAGCGAAGGTGAAGGCGAGTTGGCGTGGTTCATCGAAATTTTCGCGGTGCCGGTTGAGCAAAAGAACGCCATTCGCAAAAAGCTGATGAGCGAAGTGCTGCCGCAAATCGTCGTGCCGTGGCTCAAGGAAAACTTTAAACTGCACAATCACCTGGGCACCAAAGAGCTGCGCCTCGATTACGAAGCCACCACCTCAGACGTGCGCCACACCGCGAGCGAAAAGCTCGTGCCACCGCGCACGTAATTTACTGATGGGGCCGTGGCCAGGCACTCACCCAGTTGTCTGCATTTGAAATCAGACCACGCGGTGCGTCGCCCGGCAATCAATGATACGGTCGGCCCACATGGCTGACTATCCATTTTTCTTCACCTGGGCCGCGCAAAAACACGCAAAGCCAGTCGAGATGACGGGCGGGGAAGGGGCGTGGTTCTTTACCAAAGACGATGGCAAATGGTTGGACTTGGGGGCGTTGAGCTACCAAGTCAACGCGGGCCACGGCAACAAGCGCATCGTCGAAGCGATCAAACGCCAAGCCGATGAGTTGTGCTTATCGGCACCGTCATCAATCTTTCCGGCCAAAGTTGAGCTGGCGAATCGCTTGCTGGCGATGGCGCCGCCGGGCTTCAGCAAAGTGTTTTTCACGTTGGGCGGCGCCGAAGCCAACGAAAACGCGATCAAGATCGCGCGCATCGTAACCGGCCGCCACAAGCTGGTGAGCCGTTATCGCAGCTATCATGGCGCGTCGATGGGCGCGTTGACGCTCACCGGCGACTGGCGGCGGGTGCCACTGGAGCCTGGCATTCCAGGCGTGGTGCATGTGCAGGATTGTTATTGCGACCGCTGCCCGTTTGGCCACACGCTGCAAACGTGCAAGCGCGAATGCGCGAGCAACATCGACAACACGATGAAGCTCGAAGGGCCCAACACTGTCGCTGCAGTGATTTTGGAACCCGTGCCAGGCGCCAACGGTGTGTTGGTGCCACCAGCGGAATACTGGCCGATGGTGCGCAAAGCCTGCGATGCCGAAGGTGCGCTGCTCATTGCCGATGAAGTGCTCACCGGCTTTGGTCGCACTGGCAAAGGTTTTGCGGTCGAACATTGGGGCGTGGTGCCGGATATGATCACGGTGGCCAAAGGCCTTGGCGCTGGCTACGCTACCATTGGCGCCGTGTTGGTGCATGAGCGTATCGCTAAGCACTTCGACGAGAAAATTCTCGCGTGTGGGCTGACGTACTACGCGCATCCGCTGGCATGCGCTGCAGCGCTGGAAACCCTCAACGTGTATCGCGACGAAAAGATGTTTGAGCATTCCGCTGCGATGGGGCCGGTATTGCGACGTGAGCTCGAAGCCATTGCGGCCCGCGTTGGCGTGCGTGCGATGGTGCGCAGCTTGGGCTTGTTGGGCGCACTCGAATTCGAAGCGCCGATGGCGATGTGGGCAACGCTGGGCACCGAACTGGCGCAGCGCAAGTTGTCACTGCATGTCGACGGCAAACGCGGTACTGCGATTTTTGCACCGCCGCTGTGCATTACCGAACAAGAATTGGTGACCGGCATGCGCAGCTTTGGCGATGCCGCGGTCGCAGCATTTGGAGCAAAATCATGAGCCAAGCCCAAACGGCCTTTGTTGGCCGGCATCACAATAAAGTCGTCGAATCCGTCGACGCTGCGCTGGCGCCGCTGCAAGACAGCATGACGGTGTTGGTCGGCGGCTTCGGTTTATCTGGCAATGCTGAAGCGTTGATCGCTGGCGTGATTCGCACCGGCAAACGCAATCTGACGTTGGTGTCGAACAACGCTGGTAATCTTGGCAAAGGCTTAGCGCTGTGGTTGCGCGCCGGCATCATCGGCAAAGTGATTTGCAGCTACATCGGCAGCAACGACGATTTGCACACCCGTATGGCGTCGGGCGAAGTCAAAGTCGAAATCACACCACAAGGCACCCTGGCCGAGCGCATGCGTGCCGCCGGCGCTGGCATTCCAGCGTTCTTCACGCCAACCGGCGTTGGCACGGTGGTAGCCGAAGGCAAAGAAGTGCGCGAGATTGATGGCCGGCGCTATCTGCTCGAACGCGCCTTGCCAGGCGATATTGCCTTGGTGCGG
>JAKQOD010000144.1 GCA_029565465.1 Deltaproteobacteria bacterium
GCTCTCGGTGGCGAGTTCGGTGACAACCTTGCGATACACCTCTTCGAAGCGGTGAAATCGCAAGTCGTTATCGGAAACCACCACAAAGCTGGTGACGAAGCCGCGCGCTTGCGCATCGGCAATTGCCAGCCGCGCCATAAACGTTTTGCCGCAGCCGTAGCCGCCGCGCAGAAACTTAATGCTGCCACTGCCGTCGCGGACAAGCTCAAGCTGCCGGTGTAACTCGTCGCGCGGCTTGCCAACCCCAACCGCCAACGCGTCGAGGCCGCGCTCTGGCACTAAGCCGGCGCGCAGTTGGTTGAAGACGTGCTTGGCATCGTTTTGGGTCAGCATCATGAACCTTCCAACTCTCCGCGAATGTAGCACTTGGTGCCTGTGGTCACTTCAATTCGGATACCGAACGGCGCTTGCACGCGGTAGGTGTCGAGGTCGCGGCTGAACGCGCGGAACTGGCGTGGTCCGCCGAGCAAACGCGTCGCTTCTTCCTCGTTGATCGATCCATGATCGGCCAGCTGCCGAAACACGTCGCGCACACCGGTGGGTAGTTGCTCGAGCCATGGCGGCGGTACTGACCGGGGAACTTTCCCAACAGCAGAGCCGCCGGATTCACCCCCACCACGCGTTGCATCGCGCGGGCCCGCCGCCGCCACTGCCGACGGTGGCGGCTCAACCACCACGGGCCGAGCCCGCAAAATCACTTGGAATCGTTCTTTTGTAACTCCCGGCGTAACTTCGGTAACGCGACTTGCTGGGCGCAGCCGCACCGCAGCGCGGCTTTCAACATCGCCGGTCAAGCGGAAGAACACCCGGAACTCTTTACCGACGGTAGCAACTACACCAGCGCCAGTGCGCCGCGCGTGGTGCACATCGCACAGCTCCACGTGCACGCCAGCTTCGTCGGCACTTTCAAGCGCAAGCTCGATCTCGGCGCTGCTGCCATACACCAGGTTGGTCTGCTTGGTCGGCTGGACCACAGCTACCAAGCTGTGCATCCCGGCCACGGCCAAGTCGCCACGCGCGTTCACTTCATACGAAACCTTCTCACCGCCGGCGGCGTGTCGATGCCGCACCGTGATCACCGGGATCACGCGCTCTTGCAGGCTGTTGCCACCGTGGACGAAGTTCTTGCTGCGCGCGCCTCGATCAAATGGCGCAATACCGTCGGGGAACGCAGCATGAAAAACGCCCCCGCTGCCCAGCGCTCGCTGGTTCACTCCATCTTGGGCACCTTCGTACTGCAGCTCACTCGCGCTAACACAGATCTCGCCATCTTGTTCGCGGCGCAGCTCGGTTAGCACGTGCCGACGCTGTGGGTCGGTTTGTTTGCCATGCGGCAGCGCATCGCGGGTCACGTCGTCGTGCAACAAAAAGCCATGATCGGCAGTGAATACAAACCGTTTCACGCCGGCTTCGTACAGCACTCGCCACGCCGCACGGAGGTTCTGCAGCTCGCGCTCAAATACCGCCAGTCCAACCCCTTTTTCGCCAGCCTTATCGATGCCTTCACAATGCACCACCACGGCCTTGGCCCGCGCCAACGATTTGCGCAAGCTCGTCGCGTCGCGATCGCCAACCTCTTCGAGGGTCAACTTCGGACACGCATCGCCGCCGATCCGATCGTGAATTACGCGCCGCCGATCTTCCGGCCCGTCGACACGCAGCTCGCCGACACGAAAGCCAAGCAACTTGCCGTTTTTGTAATCCACCGTGAGCTTGCCAGCACGAGCCACCGGCGCTAACGCATTCATCCCGACTTCGGTCACCGTCGGAAGCTCGGCCAAGCGCGCGCCCACCATGACTTCGGCGGTTTTGGTTTCGCGCAAGCTGTCTGCTAGCTGCAACCCCATCTCGAAGCGCAGCGCGTCAACCATGAAATAGGCCGTCAAGTCTTCCGCTACCGCAGGCACTACCACGTCTTCAAACAACGTGCGTTGTTGCAGCTCGGCCGGCGGCAAGAAGCCTTCACGCCGGCACAGCGCATTGAACATACGCGCGGTCTCGTCGGCCCAGTTGCGATAAACCATGCGCAGCTGATCGAGGCGCGCCCGCAGCATCGAGGCTTCAGGAATGTCGAGCTG
>JAKQOD010000187.1 GCA_029565465.1 Deltaproteobacteria bacterium
CGAATCCACCTCTGCAGCCACGGTACCGCGAGGCAGGCCTAACTTCAACTCACCGCGCCGAACGCACGCACCGGGCAGCCAGCCAATGTGTGCAAAATCGGGCACAATAGCCACGTGTTCTATCAGCCATCGATCAACCACGCCGACCTGAGCTGTTACATCCTCGGCGACAACGACGCCCCAACCCAATTCATCAAAGCCCTGGCAGGACATTTTTCAGCCGAACAGTGCTTCGAGACGCCAACCGGCCTGCTGTTCGCGTTGCCATTACATATCGGCAACCACGACTATATGTTTCACTTCTACTCGCTCGCAACCAACGATGCGGAGGCCGCGCAACTCAGCGTGCAACGGAGTGACGCCTATATTGTTCCAGCAGGCACTCACATCGCGCGAGCGGTGTCACGCATCTTGGCGCTGAGCGCAGAACGCCCCGCCCTACCGTTGTTGGTGAGTGAAGGCAGTGATGCCTTCGCGGCCGTTGCTGAGTTGCAGCACTATCCGCGATTTGCGCGCGCGGGCCAGCCCATTGATGTGATGAAGTGTGCCTGCTCAGCGCTCGTTAGCGCGTGCCATGCCGGCAGCCTGCATGATTACGCGTTGTGAATGCCGCCTTATCGATTACAGCGCCGATCATGGACCGCATACGCGGGTTGCCTTGCCAACCCGGTTCTTGCTGAGCTTGATCCGCGCGTGCATGGCTTTGTCGTTGACTTCACAACGCAACGTCGCGCCAACATCGCTCGCTGTATTGTTCAAAATATCGATGCGGCCAACCGCCCGATCTCGTGCGGACACCCACATCAGGGCACCACTTTTGCCGCGCAAACTGTTGTCACGTATTGTGATGCCGCCAACGTCAGCAATAACAGACCGCGCCCACACCATGGGTTGCGTGGCATCGTCGCCCGCATATTGCACAGCATTTTTGGCCATTTCAAAATTCGTCATCGACTGCAGCTCGACCACCGGCGCTGAAGTTTCTTGCCGCATTTGGTTATTCACCACACGCACGCCGTTGGGCGCAAGGCCATTGTTGTGCGTTGCTGAGATCAGCGGCCCAGGCTCGTTGTTCGCGCGTCGGGTAATGGTGTTGCGCGTAATCACAATATTGGATGCACGCCGGTGCATGCGAATCGTTGCCCCAGCGCCTGGCCCTTGCGCGATGTCGTTGTCCAAGATGTCAACGTTGGCGGCGTTAAGCACCGAGATGCCACCGCCTTGCAAGATGCTGTCTTTGACCACGATATGATCTGCAACATCAGCACCATGGCCTGCGATCGCAATGCTCGTCGCACCTTGCGCGTCAGCCGGTCGGTCGATGAATAAGTCGGCCATCGTGATGTACGCAATGGGCCCCGGCGCCGTCGGTTCAAAATCGATCGGCGAATCGCCGGTGCCAAGAATATCCAAATGCGAAATTTCGACATGGCGGACGCCGCGTTGCAGCGCAATCCCCGAGCGATCGCAGTTCAACAATTGCGACTGCTTGATGGTAATGCGCTCGACGGGGGCGTCGATTTCACCCAGCAAACGGATGCAATCGCCACCAGCGCCGGCACCAACCGGCTGATCGTCGCGCCGCATCGGCCCAAGCACCAGATTGGTCAGCACCACATCGTGCGCACCAAAAGCGATTTGCACGAGATGGGTTTGTTCTTCGGTATTGAACGTTGCAACCGCATCCAGCGTAAAGTCACGCAACTCAACGTCGTGGGCATTACGAATTTCCAGCCCGTACCAATCCCCGCGACCACCATCGCCGGTCATGCGCAACACGGTCGAGGGGCCCGTGCCGTACATACGCAATGGCCCGCCGTTGATGAGCAACGAGGCGCGCGCCCGTTTGGTAATGGTCCACTCCCCCGACGGAATGCAAACCTCATGGCTGCCGGTTAGCGCATTATCGATCGCAGCCTGAAATGCCACGTCGTCGGGCAGCCCATCGTTCGGCACGGCACCGAAGGTCATCGGGTCAGCACACGCTATAGCCATCGTCGCAGCGAATACAAGCACCCCCGAAGTCTAGCAGGGATGTGAGCATCAAGCGTGCTGCATTGCGACGCGGATCACGCAGCGTGTCGCCGGCGTGCTGCCAAGCCCATGCCAGCAAGCGCCAAAAGCACGATTGCCGAATTGGCAGGCGACGTGCCGTTGCTGCTACAGCCGCCACCACCGCCGCCTTCTTCGTTGCTACAGGTTGCGCTACAGCCGTCGCCATCAGCCGTGTTGCCGTCGTCGCAACTTTCGGCGCCTTCGGTGGTGCCGTTGCCACACGCTTGTAGCGGCGTCCCGACTAAACAAACATTGTCGAGGTTCCAACCACCAAAGTTTAAGCCATCATCGGCGGTGAGTTCGAAACTTAGCTTCACCTTGCCGCTCTTGGCTTGGTTGGTAATGTCCAAGTCAACGAAGCGCCATTCTTGATCAACGTGATGATGACCGTTGTCCTCAGGATCCGTGGCGCTGGCATAGTTGCTCCAAACCTTGGTGCCGTTTGCCAGAATCTTCGCTTGGTCAAAGAAACCGTCTTCAACCGACAGCCACCGCCGATACTGCAAGTGCACGTTGCTAAAGCCGGCAACGTCAACTTCGGGGCTCTGGGCCGACGCGGTCGCCCGTGCTTTGTACTGGCCGCTGCCCGTCAGCGCGAGGCCTAAAAAGCTAGCGCCTGCAAATGCAGCTTTGGGATTGTATTTGCCCGCGCCGGTTGCACCGACCGTCCACGTCGATGTTTTGGTCCAATCGTTGGCGCCGCTTTCAAAATCGGCACACCAAATCGGCTGACGTTCATCGACTGCGAATTCATAAAACGGATCGACCGGATTGTTGGGATACGACACCACGCTGCCGTCGGAGAACGACACGTTGACACGATATTGAACGATCTTTCCGTTTGCTTGGGTGGGGATTTCGCCGGTCCAACCGGCAGCACCATTGGCGAGCTCAAAGTTGCCTTGCGCAGCGGCATCACCACGAACTTTCCATTGCACTTGGGCGCTAGCGATGGTGGGTACATTACAAGCGACTTGGCTCCCGGCATTCGTGGCGACGGCCAGTTTAAAACCATCCCGCACAGGTGGCTGCAGGCCGGTAATCGCCGCTACATCAACCAACCCGTGCGGCTTGAACGCATTAATGAGTTCGCACAAGTTGGGTGTGCCGTTGCTGACATCGCCGTCGTCATCGTCGGCCGCGAGGACTTCAATAAATGACGACTCAATATTCGGCGCGCGTTGCATCACTGCGTAGTAGAGCTTCGAGGTGAGCGCAATACCTGCGGTGGTGCCCAGCTTCGTGATCAGCGCTTTGCGCATATCCCAGAGCGCACCACCGATAATTTCGCCGGTCGCGTGTGGATCCGTTGACCGATCGTTTGGCCAGCGTGCTTCGTGGTTAGTTGGATCGATGTCGCGTAACGCTTCGTTGCTGAAGAAAAAACCGCGGCCCATGCCAGGGTCGCCAGTAATCGATGCTGCCAAAAAGTCGGCCAAGCCCTCGCTCAATGCTGAATCAAACTGGCCAGCGCCACGCACCAACGAGTTCGCATGCAATGAGTGCCCAAACTCATGATAGACCACATCGGCCAACAGGCCGGTATTTTCGCACTGTTGGTCGCGCGGATAGAAGTGAATATCGTCGCCGGTTGAATACGCATTACAGCTACCAGATTCATTCACGGTAACGCTCAGTTGCCGTTCTAAATAGGCCAACCCTGGATTGAGATTCGCCTTGGCGTACTGTTTAGCCACGTTGGCATGCACAAAAGCAGCGAGTTGAGCTTCTTCGGCTTCGGTGGTGACAGACCACACCGCTGTGCCGTTCGGTGCCAGTGTCAAGCTCGCCGTGGGAGTGCTGCCAGCGCTCGTTGTTACCGTAACACGTGGCCCAATCAACCCTGGCGACACCGACGTTGCGGCCGTGCCGGCCCAGCTAACATTGCCTTGGAGATCCGATGTTACAGATTCGCCTGGGAGCAAGTGGTTCGCCATGATGGCAGGTTGCGGCCCACGCCCGCCGATGGGCG
>JAKQOD010000226.1 GCA_029565465.1 Deltaproteobacteria bacterium
TGGAACAGCGCAGCGAACCCAACCGCGGCCATCACCTTCGAAGAATGGCCGCAAGCCGCCGCTTGTAACAACCGCCGCATGGCGATGCCAGCGTCGACGAATTAGCCAACAAGCGGCCTACAGCGGCGGGTATTTATCAGCAGTACCAGCGAGCAGGTCGGCTATCCACGCAAGGTGTTGCGCAAAGTCGCGGGTGTAGACGGTGGCACGCAACGGATTGCTCAGCGCATCGCCACTACTGACGAGGTCAAAATCGTCGTGGTAGATATCGATAATAAGCGGCCCGGCATTGGTGGTATTCGCGGTCGCTACGCAAAAATAATCGCGGCGGCTTGCAGCGTATTGAAACGGGACCAAGGTGGCGCGAAACGCTTGCTCTTGCGCCAGATTCGCTTCGTCTTCGGGCGCATCACCGAACGATGCACCTTCGAAGAACTCTTGTTGATACACCCGCGCCGCCAACACATCGTGCGGCGCCAGAAATGCGTAGCGCGGCGCTTCGAAGATGCCGTAGTGCTCAACAAAATCAAAATATGGATGTGCAGCGAGCACGCCGACAAGCCCTTGCCGCATCGCGCGCACATCGGTTGGCGAGGCTTTGCGAAATGTGCCGCCGGCTTGGGTAAGTCGCTTGACCAGCTCGAGCATACGCTGGCTACCCTTGCACCACGGCGAGCAGCGCGTCGAGCGTGGCGATATCGTAGTCGACGAGGCTGGCGGCCGCTGCGTCGGCGCGCCGCTGCGGATTGTACCAACAGGTGGCAATACCGTAGTTGCGCCCACCTTGGATATCCGAGGTCAGGCTATCGCCAACCATCAACGCACCGGCTTTGGCCGGTCCACCAAGCATCGCAAAGGCGGCGTCGTAGATGGCAGGCGCTGGTTTCGCTGCGCCAATCTCCGACGAAATTACGATCGCGCCAAAATACCGTTCGAGTTCAAGGCGATTAACCCGGACGCGTTGCACTTCGCTGAGCCCATTGGTTAACAACGCCAAGCGCACGCCTGGCAGGGCAATCAATGCTTCGAGCACGGCCCGCGCCCCAGGATACAATTCGCCGTTGTTGCCGAGGCCGGCGACAAAATCGTCGGCGAGCTGCAGCGGATCAGCAGCGAGGCCAACCTGCTGCACCAACTGTTCAAACCGCGCGGTACGCACATCGGCGGTGGCGATTTCGCCGCGTTCCACCGCGGCCCAAAGCGTGCGATTGATTTGATGATACGCCGGTAGGTGCGCGGCCGGATCATCGACGCCAGCGCTACGCATGGCCGAGTCGAATGCAGCGGCCTCCGATGCATCGGTATCAAGCAGCGTGTGATCGAGATCAATCAACAACGTAGAGTAACGCACAGGCACGGTGTCTAACATCAAGCGGCAACGCGCGTCGCGATAACCGCGGACATTTCACGGTGCGGATCGGCAAGATCAGCGGACTTGCCGACGCCGACGCAGCACTACCAGCATAATCAGCGACGCCATCGCGGCAGCCCCTGCCGCGTCGCGATTGCGGTTGCCGTCAACCTGACAGCAGCCACCGTCGGACATTGCATTCGGGTCGTCGCTGCCCTTGTCACACGTCCCAACGTTATCAACATTGTTTGAAAACGGTGTGTTGGTGATGCCCGTGAACGCGATATCATCGATCTCCCACGCGGTGGCAGCGCCAGCTTGATCAGTGCCGAGCCGAAACCGGACTTTCACAGTTTTGCCAGCGTAGGTCGTACCGAGATTTAGGGCGACCGTATCGAACGCGGGGAATGCCGCATTTTTGCCAACCAGCGCCGTGCGATTGGCCAGCGGATTGCCACTGATGTTGGTGATCGTGCCTCCGTACGCAGCGCCGCCAATGTCGGTCCAGTTTTGGCCAGCATCAGTCGAGATTTCGATAACCGCGCCATCAAAATATGTGGTGGTTGGGCCTTCCGTCGTAACTTCAAAATCGTGCCGCTCTTTGAACGTAAGCTGCAACGGTTCGGTAGAGCTGACCATGAGATCCGGCGACACCAAGGCGCTGTCGGAGAGACTTGGAAAATCGACGGCATGCCAAACCCGGCTGCCCGCATCGCTTGTAACGCGCGCCCAAATGTCGGTTGCGTTGGCGCCGGTTAGCGTCCACTCCGTACCTTGGGTTTCAACGTGATCAGTCGCTGATGACGCGACGCTGAGATCAAGATTTACTTGCTGGGTGAACGCGATCGTCGACGATGGGCTGCATGCGCCTGGTGCGTTCACTGCAAGCGCAACCTGCAAGTTCGCTTGCGGCGCGATGTCGACGCCAAGCGAAACGTCAAAAGCGATGGTGGCAGACTGAAATGGCGCGATGTCCGGCACAACAATCGGCGCGGTTGGCAGCGTCACGCCTGCCGTGGTGGTGGTTGGTAATAGCGTCGCACCAGTCAGCGTGGCGGCGCCGCTGTTGTGCACGGTCATGGTGAGGCGACCGGCTTCGCCACGATCCAACACACCGTCCTGATCGCAAGACTTGATCGTTTCGTCGAGTTTGGCATCGGTGATGGTAACCGCAGGGGCAAGCGCGAAATCTTCGACGACACCAACAAATGAACTTGAAGTGCGCGGCGGAGATTGCGCGCAACTGCCACCACCACGCCGCGCAAAAGCCGCGGCCATCACAGCAGCATCGGCGTCGGATACCGCCGCCGCAGCCGTCAACACAGCATCGCGTTGTTCGGTGAAGGTTGCATCAGGTGGTGTCATTTCCAGCCCTGCGACGATGTAATCGCCCATCGCGCGCCGCACCTGATCGAAGGTGCGCGTAGGATTGGCAACCTGGGTCGTTTTGAGCAATGCGACGTAAGCTTCGAATAGCCACTCGGCCCAGATTTCGCCGGCATTGTGGACTTCAGAATTTGGCCCGCCAGTCGTACGCAGTGGTATTGCAGGCAACTCGGCACCGTCGGCAATGTGCTTAAAGGTAAAACCATTTTTCGCCGTGTCGAGGGCGTATGGCGCACGCCGCAGGCCAAAGAACGCGTCGCTCGAACCAGCCGTTGCATATTGCGCTAGCGCAAACGTGCCGTCGAGGTTGTCGCCAGGCTGCATTGCCATATGCAACGCGACGAAATCCGCCCAACCTTCGCTCATCGCGGCGCACTGTGGCATCCCACAAGACGCGAGCCGATGGTGCAAGTAGTGGCCCCACTCATGAGCAACCACGCTGCTGTCAAGCGCACCATCCCGCTCGACGGTGGCGGTACGCACCATCGTGGCGGTAACCGTACCGTTGGCCAAAGCTGCCTTGAGGGCGTTGCCAGTTTCTAAGCTGATCGCGGTTGCTGGAATGTTAACCGTGGTGGGCGGTTGGCTCTGACCCATCGTCATTGCCCCACCGTTGACAACATTGTTTGCAATGATGACCGCAATTGCGCCAGCGGCTTCCGCTGCAACAGCCTTCACTGTGAAGGGGCATGCACCGCGATCGATCAGGACGATCTTGCCGGCGACGTTATTTGCAATTGGCTGGCACGCGTCAGTCACTGGTGCAGTGCCGTCGTTGGCAAGCACGATGGTGCCAGTTACGTTGCTTGCTGGTGGCCCAAACTCAGCGCCAGTGGTTGCCAGATTGCCCCCCGGTGTGACCGTGAGTGTTGCGTCGTTGCTGCCAGACCACAAAAAGATCTGCATGCGCGGCGACGTGCCGTCGGAGGCGGTGCTCATATTGGCGTTGTTGCGTAAGTCCGAGGCAGCACCGTTCTGGGTTTCGACGTGCATGACGTCGCCGCCGAAGCCACCGCGGCCAAAGTTGTCGGCTTGGGCGTTGCCTGCCGCTTCGTTGAAACCGGAGTCGTACCACCAATCGTGCAGCCAATTGACGGTGTAGAACGCTTGCACGATGGCGGCCGCACGCTGCTGAGTGGAACCTTGCGGCTCGGCCGCTACATTGTAGGTATAATCGAATGAATTGGGCGCCGTGACCGACGCGCGAAGATCACCAGGTGAAAAGCCATCTGGCGAATCATCATCGGTATAGACATCCGCGTTGTTGCCCACGCTATTGGTCGCACCAGTCGGCAACCACGAATCGGCAGTGTTCTGAGGATTGTGGTTAAAGCCAGCCATGGCCGTCAATGTGGGAGCGATGAAGGTAGGGACGCTGCCGTTCGCGACGCCAGCCGGATGAGGCGTAAAATCCATGCTTGGACCGTCTGCCGGGCGTTTGTCAGCGCCGTTTTGCCAAACCCGAAAATTGAAACTCTCCGACGCGTTACGATCTTCACGCACGTGGATGTGGCCATTGCGGGCATCGACCACGGCGACGAAAACGCCGGTTTGATCCGAATGGCTGCCACGCTTCACGGCCCACGCTTCGACCCACCAAACCGGAACCAGGCTGCCGCCATCGGCAAAAAGCATCAACCGTGCACGGACCGGTTGCGCAAGTTTCAACGCTGCCGTCGACCGCAGGTTGAGCAAGCGCTCGCCGCGCGCAAAATCGCCGTTGCGTAAGCCGCGGTCGATAACATCCGCGGCCGTGACCGCTTGCCCACTATAGTCGGCAAGCGCGATCGCCACTGCGTCGGCAACGGCCAAGCGCTGGTCCGTCGCGCGCACGCGAGCCGTTGGCAACGCGCCGCGCCGAGGCGCGCCTTTGATCGCAACCAGCGAGTTATTGGCGCGCATCAACACGGCCACCTCGCCGCGAAACACCTCGAGTCCATCGACCACTGGTTGCAGCGTAACGACGGTCGCACCGCCTTGTAGGCGATGGACCCGCTGTAGCTGCAGCGCTGCAACGGCCTCGGCCGGTAGGTTGAAAGCGCGCGCGTATGTTGCGAGGTGAGCACGTGCAGCGGCTGGTGGCGCAGCGTCTTTCGGCGCAGCAATCATTGAGGTCGCGCGAACCAAGCGCGGTGAGCCATCGTCGGCAACGTCGGTCACGACCAGGCCAGCGCGGTCGCCAGCACGCGGAGCCGACGGCTGCGGATCATCAGCGCAAGCAGTCGTTACAGCGAGCAGCAGGGCCAGCGCAGCTCGCGACGCAGGCGTAAAACTCAGAGATTTCATGACGGCATCGTAGCACCCAGCAGCGCTTGCAGCCGGTGCACCAGCGGAATTTGTGCCCTGGCACAAACGCAAGCGCACCAACGGCGCGGCGACCAAATCATTTGTAACCTCGCTGCAACAACGCAGCTGCAAGCTTTTGCGGTATTGCATGCACATGAACTTTGCGCTGGATAGCGAGCAAGAATTGATCGTCTCGACGGTGCGGCGCTTCGCCGAACGCGAGATCCGCGCATGGTCCGCTAGTGCTGACACGTCGGGCGTGGTGCCACCGAAGCTGCTGTCGGCGGGCACCGAGCTCGGCTTTTTCGTCGACGCAGTGCCGGTCAGCGTTGGCGGCATGCTCGACGGACCGTACAACCATCTCACACGTGCGTTGCGCAGCTACGAACTTGGCCGCGGCTGTGCTGCCACCGCGGCGTTATTCGAAAGCAACGTTGAGCCAGCGCTGGCGGTTGCGCAATGGGGTTCGCCGGCGTTGCAAAGCGAACTATTCGCGGCACTCGCAAACGGCAGCATCGCAACGACCGTCCGCGACAGCACTGGCACCCTGCAACTGCACAGCGATGCCAGCGGCAATGGTGTTCGCATTAGTGGGCGTATTGGTCCGGCGCCCGGACTAGCAACCGCTTCGCATGTCCTGCTCATCGCCGCGTGTGAAGGCGCACCGATCGTCGCGGTGCTCGACCTCGCCGCGAGCCACGCCCAGGTTGAAGCCATCACACCG
>JAKQOD010000244.1 GCA_029565465.1 Deltaproteobacteria bacterium
CCGATGACGGCGGGATGAGCCGTCGCGTTTAGCGCTTTGTCACCGCCTTGCCGGGCGCCTGCTGTTGACAGCGCAGCGCTTCTCTGAGCAAATCCTACAAACAACGTTGAGAATGCTGGAGCTTCGGTCAGGCTTCAGCCTCGATGCGATTGAATGGAGCACCAGCTAAGCCGAATGAAAAATGTTAAGGCGACATTGATCGCGTCACTATTGGTTGCTATGACCTTCGCGGTCGAGGCGGCAACTTTCTCTGTCTTGTGCGATGGTCGTGCGGAGAAGATTTCCAAGGGCTGCTCAATCAAGCTCGCGGCGTTATGGATCCATCGGCGCTTGGCATCAACGGTGGCACGCCATCGTTCGTGGCGCAGCCGACCCAGGCCGAAACTGATATGGGTGCGGCGCCTGCCGCTGCGGAACGTAACGGTGGTGCGAATCTCGCCAACGGCGTTTTTGATGCGCTCGGCACGTTGAGCAACATCGGTGGTTTCGGCGGCAATTTGCTTGGCGGCGGACGTGGTGCGCCGTCGCTATCGATCGATAGCAGTGGCGTTCATCTTGGCGTTGGTGGCGGTGGTCCCGCGAGTGCTGACCTTACCGTTGGCCGCGATGGCATTACCGCGCACGGCGGTATAGCTGGCGGCACCGGGCCATTGTCCGGTTCGGCAACCGGTGAGCTGCACGTTGATCGCGATGGTCGGGTGACCAGCAGCGGCGATGTAGACGCCGACATCAACGCAGGCGGATTGCGCGCAGGTGTTAATGGTCATGCTGAGCGAGATGCCGACGGCCGAGTAACTGCGCGTGCGCAAGGTTCTGGCCACGTCCAAGCTGGTGGGCTTAGCGCTGGCGGTTTCGGCACGATCGAGCGCAATGCCGACGGCGAAGTTACAGCTGACGCAAACGGGTATGGCCGAGCCAATATCGGTGGCTTGGGCGTATCTGCAATGGGTAACGTGCATCGCGATGCCAACGGCGCCGTGACGAGTGATGTGCATGCTGGCGCCAACGCAACATTTGGTCCGTTATCTGCACAAGTCAATGGCAACGCAACGCGTGCCGCAGACGGGACGTGGACCGGCGACGCACAAGGTGCGGCATACGGCGATTTTGGCCCCGTGCAAATGCAGGCTAACGCCAGTGCGGCACGGGCCGCAGATGGTACGTGGACTGGCGACGCACGCGGTGCCGCGTACGGCGATTTTGGCCCCGTGCAAATGCAGGCTAACGCCAGTGCGGCACGGGCCGCAGACGGCACGTGGACTGGCGACGCACGTGGTGCGGCGCAAGGTGACTTCGGCCCGGTGCAAATGCAGGCCGATGCGCATGCGGCACGTGCCGCGGACGGCACCTGGATCGGCGATGCCCATGGTGCGGCGCAAGGCGATTTCGGCCCGCTGCAGATGGCGGCTAGTGCCAACGCTGTACGTGGCGCCGATGGCCGAGTCACAGGCGATGCCCAAGCTGCGGCGCAAGGTGACTTTGGTCCCGTGCAAATGCAGGCCAATGCAAATGCCACCCGCGCTGCGGATGGTACGTGGACTGGCAACGCGCATGGCGAAGCTGATGCCAAGTTGGGGCCGTTAACCGCAAGAGCAACCGGTGATGTAGCGCGTGGGGCCGATGGTGCAGTAACGGCACAAGCGAACGGTGAAGCCCACGCCAAACTTGGCCCGTTAAAGGCCAACGCGACTGGGCACATTGAGCGCGCTGCCGATGGCGTGGTTACCGCTGGCGCAGCCGGTGATGCAGCTATCAAAGCAGGCAAAGTTATCGACGGTACGGCGAGTGGGCAGATCGAAAAACATCGCGATGGCTCGGTCGATAGCGGTCATGACTACGATTTGAAAGTGGCCGGCAAGCAGATTGCCAGCAGTCATGAACAGCATCACACCGACGGGCCCGCGCAGTCGCTGGTTGCGCTGGCGGATAACAATCCAGTCGCGGCACGTGCTCCGCAAGCACTCAACGCCGACGCTGCTACGCGCACGCGGTCGCCTGCACCGGCTGCCAAGTTTGCCATCCAGGGCAACGACGTGGTGCCTGCGGTTGTTAGCGCTCCACCGACCACGACCCCGTCGCCTGATGGTGGAACGGTAACCCAACCTAACGTCGAAATTCGCGGCCGCGCCGACGAGCAGATGCCAGCCCAAGTACCGGTTGAGCAGATGCTTGGGCCTGCGCCAACCACAGATTTGCCAGCGCCCACCGCAGCTGCGCCTGCGCCTGCGCCTGCCGTTCGGCCAGCGTCGCGTCGTGGTTCGGTCGAACCGTTACAAGCTGGCCAACCGGCGCCTCGTCGTGCCCGCCCAGCCAACGCCAATGTTAGTGGCATCGTCGTGCCCCGTCAGTCAATCGCACGCAATGCCGCCGTTGCTGCAACCACAACCGCGCCAGCTCCGATCACCCATAATGCTGGTGCTGCATTGCAAGCGCCCAAGCCTGCCGCTGCCGCACCGCTACCTGCAGCAGCGCCAACGCCACAGGTTGCACCAACGCCTGCTCGCGCTGGCGTTGCGCAATCGCCGCTGCAAACCGCGCCGGCACCGAATGTCCCAGCAGTCGCCCGCACCAGTGGTGATACGCCACCAAATCCAGCCGGGTTAGTTCCATCGACGGTGAGCCTGCAACCCGATCGCAGTGCTGCAAAAACTTCGATCGGTTCGGAAGCTGCAGGCACGCGCCAAGTTGCAAGCAATTCACGTGCGCAGATCGCCGCTGAACGTGCCAGCATTACGCCCGCGTTAGCGCAAACCGCACGCTCAAGCGATGCGCCACGCAATCAAACTTTGCAAAGCGGCCGCACCCAAGGAGTCGCAGCGAACTCCGCAGCGACGGCGACAACCCGTAACATTGGCAACCAAGCGACACAACAGTTAGCAACGTTGGCACAGCAAGCGGCTACAAATCGTCAGGCGCTGCTGAGCCAGCCAGGACCTGTGTTGCAATCACCAGCAACGTTGGTCGCGCCAGTTGCGACCGGGCGAGCTGCGGTTAGTTCGGCAAGCGCAGCTGTTGCGCCTGCAACGTTGAGCCCGGCCGTCACCAATGTTGGCGCCCAAGCGGTTGGCCGCTTGCCGCAAGACCTTAAGCCAATCGATGCCGCACGTTTTGCAGCGCTCGACGCCAAACGGCAAGCCGACCTAGCGGCGATTCCACCGTTTTCCGACGCTGCGGTGGTGGCCGCTCAAACCACAGCAGCCGGGCAGTTTGCGCAAGCACAAGCACAAGCAGCACAGCTAACTAGCCTTGCAGCACCAACCTTTGTGGCACCACAATCGCCAGTGCCGCCGCCTGCCAACGGTGCAAAGCACCACGGCGTGCCAAGCCGCGAAGCTGCGATTGCCCAGATCGAACAACAAGGCACCGCGCAGCTCAATGCGCAAGCGCCTGCGCAAATGGCCGCCGCAACCGGTACGGTCGCTCAGCAGCTTACCAACGACGCGACGACGGCTCAGCAGAAGACAACCGCGACAAGCGCACAACAGCTAACCGCGGCACGTGCGCACGTCGATAGTGCCAAAGCGCAACAACCGTCGACGACCGGCGCTACTGCGTTGGCGCAAGCGCAAGCTGCGCAAGCTGTGCATCGCGAAACGGTGGCACGCGAAAAAGCCAAGCTTTCGCAAACGGTCAACGCTGCAACTGGGGCAGCGACCGGTGCTGCAACTGCCGCTGCAGGCCAGCGCCAAGCTGGCAATGCGG
>JAKQOD010000288.1 GCA_029565465.1 Deltaproteobacteria bacterium
CACCACGACCGAACGTGGTAACACGCGTTCCGAAACGGCATCGGTCTGGATGAACTCAAATCGCTGCGTGTTGGTCACCACCTTGTCCGCATTGCCAAGCAGGCTGATGTTCACTGGCCTCGTTTTGGCCTGCTCGGTCTCGCTCTCGCGCACGGTGATCACCGGCACCACGATTTCCTGCGGCATGGCACTGCCATGCACGAAACGCGCTCCGCCGGTGAAGTGAAACCGGCTCGCGCCTTTCGGCACCCAAAAGTCGAGGCTGCCTTCGTCGCTGGTGCCCGCCGTGGTTTTGGTATTGCCAGACCATGCTTTCGAAGTCGCACCCAGGTTTTTCCCGACCAGGTAGCGCTTCTTCGCCTTCAACGTTCCCGCCGGTTTGTCATCAAGCGTCGATTTATCAGATTCGTCGAGAGCCGACTCCTGATACATGAATCCGTGATCGGCTGTGACCAGAACGGCCGAACCATTGAGCGAGTTGATGATGAACCCCAGCAGCTGCGAGAGCTCCTGCACGGTCTGCGCTGCGGCTTCAAAGGTTTTTGTTTCCGACGCCTGCTTATCGCCCGTCATATCGATACGGTCGTGATAGATATAAATCAAGCGATGCTCGCGCACCAGCTCACGGCCCTTGTCCTTGCCCAACGCCAGCAGCTCCTCAGCTTTCACCGCGATGCCACCAAACTCCTTCAAATGTGCGCTGCGCTGATCCAGCGTTGCGACCAAGTGCCCGTCGGCCAACACATCCAGGTTGGCTCCTTCTTTGTACGCAAGAGACTGGTGCGGCAACAGCGCCGCCATACCCAGCGCCGTGTAGCTCGGCAGCACTCCCAGCATGCAATCGAGCGACGCTTTGAAGCGGTTTTTGCTATTGGTCTGCTGCACCAACTCATCGGCGACTTCAAACCGGAATGCGTCTGAAATGACCACGAACACGCGCTTGGCACCGCCGTCGTAAAGCGGCAACACTTTCCGCTCAAAAAACAACTGCTGCGGCATCGCCTCGGGCAAACGCCAGTGGCTCAACAAACCCTGCGGCCCCTCAATCACCTTGGCCCAGGCCGCGCTTAGCTGCGGAATAAACCAGCCCGAGTACGCATTTTCAATCGTGTCGCGGAGCGAATGAAGCACCGCCCACCCCGTGGGTTCCACCGCGTCGGCCGCGGAGTGAAAGTGCCGATATAGCTGATCAAAGCGAAACAGCTCAGTTCGATACTGATCAAACGCGGTGCCTGCATCCACGAAGCTAAACCCCGCCGCATGCGTGGCCTTCAATTTGAAGAAGTCCGCAGCGGCAGCCAGCGCGTCGTAGCACGCGGCGAGCGCGCGAGTGCGGTCGTTCGTGCTCGCGAGAAACGCGTTAGCCCAATGCCCATCGCGTCGCCGCGCCATCAGCGTGCGCACCATGTCCATGTTCGCACCTGCGCCGTCGACAATCCGCTGCTTTAAGTCCTGCACGACGCGCAGCTCAACGTCTTCAAACGTCATGCACTCCGCCAACTGCTCGGCGGTGAACCCCGCAAGTACGCTTACGAGATCAATGTCGATGGCGACAGCCCGCGCCAGGGCGTTGTAGCTTGTGAAGTACGCAAGATCCGAGCGCCACCGCGCTGCAAACAACGATGCGTTCGCGGCAAGTGCACTATCAGGCAACACAAAGTGCGCAAACTTCCTCGGCACGTCACCATCCAGACCTCTGCAAAAGTCCGTTACCAAAATGCGAAGCAACAGATCGCGCAACGACGGTTCGGTCTCGGAATAACCGAACTGCGCTTGCGCCGATTTCCAAAACGGCGCGGTCAGATCGTTGGCTGCTATGTCTTGCCATGCCTTCGGCTGTACCGACAAGTCCGCAACGCCATCAACCACGCACGCCGCGTACAACCGTTGCAGCATCGCAAACAAGTCAGGCTGATCCGCCCGAGTCAACACAGCGAGCATTTTGCGATCAAGGTCGAGCGCGCTGTCCCCCGGCTGCACCAGTCGCTTAAGGCGCTCAACGCGATCCTTTGCGCGCAAGAATTTGCTGCGCTCTTTCAAATGCTGGCGCAGCGACTGCGTCGCCAGCCCCAAGTCTTCAAGCAAGATGGAGGCTGAGTCGGCGCGAAATGTTTTGCTTCGCAGTCGCACGTCCAGCAACCAGTCGCGCGCCGGCTCGGGCTCGGGTTGCGTGCTGTAGAGCAACCATCGTTGCGCGGCACCTCGCTCAATCGCGATCTTCGCCTGAAGTGCAGGCACGTCGTCCAGCCTGAGCAACGTCACTCCATCAAGGATCAACTCGTCCACGACCGCGGCGAACTCGGCCTCGATGTCATGCCAGAACACCACCGAGTGCGCGGCAAAAAATGTGGTCAGGCTATCAAGCAGGCGTTGGTGACTCATTGAGGCCATTTTCTAGTGTTCAGACGCGTACAAGCGACGCGTCTACTTTCGCAGAGCTTTGGACTTTTGAACTGCAACATGTTGTCATTTCGCGAGCGGGTCGGAGGGTAGTACTTCCCGATCAAAGTTCATTTCGAA
>JAKQOD010000290.1 GCA_029565465.1 Deltaproteobacteria bacterium
CAGCGTGTTAACCACCGCTTTGGCCGCGCCAATCGAAAGGAAGACGTTGTTACCGAGCGCCGACAGCTGGTGATAGTTGTCCCACGTGGCAAAACCGGTGCCGACTGCCATCATGTACACCACGCCATCCATCGGTTCGTCGAATTCTTTCGACAAGTAGACCGAGTAGCGCACGACCGCGTACTTGCAGACCTCTTGTGCAAGGCCAAGCACAAGCACGGCGTAGACGATGTGGTCTAGGGATAACAGGCTAGTGCTCTGCGGCTCAAGGCCCAGTGGTGGCACCGCTTGGGTCCGGATAAAATCAGAAAGCGGGCCAGCGATGAATAAGCCCAAGGCGAACACCCCAGCCACCAAGTGGCGCGGTTCGGGCTCATGGCGGTCCCACAAATAGAAGAACCCCAACCACAGCGCGGCTGGGACAATGGACATGACCACTGCGAGCATCGGACCCAGGCTCAAGGGGCGATTGAGGCCAAAGATACGCTCAACCAGCCATGCGAACCCGACGAACCCGATCAGGCCGCCGATGAACAAGAACTTGCCTCCAACCAGCGATCTGGCCCGGCGCAATGACCATTTAGCGGCTCGCACACCGAAATCTTACGCCGGCTTGGCTTTGCGTGCGCTGTTTTGACGCCTAAACTTACATTCTTAGGTACCTAATGGCCAAAAAGCAAAGCGCGGAAGAGCAGCTACTCTCTATGCAAGACCTAGCGGTCTACCTGCACCTCGATGAGGGCACGGTAGGCAAGCTGGTCTCCGCTGGGAAAATCCCTGGCGTTCAAATCGAAAAGCAGTGGCGTTTTAAGCGCGCTCAGATCGACAAGTGGATTGAAGAACAGTTAGTAGGCGAAGACGAAGACTTCGCAGCGGTGCCTGACGGCATGAAGTTGCCGCTCGAAGACCTGTTGCCGGAACAAGCGATCATTCCGACGCTGCGAGCCAAAAACTCCCTTGGCGTGATCGAAGAATTAGCCAGCCGCGCTTACACCAACAAATGGTTGAACGACAAGCCTTGGTTCGTTGGCGCCGTCGTTGAACGCGAGTCGTTGTCGTCGACCGCCATGGAAGGCGGGGTTGCGTTTTTACATACTCGCACCAAAGACAAAGGCAAAATTGCCAAGCCATTTGTCATCGTTGGGCGCTCATGGGAAGGCATCGATTTCGGCGCTCCCGATGGCCGGCCGACGCATCTGTTCTTCTTGTTGGGGCTCAAGTACGACCGCTTGCACTTGCCGATTTTGGGTCGTTTAGCCCGGGCGTTGCGCAATCCCGTGACAATTGCCCGGTTGCGGGCGCAGTCGTCGACTGACCAGATTCGCGCGATGCTGCTTAAAGAAGACGCATCGGCACGTGCTGGCATCGTGCCGGAAATCCACACCAGCGGCTTTGCGCCAAAACTCGACCGCAGCATGCGGTTGCGCGCCATTCGTCGACTGCAGTATCAAAAAGCGCAGGACATCGCCGAAGAAGCCGCAGCTGCGAAAAAAGCGCCAAAGAAACGAGCGCCTCGCGCAACCGCAGCAAAGAAGAAGTAGCGTCGGGCTTACTGCTGGGCGAACGGTTCGCCAGCGGCAACCCGTGGGCCGTAGAAGCGTAGGCTAGCGATAATCGTGGTTTCATCGCCACCCTTCACCATGCGCCGAGCTGCGACGTCGAGGCCCATCTTCATGCCGGCGACGCCAAAGCCGCCAGAAACGTACGTGCCACCAAGCGCGCGGTCGTACAACACGCCAGCGCGCAATGGGTAACCGGTTTGGCCGTTCCCAGGCGATAGGAAGTACTCGAGGCCGCCACCAAAACGACCGGTTTTGCCGTTGCCGTCGAGCTTCCAGCGGGAGTCAAAGGTCGCTGTGATGGAGGGGGCGGGGCGGAACAAGACGCCGGCTCCAACAGCACGCGGGAACTCGGTGGATGTGGTTCCCCACAAGTTGTGGCCGGTGAGGCCGATATTAACCATCTCGGTTAAGCGCACGGCCATGCCAGCGTCCCAATTGAAGCCGGCGGCGCCAGTTTCGCCCATGACATTTGATTTAAAATTGAGATAGCGCACGGTGGACCCGATCATCACGCGTGGCGACAGCGTGCGCGCGAGGGTCAGGCCCGCGGTATGGGCCGTGCGATCGCTGGTCATGCCAGCTAGTTCGGGATTGCTGCCTGCGTAGTTGTAGAAAAAACAGCCTGGAATTGCGCCCGTGGAATCGCAGGCGCTTGCGGTGAACAACGAAGCCGAATCGGCCGGGCGGTACCCGAAGCCCGCCTCGAACACAAGCTCATGATTGAGTGCGACGCCAGCAGGATTGAGGGTGATGGCGGATGCGCCAATCGAGCCACCACGCAAGGCTTCACCGACGGCGATTTCGCGAGGGCCGAGGTTGTTGGTCAAGCCATCCGCGACGGCCGTGCCGGCAGGGATAACGAGCAGGGCGCTCGCCGCTAGGGTGGTTGCGCCACATAGTGAAAGTGGCCGGAAGCGTAAGCTCATGGTGGCAGCATTTGCCTTGTTCGATGCAAACGCAAGAAAATTGCCGTCGTCGAAAAAGTTGACGTTATGACAGCGGGAAATGCGGTGGGGCTGCCATTTTGGCCACGAAGCGGGGCACGCATTGCGATGTGGGACAGGGACAGGGCCAGGGACGCGGACGCGGGCAGGGGCAGGGGCAGGGGCAGGGACACGGACACTGGCACTGGCACTGGCACTGGCACGGACACGGGCAAGGACACGGACACGGACACTGGCACGGACACGGACACGGACACGACAAGGGCACGGGCAAGGGGCACGGCCGCGGGAAGGCATGGGCAATCCCCCGAAGTCCGGGGCGAAGCGCCGGAGGCGGTTAGGTGAACGGTAACCTCCCAGATGCTTTCGATGGAGCTAGGTGGTGCTTCGAACGAGCGCGCTGCGGTTGGCCGCACAGCCGCGGGCTGCGCCGCCTGCCGATTCTTGTGATTCCATTGTCGGTGCGCTCCTTTGCCTTTCGCCCCGTAACTACATATTGGCCCAATCAAAATGAGCGTGGCAAAGAAAAAGTGGGGGATGGTTCAGCTGCCAATCGATGGCGTGTCGATTCGCGTTGCGCCATAAGCTGCGTGGATCGCCGTCACGCCGAAACATCTCGACGTCACACGGCAAATCCTTGAAGCGAAGCATTGGATCGAGCCGTATTCGTCAGCGTGGCTGCGGCGCCAAGGCATTGCATGGCCGACTGGGCGCAGCTGGTCTTTGTCCGACGAAGCAGCCGCGAAAGCAGAGCGGTACTTGGCGCGACGACGAGGGTAGCGCTCGACGGCACAGGCGCATCGCTTTACGGCGGTCCGATGCTGCGGTGTGCTTGCGGTGCCTGTGGTGCTTGCGGTGCTGCATTGCTTTGGTGCTGCGGTGACGACGCGTGGACGTGACGGAGCGCGCCGCCGCTGCAGTTCGACGGTCACGTCGGGCGGCGCAGCGCAACTTGTTGTCCCGCAGTGCGTCCGCGGGCTGTGCTGCCAACCGCAGTGCGCTGGTTCGAAGCGCCACCTTGCTCCATCGAAAGCATCTGTGAGGTGATCGTTCACCGTCACCGTCACCGCCACCGTCACCGCCACCATCTCCGTCACCGTCATCGCCACCTGCCACTGCCTCCTGCCACCGCCACATTACCTGCCACTACCGGCAATGTATCGCGCGCCACACCCCAGCCAAACCCTTTGCCACGGCACTTGCGAGCGGGGGCAGGGCCGGTCTATTCCACCTAGGTGAGTCATTCAGGCGCCGAACCTACGAATATCGAACCGCTTCCGGATACCGCCCAGCGGCGGGGGCCCGAAATCAATGTACGCGTGTTGATTGCCAGCGCGCTTGTCGCTGCAATCATGGGCGCGTCGTACCCGTACATGGTGCTCAAGTTAGGCTTTGGCCCCAATGTCTCGGTGGTTGCAGCGTTTCTCGGCTACTTGTTTTTGAATTTGTTGAGCCACAAGCAGTACGACCGTTGGCAAAACAACATCGTGCAAACCGCTGGTACCAGCGCAGCGCAAACCGCTTTCATGTGTGTGTTGCTCGGTGCCTTTGATATTTTGCGAGCTGCGAGCCACGGTAAGTTCCACATTGAGCTGACGCCATTGACATCGTTCTTGTGGTTGACCACCGCTTGCACGCTTGGCGTTTTACTTGCGGTACCGTTGCGTCAACACTTCATTGTCGACGAGAAATTGCCATTCGCAGACGGTTTGGCGACTGCCGAAACCTTGGTCGTGCTCGATCCGCCGCGGGCGACGGACGCGATTGCCAAAGCCGAAGTCCGCACCGGCGCCAATTCGTTTGAAGCGCTTGGTGCCGCTGCGCGCCAAGCCGCTGCCGCATTGATGTTCGGTGCGCTGTTGTCGGCGTTGCTGATGGTGTTCCGCAAAGACAGCAACATGTCGTTCGCATCGATCCCAGAAGGCTGGGAATCGGCAGCGGTGGTTTCTACCGTTGTGCTCGCCAAGATGGGCGTTGGGGTTTCGTACTCGGTGCTCAGCATTGGCTCGGGCATGCTAATTGGCTTGCGCGTGTGTGCGAGCATGTTGCTCGGTGGCTTGCTCGGTTGGGTGATCGTGCCGGGCATGCTGGTTGATCACGGTGTGATTCCGGCGGATCCAAATCGCAACACCGTGTTGACGTGGGTGATGTGGCCAGCAACTGGCATGTTGGTTGCTGGTGGCCTCACGGCACTTGCGCTGCGCTGGCGCGTTTTGGTGCGCACGTTCTCGAGCTTGCGCAGTGCCAAGATCGAATCGGGCGACTTCCCGATCAAGTGGGTTGGCATCGGCGTGTTGATTTGCACGGTGTTGTTGTGTGTGGTGCAAAAAGAATTGTTGGACATGCCTATTTGGGCAACGTTGCTCGCGACCGTCGCGTCGATTCCACTCATGCTAGTTGGCCTGCGCGTGTTGGGCGAAACCAGCTGGGGCCCGATCAGCGCCTTGTCCAACATGATGCAAGGCTTGTTCGCCGCCATCGCACCTGGCAACACGGTTGCCAACATGGTGTCGAGCGGCACGACTGGCACGATCGCCACGTCGTCGGAAGCGATCATGCAGGACTACAAAGCTGGCTACATCATCAACTCGACGCCGCGTGCGATGACGATCGTGCAGCTGCTGGCAGTGCCGATTGGGGCTGCTGCCGTTTCGTGGATGTATCCACTGTTTAT
Source organism: Deltaproteobacteria bacterium (assembly GCA_029565465.1). Taxonomy (GTDB): domain Bacteria; phylum Myxococcota_A; class Polyangia; order Haliangiales; family Haliangiaceae; genus JABFXX01. The sequence goes on from JAKQOD010000290.1 coordinate 5,181, forward strand.
TCGCACCTACGGTTTGATTGACCAGGTTGACCCGCAAGGCAACGTGATCAAAAAGGCCGAGCTGAGCTCGCCGATTTCCAAAAAATGGGCGTACTTCGCGCAGTTGCTTGAACAGGGCTTTAGCGCGTTGCCGTCGTCGACGTTGTGGGCGCTTGGCATTTTCGCATTGCTCGGCGTGATTTTGACCGTGCTCGAAGACAAGCCCAAGCTCAAAAAATGGGTGCCGTCACCAACGGGTATTGGCATTGGTATTTTGGTGCCGTTCTCGGTGATTTCGACCATGTTCGTCGGCGGCGTCCTTGCAACCATCTGGTTTATGGGGCACCGCAAGTCGCATGAGAAATATTCAACCCCGCTGGCTTCGGGCCTGATTGCGGGTGAAGCGCTGGCGGCCGTGGTCTTGTCAGTTGTGCTGTACGGCATGGACAACAAGTGGTGGTAGACGCGAGCGTCCAGCAGCTACTCTGTTAGCAAGTCAAACGACTGGGTCGCCGGCGATGAGGATGCGGCGCCCATCAGTTTTTGGGCACGGATGATAATGCGGCCGCCGGCGCCACCGCCGCCACCGCTGTTATTGGGACCGTCGGTTGGCGGCACCGGTGCCACGGAGGTGCCGCCATTGCCACCAGGGCCGATGCCCGCGCCGCCTTGCGCGGCACTCGTCGAACGTCGGCCGTCGACACCCGGTTGGCCCGACGTTGTATTGGTTGAGGATGCAGCGCCGCCGCCGCCTCCGCCATTGGCGTAGATCCGCCCCGTCATTACGGTTAGCGCTGGCGCTTCGAGCAAGATCGAACCGCCGGCACCGCCACCGCCACCACCGCCGTTCGCAATTGCACTAAACGCCGCGCCGCCACCACCTGCGCCAGACCCGTCGATGATTGCTTGGTTTAGCGTAATGCTTTGCGACGCCGAGATTT
>JAKQOD010000296.1 GCA_029565465.1 Deltaproteobacteria bacterium
TGCTGGTGCCGATGCCTTCGCTCATGTCGTTCGCGCAACCCGCGAGCGCAAGCGCGCTGGCAAGGGCGCTGACCAGTGGCACGCGGTTCCAAACTTTGACCATGGGAAATCATAGAACAGATCTTGCTGCCAGCGCCAGTCCCAGCATCAATGTGACTATGGCAACATAGCGCCATGTCGCGCGTTGTCGTAACCATGGCCATCCGGGTGCTGCGCGCCAACGATGTGCCATTTACTCCACACACCTACAGCTGGGAGCCTAAAGGTGGCACCGCAGCGTCGTCGAAAGCGCTCGGCGTCGACGAGCACCTGGTGATTAAGACCTTGATTTTCGAAAACGAAAGTAATGCACCGTTGTGCATCCTGATGCATGGCGACAAAGAAGTATCAGCGAAAAACTTGGCACGATTTATCGGCTGCAAAAGTGTTGCGCCTTGCGCGCCTGCGGTTGCCGATCGCCATTCGGGCTACCAAGTTGGCGGCACATCGCCGTTCGGCCTGCGCAAAGCCATGCCGGTGTACATGCAACAAACCATTGCCGAGTTACCCAAGATCTACATTAACGGCGGCGCCCGCGGCTTCCTGGTTGAACTCGCGCCACCCGATTTGCAGCGTGTGCTCGCGCCGGTCCTCGTCGACGTTGCCACCTAACTACCACTGCCACTCAAAATCTTGCTACAGTGCCCTTCGGAGGAACTTCGATGAGCATGGCTCGCACCTGCGCACTTTCGGTAGCCGCCCTCACTGGCTTGGCCGCGCTGCAACCAGCGGCAGCACGTGCTGCTGACTGCAGCACGTTGCCCAATCCGGTGTACTTGCAAGTTGGAGACACCCAACTCAACTTGATGAAGTCGCTGGGCCGCAAGTTGCGTGACAATGTGGGTAACCCAGTGACGCTGGTGTTCACCACTAGCGGCTCCTGCACCAACATCGAAGCGATGTACACCGACGTCAAAGTCACCGGCAACATGCAATATGTGCCATCAACCGCGGAAGATGCTGCATGGACCACTGCGTCACCAACGTTGACATGTGCCCTGCCCACCGGCGGGCAATTGACCGATATTGCGAACTCCGCGGTGTTCAACTCGGCCTGCACGTCGACTCCGGCGCCGGCCACGGTGAAACTATTCCAAGGCCCAGTGCAGGCGTATGTCATGGCAGTGCCCAAAGCCAGCAGCCAAACCGCCATCACCGCCGAAGAAGCCTATTTCACATTTGGCTTCGGTACAGCCGGCATGGTGCAGCCATGGGTCGACGAAGCACAGCTATTTATTCGAACGGTCACCAAGAGCACGCTGCTAGCGTGGGGCGCCAACATCTCGGTGCCGGCGGCCAAATGGAAAGGCATGGCCTTTGATAAATCGACCGAAGTCGTCAGCGCGTTGCAAAACTCGCCGACGCCGGAAAAAGCGATCGGCATTCTGGGGGTCGAAGTATACGACAAGCTGCGCAGCACGCTGACGTCGTTGGCGTTTCGCGCGTTCAAACAATTTGCAGCGTATTATCCAGACTCGACGTCGACGGCGTTTGACAAAGCCAACGTGCGCGATGGCCATTACACCGTGTGGTCGCCAACCATTTGGATGACCCGCGTTAACGCTGGCACTGGCATGGCCAACAACCCACAAGCAAAGTACGTGATCGATGTGTTGCTTGGGCTCACGGTTGCACCCGCCACCAACTTTGATTCCATCGATGTGGTCGCTGGCGTCGGCTTGGTGCCGGATTGCGCCATGAAGGTGACGCGCACGTTCGAAGGCGGCAAGCTCAGCTTGTATGCACCAACCGAACCCTGTGGCTGCAAATACGATAGCGCCGTCGCCACCAGCTCGTGCACAGCTTGCACGGGCACCGGCCAAGGTACCTGTTCTACCGGCGTTTGTCGCCATGGCTTTTGTGAGGCCCGCTAAATGTTGAAATCATCCAGCTTCGCAATTTGTGCAGCATTGCTAGCGCCGGCCGCAGGTTGCAGCGACAATGGTAACACCCGCAAAGATGCGCCCGTCATCGACGCGCCGCTCGTCGACGCGCCCCCCGACGCCAGCTGCTTCACCAATCCACAAACCCACGAAGAAATCATCAACGCGTGCACCACCGCACAGAAAATCGTGAAGCCAGGCAAGCCGCCGTTGTTGCAGCCCGATGGCTCATTGCCGCCGTTGCCGTAACGGCCAGCAGCGCGGTCACGGCGCAGGCCGAATCGGCGGCAAACCAAGCGCCGGCCGTCGACGACGTGGTGCAGCCGCGGCCAGTTGTGAGCATCAGAGGCTGGACGGTGAATTTCAGCGGCTTGGCGCAGATTGACGCGATCGCGTGGAGCCAAGCATCGCAGGACGAATTGGCGCCAAGCTCCGGCGAGCCGCTGAATCAAACCCGCTTGATGATCCGACGGGCGCGCTTGCGGGCCGATGCAAGCCACGGCGCGTGGGGTGCGGCCGTTGAGTTTGATGGCAACACCATCCAAGGCGCCGCCAACGCGCGCTTGCTGGCCGCCAATGTGCAATGGACGCTGCGTCGGCCGTTCTGGCTGCGACTAGCAGCGGGCCTTTTGCGGACGCCATTTGGCGCCGACGTGCCAACCCCCGATCGGGACAAGTTTCTCTTGGAATCGCCGACCATGTCGCGTGCGCTATTCCCAGGTTTTTTCGACGCTGGTGTGATGGCCGCGGGCGGCTGGCGCTACATGCGCTGGTCGCTGGGCGTAATGAATGGCGCCCCAGTCGGCGATGCGCAATTTCACGGTCGTGACCCGTCGCACAGCGTCGATGTCGTTGCCAACCTTGGAGCGGACGTCAGCATCGAACCACGACTGCGTTTTGTCGGCGGCGTCTCGGTGTTGCAAGGCCGCGGCTTTTCACCGGGCACCCCACCAACCAAAGACGCGCTGCAATGGGTCGATGGCAACAACGACGGCATCGTGCAAACCACCGAGCTGCAAGTGATTCCAGGGGGCCCGGGTAGCCCGTCGGCAACGTTTGCGCGGCGCGCGTTAGGGCTCAATTTTGCGGTGCATTGGTGCCTGTGTCGGCTTGGCGAAGGCAGTGCATTTGGCGAAGTCACGATCGCGCAAAATCTCGACCGCGGTGTTGAATACGCTGACCCCGTGGCCGCTGGCCGCACGCTGCGCGAACTTGGAGGCTACCTAGGCGTGGTGCAGCATCTTGGCAGCATCATAATGGTTGGTGCGCGCTACGATCGGTATCAACCCGATCGCGATCGTAACGGCGTGTTAGGCGCCAACCGCGTCTTGGTGAATCCAGTGTATTCAACGTGGGGCCTGATGGTGGCGGCAAACGTCAGCGGCTTACGGTTCACGGCGCAATATGATCACGAACGCAATCCGCTTGGTCGCGCCGACGACGGTTCGGTCACCAGCCGTGCCGACGACCGCTTGACCTTGCGCGCACAGGCGGGGTTTTGATGCGCGTCGCTGTGCTAACGCTGGCGGTCGGGGTAACCGCTTGCACTGCGGCATCAAGCGATCCGGGCAGCCACGCCTGGCTGCATGTGCCTAATGCACAATTCCGCGATGACCCAGTTCCGCTCGGCGGCAACGGACCCGCGATTCAAACCTTGGTGCCACGCAACAATGAGATCATTTTAGGCCACGAAAGTAACTCGCTGCGCGGCGCGTTGGCCGCCGATGCAACGTCACTCATCCTGGGGCTCGACGGTGATGCTGCGCCACAAGGCAGCTGGGTTGTGACCGCGGGCCTGCCCGATGTTGAGACACCTGACCTGCCAAGCATAGGCACGCGTTTCGGCTTGCGACTCGATGCCCCCGCTGGCATGCAACGCTTGGTTGCGGTTGCGGCGCGCACCGACGCCGACGGCAACTTGCAGGTTGGGCCGCGCTTCATGTTCGATTTGTTGGCGGTGCCGATTGCACCACCAACTGGCGAGCTAACGGTAGCCTTGACCTGGTCGGGCCGCGCCGATTTGGATCTACATGTAATCGATCCGCTCGGCGGCGAAGCGTGGTCAGGCGATCCCAACACCTATCAATTGCCACCACCAGGTGAGCCAGTGGATCCCGAAGGCTTTCGCAATGGCGGCATCCTTGACCACGACGGCAACGCCAATTGCCATCGCGATGCGATTCCGACGGAGAATGTGGTGTGGCAACGGGTGCCGCCGCCGGGCCGGTACACCGTGCGCGTAGACACCCGAGCCATGTGCAACAGTGTAATTGCGCATTGGTTGGTAGTTGTGCGCCGCGGTGATCAAATACTCACCACCAGCGAAGGCCGCAGCGTCAGCGGTGATGAGCTGCACGATCATCGCGCCGGTGCCGGGGTCACGGCTGTGACGTTTGACGTGCCGTGAAGCAAACGTTGTGCAGGTTGGTGGCGTGCGCATGCGTGCTGGCACCCACGGTTGCGTTGGCACAAGCGACGCCGCCGGCGCCCAACGTGCCTGCGCGCGCGACATTGCGCTTTGTGGGTCGCGTGCTCGATGCCATCACAAAGCAGCCGGTAGCGGGCGCAGTTGTGACGATCACGCAGCGCAACGTTGCCGTTGATCTCGTCGCCAGCGCCGATGATGGCACCATCACGTTTGCGGCGGTGCCAGGCATCTATCTACTCGAAATTACGGCACCGTGGCTGACCACGCTGCGGGTAGAGGTGACACTGCGCGACCGCGATGTCACGATGGAGTTGTTAGTTACCGACGACGCCAGCAAAATCGGCAATGAAGAAATCGTCGTGCAAGGCGTGGCGCCAACTGGCGTTGGCCGCACCACGGTCACTGCCAAGTTAGGTCGTAACCTGCCAGGCGGCGGTGACACGCTCAAAGTTGTGCAAGCGTTGCCTGCCGTTGCCCGCCCTCCTGCGGGTTCAAGCAATCTCATCGTGTGGGGCGCAGCGCCCCGCGACACGCGGGTGTTCGTCGACGGCGTGCCAGTGCCAGCGCTCTATCACCTCGGCGGCTACCGCGCTGCGGTTGGCAATGAAGCAATTGAAGCGGTGACGTTGTCGCCAGCGGCGTTTGCCGCCGACCGCGGTGGCGCTATCGGCGGCATCATCGACGTGACGCAGCAGTCGGCAGCGGAAGGCCCGCGCCTGGTGCTAACGGCCGACGTGCTTGATGTTGGTGCGATGACCCGCCTGCGCTCCGGTCGCAACGCATTTTCGCTCGGTGGCCGCAGCAGCGTGCTTGCGCCTTTGGTCGGAGCAGTCGTCGACACCGAACGACTTGGTGCCAACGCACCGCTGCCAACCTGGGCCGATGCGCAAGCATCGTGGGTGCGACCATGGCGCAGTTCGGAACTGCGCATGTGGACCATTGCCGCACGCGACCGGTTGCAGCGCACCCTGCCCGCGGCTGACCCTGCCGTGCAAACCACCGACGACATTGCCAGTGACATGGTGCGATGGGCGGCCACCTTGCGCCATCAAGGCCGCGCGTCGGCGTCGGAGTTAACCCTGTGGTTGGGCGCCACCGATCAAGCAACCAGCTTGCAAGTTGGCGACCTGCGGGCAACCCGCCACGAACGCGCATATGCGCTTGGTGCGCGCGCGGCGGAACGATCGGCGCTGTCGTCGCATTTTGACCTTACGTTAGGCCTTGATCTTGAAGCCGCATGGTCCCAGCTGGATCGTCAAGGTTCGCTCAGCGTGCCGGCACGCGAGGGCGATCCACGCATTTTTGGGCAGCCGCCCGGCGACGATGTGAACACCGACAATTGGCGCGCGACCACGGCCAACGCAGGGGCATATACGGCCCTCACCATCGCCGCACCGCGCACGCTTGCGGTACTCGGGTTGCGATCCGAAACCTGGGTGCTCACGGCCTCGCGGGCCACGCCACGCATTGGCGCAACGCCGTCGGTGGGAGCGCAAGACATCACAACCACACTGTCGCCGCGGGCGTCGCTCAAGCTTGATCTCGGCAAGCTCGCGGGGCGGCCGGCCCAGCTGCGGCTCGACGCAGGACGCTATTTGCAAGCACGAGCACCCGACGATACCAGCGCGGTGTTTGGCACCCCTAACCTCGGGCGCGAACAAGCGTGGCACGCCACGCTCGGTGCGCAGTGGCAATATCGGCATGTCATCGCCGAAGCCGCGGTCTACGCGCGCTGGCTCGACGATCTTGTCGTGCGCGATACATCGGCGACGCCCAAGCTCGCGGCCGTGCTTACCCAGCTTGGCACGGGCCAGGTTTACGGGCTCCAGCTGACCGCGCGCGCAGTGCCATGGCGTGGGCTTGAAGGTTGGATCACGTACGGCGTTTCACGTTCAACCCGACGCGATGCCCCGGATGCAACGACCCGCTTTTTTGATCGCGATCAAACTCACAATCTGGTCGCCGTCGTCGGCTGGCGGCGTGGCCCCTGGAGCCTTGGCGGTCGCATGCGACTAGCCTCTGGCGAACCGCGCACCAGCGTGATTGGCGCGTTCTTCGACGCACGCAGCGGTCGCTACCAACCCATTCGCGGCGCGCAGAACGACGTTCGCTTGCCACCGTTCTTTGCACTTGATGCACGAGTGCAGCGCAGCTTTGCGATTAGCAACGGTAAGCTTGCTGCGTATGTTGAAGTGCAAAACCTCAGCAACCGCGCCAACCCCGAAGAATTTGTGTATAGCGCCGACTATCAACAACAGCGTTACCTCACCGGGCTGCCACTGCTGACTATTGCCGGCCTGCGTTGGGAGTTGCCATGAAGCGCTCGGCATGTTGCAGTTTGCTCGTTGGCGTTGTCGGCACCGCCTGCACGGCACCGCCGAATCAACGGCAATTCCTCGTCGACGAAACCAGGCTGATTGCAGTGACCGCAACGCCTGCGGAAGCAGCCCCGGGCACCGCCGTGATGTTGCAAGCGTATTTTGCAGCGCCGCAAGGCACGCCGCTCGACCAGCAAACCACGTGGTCAGTTTGTCTCGCACCCAAAGCGCCAAGCGAAGACAACGCGGTGGCGCCAGCGTGTCTTGATGCCAGCACAACGGTGATTGGCCCTGGCTCCGCGCAACATACGGTGACTGCGACCATGCCCGCCGATGCCTGCGCACGGTTTGGCCCAGACACACCACCTGGCGATTTCCGGCCGCGCGCTGCCGATGCCACTGGCGGCTACTATCAACCGTTTCGGGTTGATGCAACGCCACTGGCGCGCACGGCCATCGGCATGGCACGCATTGTCTGCAACTTGCCCAGCGCGCCGCCGGCGGTGGCCCAAGCGTATCGGACACAGTATCGCGCGAACATGGCACCGCAAGTTACCCTAACAACGCCTGCTCGCGTGCCTCGCGATAGCGAAGTGGACTTCACCGCAAGCTGGCCAGCTACCGACGCTGAACCGTATTTGTGGTTCGAGGCAACGACCGACGGGTTAACCCAACGCCGGGAAAGCATGCGCGTCAATTGGTTTGTCACGGCTGGCGAGTTGCCTTTTGACGCCAGCCTCGTCGACGAATCCAACCCAGCAACCAGCGTTACCATCACGTGGCACGCGCCAGCCGAGCCCGGGCGGGTAACCTTGTGGGCGGTAGTGCGCGACAGTCGTGGCGGCATGGCGGTGCAACAGACTGACGTGGTCGTTGAGTAAGGCGCGCTCAGCTATCGTGAACAATCGCGCGTGGCACGTCCGTCGTCGGCATCGCGGGTTGCGCCAACCGCACACTGCGGCGCATGAGTTCGCCCAGCACGATCATCGCCACCGCGCTCGCGATTAAATAACCACGCACGGTGGAGCGCCGGGCATCGGTCAAGCCATAGCGGCACAACACGAGCACGCCTTGCACGCCGCACCACCACCAGATGTTGCGAAAGATGCTTTCCGACGCCGCATACATATCATGGGCATCGGCGATTTGTTTTAACGCCAGCAAGATCAACACACCTGCCAGCGCTGCCACGATCAACGGCGAACAAGGGAAATACGCGATCGACAAATGCACCAAGTAGTTTGAACTGCTGTCACCGATGCCGAGCCCTGCGAGTAACACGGGCGATTCCGCGACAACAGCCCAAGCCAACAGCCCGCTCGCCAACGCCAGCTTGGTGCCGTGCCCCGCCGGCGCGCCGATCAAGCGCGCGCTAGCAAGCAGGGTTAACACCCAGCTGAGGCTGCTCAGTACCAGCGCAAGTGTTAAGCCGTGGCGCAAGCCACGATGGTCCACGGCAAACGTGGCCAGCATGGTTGCCAACACGATCGCCCCAGCTGCACTGCGTGCATACGCGGCACGACGCAAGCCGCGCCAGCCAGCGTCGAGGTCAGCGGTCCGCTGAGCCGACGCAAAGCCCGTGTTTGACGGTATAAGCAAGAATGGGCCGAAGATCGGAACCATGACGATCAAGGTGGCCAATAGCACCCCTTCAAAAAGCCACGACTGCGGGGTGATTGAGTGCAACAACAGCAACGCTTGAGCACTGATCACGACGGCCAGCCGGCCAGCCGACGCTCGCAGGCCATAGCCTAACGCGGCCAGGGCAACCAACCACCACAATGCATCGCAGCGTTGCCACCATTGCCAAAATTCCATTGAGCCGTGCCCGGAAAATCCGTAGCCGAAGGTGCCGGCGCGGACACCCGCAAGACCGAGGATCAGC
>JAKQOD010000297.1 GCA_029565465.1 Deltaproteobacteria bacterium
TCGACGCTGTTTCCAGATCTGCGGATGAAGAAGTTCATCGAAGTGCGTGGTTGCGACTGCGGCACACCGGAGATGATTGTTGCGCTCGGGCCGTTTTCGCGTGGCATGGCTTACGACGAAACTGCGAGTCGCGCTGCCATTGCGCTGACCGCTCATCTCGACATGCCGGCGCGCCAACAATTGGCTGACGACGTTTGCCGCCAAGGCTTCGCGGCCAAAGCCGGCCGTCACTCGGTTGGCGACTTGTGCAAAGAATTGTTGAGCATCGCGACTGCAGGGCTCCGCCGCACAGCGCCCGATGCGTTGCCATTGCTGGCGCCGCTGGAAGAAATCGTCAGCACCGGCAAAACCCATGCAACATTGACTCGTGCGGCTTGGCAGGCCGCGCCCACCGTGGCGGCCAAGATCGAAGCCTTAACGCTGCGTTGAGCGTTAATATCCGCGTTTTGCCAAGTCACGCGCCATGCGCAGATAAAACTGCTTGGCATCGAACCCAGTGCGTGCTTTGTCGCCGCTGAAGCCGCCGACGCCTTCGAGGTCAAGGTGGTCAGCTGGCAAAACTCCGTTGAACTGACCCCACTTTGCACTATCGACGGTGACTGCACCATCGTTGGGTTTGTTAGGTGCGGTAGCTGCCAACATCATTGCCGTTGCATACATGATTGGATTGAGATGATCGCCACCGCCTGCACCCTGTGCTTGGGCTGGGTCTTGCGGTACCCCGTCTTGACCTGGTTTAGCGCCGCCCATGGCCGACGACACGCCCGCCCATGATTGGTAAAACACGCCTTCAGCATTGGGGTTTTTGGCATTAAACTGGCTCGCTCCGGCCTCCGATAACGCGTGCGCATTGCCGCGGAAATCAGCATTTTCTGCCATGGGTGACTTATGTACTTTGTCGCCGACCCAACGTTGCACTGCGGTTGCGTAAGGATCCATGGCGGCTGGCGCGGCTAAGGCCAAATCACCCAACGGACTGCCACGATGTGGTGTTGCTAGAGTAGTTACGCTTGCGACCCGAGCTGCCCATCCCATGCTGGAAACTAAATAGCGTGCATCGAGGCCGCCCTGCGAATGCCCGACCAAGTTGATCTTGGCAGCGCCGGTTTGTTGCATGATTTTTTCGAGCTGCGGTTCGATGACTTTGGCGCGCTGTTCAACTGATTGAAATGGCGGCAAGGTCAGCACAAATACGGCATCACCGTCGGCGCGCAGGGCCGCTGGAATCTCATCCGCGAACGACGTCGCAGGCCCAGCGTTGAAACCGTGAATGAGTACAATGGGGAATTTGGTGCTGTGTTTGCTGTTGCTCTCGCCAGTGACCTCAGCTGCAACTTTGGTGGCAAATCCATTGCCGCGGTTGGTTTGTAGCCAGCCCATGATCGCAGGCCATTGCGACATGTGGTCACGCGCAATTCGCGCCATCTCGACAACCGCATCCCAGCCATCTGCCGCAACTTTTTGGATCTGAGAAAGAACCGGCGCCGCAATGGTTGACTCCACCGGCCGACGCTGCGTTTCCGCCAACGTTGGTTGTACAGCGTGGTGCGCGGCGACGTTTCCCATGTCAGTAAACTTAGCCTATTTACTTTGGGGCTCAACCCTAATCGCACGGTCGTGCGAGATTTTCTGCTACGAACCTAAGGACCTCGTGCAGCATCGCGTCAAAATTAACGTAAAAGGTTTGGTCGATAGGCGCACATGCCAGAAGCGTGCTGCAGGCGACGAACGGTACCCGACAAAAACGATTTGCGATCAGTCCGGGCGGCGTAACGAGGCTGGGAACAGTGCAGCATCCGCAGCAGCACGATCCATATCGGCATCGACGATTTGAAAGCCGATCTGTAGCAACCCAATGAACGGAATTACTTTCCAGCGTTCCAGCGTTGATGGTGGCTCAGCCGCCATGCCGTATACCACCATCCAATATCGATCGACCGGGTCGGGCAATTGGCTTGCGACCATGGCGATCTGGGCCGCCGTTGGATAGTTGGAATTGCGCGGGCGTCGAAACGATTGGTACAACTCGCCGTCGAGTTCGTCGGCGGTTGCCGCGATGTCAGGCATGCTGAGGAAAAAGTCTCGTAGTGCAAACCGATGCGGGTCGTTGAGTTGGTTTTTAGTCAATGCACGGATGGTGAACAGCTCGCAGACTAACGGTATCAGCGAACGAATTCGCAACAAACGATCGCTGAGATATGCAAGCAAGGCATTGTGTTCGATGGCATGGGTG
>JAKQOD010000304.1 GCA_029565465.1 Deltaproteobacteria bacterium
GGACCAAAAAAACACGACGCACCCAGCCGCGCTGCGACTTCGTTGCCTGCAACGATGGCCGTTAGCACGTCACGCGTGTTGCGCTGTAACGCCTCGCCGACGGCGAGCGCTGCAAACACCGCCGAGTGGCTGGTGTGGCCCATCCAAATGATGTCGTCGAAGTCTTGCGCCATCGAATACGCTGCGTTGACGTAGGCTGCGGACGCCGGATCGGTGCGCACGCCGGTTGGCAAAATCGTCGACGGCCCAGTGCCAAGTGGTAAGCCGCTAAGGACTTGGCCAATCGTTGCATCCCGGCCACTGGCGTAGACCGCAGCAACGATGTTTGCCAATTGATAGCGTGCGGCCCGCAACGCGTCGTCGGGAATTTGCGCGTATTGCAATTGTGCAACCCAGGCGCCCAGGGTAGCGCAGTGTGGCGCAGCGGCGATCATGCTGGCTCCGTTGCGTCGTCGGCCACGATGTCGGCTCCTGTTGCGAGCTGCGCCGTCACGATATCCATCGCGCGTTCGGCCACGGCTGCAATCGTGAGTGCGGGGTTCGGCCCGATCGATTGCGGAATGATCGCACCGTCGAGCACCATGAGGTTTTTCATGCCAAAGACACGACCGGCATGATCAACGACGCCATCGGCTGGGCTGTTGCCCATCGGTACGCCCCCTTGATTGTGCGGTACTTCGAGGCGCCCCAGCACCTTGTGAATGATGTCGGGCAGCCAATATGCGTTGGCGGCTTTGCCGACCAGCTTGCCGAGTTTTGCGAGATGTTGGTAGAAGGCAGTGTTGGCGGCAATGTCATATTTGATAAACGCACGGCCGCGTTCGTCGAGGTGAAAGGTGCCACGCGCATCATCTTTGCCCATCGACAACAGCGGAATCGGATAGGTGCGTGCCAAAGCACCAAACGGTGGCACCACAGCACGGAGCAGCTTGGAAACTTTCGCAAGGCTGCGATAGCGCCGCGGTCGGAATTTGCCGGTCAGGGCACTGATAACGATCGCGCCGAGCATGCGGCCCGGCGTTGGATAGCGGCCACTTTCAAGATACGCGCCTTGCGGCTGGCCGCGGTGGCCTTTCCAGCGAATGTTGTCGCTGTTGGTGGTGCCGACGTCCGGGTCAAATGGCGGTTGCGAAATCCACAGCCCAATGAAGTACAGCGCTGCAGCGATGCCGACGCCGTACCATTGCTTGAGGCCGAGGCAGACCAGCATGGCGATGAACGCGCCCCAGCTCAGGAACAAACCGCGGAAAGGCACGATCAGCGTCAGATAATCGCCGTTGGTAGTGTACTGAGTGCCGACGTGCGCCGACAGCGGCAACGACTTGTGGGTTTCGCGATTGCGCAGCAACAGTTCGCTTGAGCCGATAGAGCCGGCTGCGATGATCAAGCGTTTCGCACATATCGTCGACGTGACGGGTGCAGCCGCGCGGCCAAAAAGCCAGCGCTGTTTGAACCCAGCCCAGCCGGTGGCGGGCACGTGTTTTAGGTATTCGATTTGGTAGCGCCCGTCGGGCAGCACGGCGATTCGATCGGCTTCGCACATCGCTCGAATTTCGATCGGGCGTTTGGCGTGTTCGGCTCGAAATAGATAGTTCCGATCGAGAGAGTTTTTGGCATCGATATCACCGCCGAGGATCGATTGTTCGCGCGGGTCGAAGTAGCGCTGCTTGCAGCCATGCTCGTTGACGAATTCGTCGCCTGGTTTAGCGCTGCCATCTTTGGGCGCGAAGCTGATGCCGAGATGCACCGGGCCGAAATCCTCCACCATATCAGGATGTGCGGCTTTGAGTTTTGCGCCTACTTGATACATGAGCTGGGTCGCGCGCACGCCGCTGTACGGCGCCCAGTCGGGAAACGGTGCGCCGCCAAGCATGGCTTCGGCGCGGTCGTAAAACGGTGTCATGTCGGTCGCTGCGATCGCCGTCGGGAAATCGGCAAATGATTCGCGGCGTTTTAGCGTGCCTGCGTATACATGCGAGCCACCACCGACGGCGGCCCCGACCCACGGAATGATGTGTTGGCCGCGCGCGCGAATGTCGTGAAAGCCGTAGGCATTGCGCTTTGGATTCCACAACGCGTCGAGGTCCGCTTGAAATTGGTCGCGCGAGACACGGCCGCCGCGCTCGAGAACGACGACTTGATGCCCGGCTTCTGCTAACCGTAGCGCTGCGACCGAGCCGCCGAACCCAGAGCCGATGATCACGCATTCGACGGATTCAGCGGCCATTGCGGAAGCTGTCTGATTCTGGGTCATCACCGGTTTCCTCGCCGCGACAGTGATACCATCAGCGCAGCTAGCTTTGTTATGTCGACGCCGCCGAACGATCTAGAACGCCGCCGCGCGTTAGCCGCCACGATCATGGCCGACACCGTGCGCGCCAAGCCACCGTTAGATCAGTTTGCCGCGCCAGTGGCGTGGATGCTGGGCCCCGAAATGCTTGGGGCGCTTAAACAGTTTGCTCTCCATGCGCTCTACAAAGGCGAATTTGATCCCCACGATTGGATGATGACGGCGCCGATAATCTATCCGCCCCCCGTCGACGGCAACGACTTCTGGTTCGACTTCATCGCTGACATCGGCGATGGCCAACGTGCGATGTACACGACCGCCGCTGTGCTGCAAGATGATTTGTTCGTCGAAGGTGCGCTTGCCGAAGCTGGGGCACCGGCACAGCGCCAACGTGCTGCGATGCTACCGGCGGTTACAACGCAACGGCCCGACGGCTGGTCAACGCTCAAGCGTGGTCAGCTTGTTGTCGTCGGTGGCGATACGGCATATCCGTTGGCGGATTTTGTGAATATCGATGCGCACGTGCGGCAACCCTTCACGTGGGCTTATCGTGATTTGGTAGCTGCGGGCCGCCTTACCGACGACGATGGCACGCCACATGCGCAGGTTGACCTGTACGGTGTGCCAGGTAATCACGATTACTACGATTTGCTCGTTGGATACGGGCGCCTCTATCGTCAGCCGGTCACCGATCACACCACTGGCCAGCGAGCGGACCGGTTGCCGATCGAGCTGCCGGGGTTTCGACGGTGCCAAACCGCAAGTTACGCCGCCTTAGAGTTGCCGTGGAATTGGCGGTTATGGGCGATCGATCCTGGCGAGCGGGACGTCGACTATCGGCAAGAGTGCTTTTTTCGCGAGCACGGTGTCGTCGACAAAATGATTGTCGTAACGCCGACGCCGGCGGTGGTGTTTGGCCGTGTGCTAGCCGAGCGCGGCTTTTTGAGCACGATGCACGAGCTTGGGTTAGCCGCGCCGTTTTTGGGGCGCACCGGCGAGGCTGCGCTGTTGCGCGACGGAAAACCTGCCGATGCAACGTGGCACACGGAACTCAAGCCGCAACAATGCCGAGTCGATCTCGCTGGCGATATGCATTGTTACCAACGGTATGGCAGCATCACGGCCGACGGTGCGCCGATCGCTGGGGACGCCGACGCGGAATCCAACTACGCTGCGGTGGTGTCGGGCGCTGGCGGTGCATTTTGCCATTCTACCGCAACCGACTTCGGTGAGCGCCGGCCGCTGGAGCAGTATCCCAAGGCTGAAACTGCGCGGCGCGTATTCGGCAAAAAATTGTTTGCGCCACTCACGGTATTCAACAACGGCGTGGTGAACATGAGTGCGTTTGTGTTGGCGCTGGTGATTTGCGCTGGCTCGATTCGCTTCGACACTCGGATCATAACCGATACAATTCTATACGCGCTCGGCGTGCGAAACACGTTGCCGTGGTCTGGCGGGCAGGTGTCGATCGTAGCGGCGTCGTGGACACACTATCTCGGCGCAACCGTCTTCGTCGGCAGCATCGTAGTTGCCGCAGCGATGTGCTTGTTGGCATTGCGATACGCACTGTGGGTCACCCATTCGTTGCGACGGCCACAAGCTGAATGGCCGACGGCATTGCGGATCATGCGCCGCTTGCCAGGTGGGTCGATCCTCGAAGCACGCGGCTTTTTACCGTCGTGGGTGCTGACCCTTACCGCGCTTGCGCTGCCTGCGTTGGTGTCGCAGCTCGTGGCAATGCCTGGCGCAGCGGCAGTGCTGTTTCAGATTTTGTTTATTACGGTGGTGCTCGCCATCGTCGCCGGCTTGTTGGTTGTGGCGATGACCGGCGGTGCCGAATACCAACGTCCCCGCGAGCGGTGGGTCTTTGCAGCGCTTGGTGCACTGCATGCATTGATCCAGATCTTGTTGCCGCTGGTGATCGTGCGCGTAGGCCTGGCGCGACCGGTCAGTTTGCTGCTGCCGATCGCGAGCTACGTTTTGCTGGCCGCAGTTGCGCGCTGGTTGTTTGAAAGAGCGGACGCCTGGGCGCGCGCCGCGGGATTGGTGGTTTGGATCGTTCACGCTGTCGTGGTGATCGCCAGCATCGTGGTCGTTACCGATGGCGTTGCGGTAGCCCCGGTCGGCACGCTGCAAACCATCATGTTTTTGTTGCTTGCTGGTATCGTTGGTGCGGTGGTCGGTTGTTTCGAATTTGGCTGGTACTTGGCGGTGGCGGCGGCTTGTAACGGCCACAATAACGAAGCCGGTGCTGCCGCGCGCATAGATAACTTTCGCCAGTTTATTCGCTTTCGAGTGCAGCCCGATCGCATCACAGGCTATGTAATCGCCATCGATGAGCTGGGCCATGATCTTCGTACGGTGCAACCGCGCATCGTCGATGTCTTCATGGTTGCGCCTCGTGTTATGACGCCGCCATGAAAGCAGTAGCCGAGACTGGCCAGCTCAACATGCTAGGCCAACCGTTGGAATCTTGTTCGACCGCACCGATGACGGGTTTTTTTCGCACGGGATGCTGCGAAACCGATGCGCAAGACCGCGGGAGCCACACGGTATGTGCACGCGTCACTGCGGAGTTCCTTGAGTTTTCGAAGCGCCGTGGCAACGATCTGTCGACGCCGCAGCCCGGCTTTCCTGGTTTAAAACCCGGTGATCAATGGTGCTTATGCGCGTCACGTTGGAAAGAAGCGTACGACGCCGGCTTTGCACCGCCAGTGGTGTTGGCGGCTACCCACGAAGGCGCGGCTACCATCGTGCCCCGCGCCGCGCTGTTGGCGCATGCAATTGATTCTGATGCATTGAACTGATGGCCGGTTCAGCGCCACGCCGGCGAGGACTTTTGGCTATACTCGAACGGTGGATCCGTATCGCAGCGACACTTCGAGTCTGACGTGCCCACGTTGCGCGGTGGTGATGCCAGCGCGTTGGGTGGCGTCGGCAAAGCTTCATGAATGCGGCAAATGTCGCGGCTTGTTTGTGCCGCGCGCAGTGTTGGTGGATCTGATTAAAGACCGCGACGACGCCAGTGCCGAGGCTTTTGTCGACGCATTTGGCGATGAACCGCCGCTTGCGGTCGGCGCTCGGCCCGTGACGTACGTGCATTGTCCTGCATGCAACGTTATGATGAATCGTTCGCAGTTTGCGAAAGGCGCCAAAGTTATCGTCGATATCTGCAACTGTGGGGTGTGGTTCGATGCTGGCGAGTTCACGCAAGTGATCCGCTTCGTGATGGATGGCGGCATCGACCGCGCCGCCGAGCGCATTGCTACCGAGCGCGCGCGTGACGACGCTGCGCAGCATCACGGTCCACAGATCGAGCGCCACGTGGTGACCAATCGTTTTTCTAAATCATCGACAGTACAACGCACTCCGATGCTGCCACGCAACACCGCGGCGATCTGGAGCGTGTTTGAAACGCTGGTGAAACCGCCTCGGAAATAGTGGCAGCCGGGCACCCTGACCCGCTGAAAAAAGGCATCGCGGGTAGCATGCCTGGCGGATGGTGCTAGCTTGTCGAGAGCCTATGTTGCGCAAGTTTCGCGAGCAGCTGCCTTCGTTAATTCACAAAGCACGGTGGCACGCCAGTGATCAGGCGTGGCACACCCAGTGGCGGGCGATTCGCGCAGCTGCAACACCGTTGGTGAAATCGCAATTTGATCGCGCTCGGGCCAAGCTGTTTGGCGGAGCTCGGCCGCATGACCTGCCGATCGAGCGAAGCGTTATCGACGCGCTGCTGCGCGATGCAGCCCCTCCAGGTGTGCCGTTCGATGTGATGGTTGTCGATGGTGCGGACTTGCGCGCGCGGTTTGGCGAAGGGCCCACGGAGCGACGCAGTTTGCACATGCACGGTCAACTGCGCATGACGCATCGATCGATCCCAAGCCCTTCCGTGCTGGTGTTGGCGTTGTTCAGCGATGTCGCGGCCGACTATTTCGTCGAGAGCATGGCGGCCGATGTTGCGCGGAAACTCAACGCAGCCTATGGCGCCGATGTTGCGATGGCAGACACCCAATCGAGTGTGCCGGTGTTGCTCAAAGAAGTTGCCACTGCAGCCGGGCTTGGCACCATCGGGAAAAACGCATTGTTTTTCTCGCGCAAATTTGGCTTTAACTGCAAGCTCAACGTTATTTTTCTCAACGCGCCGGTCGATACGTACGACACGGTGCCGACGCACATGAACTGGAAACTGCCCGACTGCAGCACCTGTAATCTGTGCGTCGAGGCATGCCCGGTGTCGGCGTTTGACAACTATGTCATCACGCGGACCGAGTCGTGCGACCGCTTAATCTCGGGCGACTTTTTTGGACCTCGGCGTGATCACATGTGCCGTGCGTGCATCACGCGGTGCCCAGTTTCAAACGATGTACTAAAACAGCAACGCAGCGAAGGCGTACCGAAACGCGTGTTTTGGGACAATGAAGCGCAGATGTCATTGGTCGCCGACCTGTTCATGTATCGGCCATCATTTGTGGTGTGGCTGCTGCAACGCTTTTATTATGGGTCAAATCATCCAACCCATCAGACTGATAAGAAGAAGGGGTTCCGTGACAGCGTTGCTGCAGCCGTCACCACCTCGGAAAAAACGCGCGATGGTTGGCGCCTGGCAGCCCAGCGGAAGCGTTAGTGCCGAGTTTGGCAAACCATCGAACCACGGCGTGGTTCATTGACGAATGGGCGCACTGAGTATGCGCGCATGGCTTAGCCGCACTACGGCGCTGCAGCGCGAACTGGCAGCGATTGCCGACGTGAATCGCAGCTGGTGGTTGCTCGCGGCTGGCGTTGCGCTGGCGGAACCGTACGCACCCAAAGAGATCTATCTTGCGTGCGACGCCGAGCCCGACGCAGACACCATGATGATGTTTCGGGCCCCGCTGCTAGCGGATCCCGTCGCTGATGCGATTGCTCGTGCGTTCGCAGCGCGCACAGCACTGCGCGAGATAGACGGAACGTTACCCGGTCAACCGCTCGCAGTTACCGTCCAACGCGCCGATGGCGCAATTACGATTCCAAGTACATTGGATGTCGCAGCGTTTGCAGCGGGCGCACATTGCCTGGTTGCGCGTCTCGATGATCCTACGTTGCCGCAACAGCTAGCACAGCTACTTGCGGGCCGCGTTCCCAAACCGTGGATCGGCGCGATTCCGTTTGTGACGGTTGCGATCGGCGACGACGCTACCGCCACCGCACGGCATGGCCATCGTCGAGCGTGGACGCAAAGTGGTGGTCCGTGGCTCGGGCTTGGCCGCTCAGGCGAATGGGCCGTGGTCTCCACCTGTCATCTTGTTGTCGACGGTTATGGCCACGCGCGCGTGACCACCCGCATTGCCGAGTTGATGGCAGCCGCTTCGCTCAACGCGAGCGCTGCGCCGCTCGCAAACCCTGTTCCTGTGCTTGATCCCGTTGCGGCAGCGGTCCCGTTGGTTGTCGTTTGGCGGGAGCTGCATGCGCCGACGCCGCGTTTGATTCCGCTGGCTTATCGATTGGGGATTTTACTGCACCAACGTTTGGGCCACCCGCAGGCGCGATTTTCGCCAACGATTCAGATTCCGGTTGCGCGTGGCCACAAAGATGATCCGTTACGGCTGCGCCGCCGGATTGTTTCAGCGACGACGAGCGTGCGTTTTGTCAATGGTCGGCCCGAGCCCTTGGCCGAATTTGAAGCAAGGGTGCGAGGTGTTTTTGCACGCGAAGCGACGGGCACTGGTTTGGTGTCGCGGCTGCTTGCCGCGGCTGCGGCTGTGCCGGTACCGCTCGCTTGGAAGCGGCAAAGCATCGGTGTGCATCGGCCACCGTGGCTCGAAGCTATCGCTGACACCATCGGTGGCCGCGCTTTGCTTTCGCGTATAGCGCTTGATTTTGTTGCGCCACCGCTGGCTGCGGTTTCTTCGCCATCGCGGCAGGCGAGTGCGCATGATCCACATGGTGGTTGCGTGATTACCGTGGTCGATGATGGCACCCATGGCATGCTCACGCTGTGTGGCACCGGCTTGGTCGGCGATGCCGCGCAGGCAACCGCTATTGTCGACCAGCTGTTAGCCGACGACTCGCTTTAGTCCAAAATAGCAGCGCGGGCTTGACGGCTTGTCTTGACGCGCCTCTACTTGCTGCATGGCGATACCGTTTTCGAAGATTGTGCGAGCCGAGCTCGCCGTAGCGCGGCCCAAGTACAAGTTCACTGAAACTACCGGCGGGTCGGGGCCGTTGGTGCACTTCAACGTGCCGACGGGCGTTGCACGAGTTGCGCAAACGTTGGTAGTGCAAAAAGGCTTGTTCGGCGCAAATTGGTTGCGCGTGAATGTCATCACTGCGTTTGTCGATCGAAGTGGAGACGCCCTGCAGTTGTTGCAGCGAAACGCGCCGAAGTTGGATGCGGAGTTTGCAAACGACGCGGAATGCCGAGCCGCGCTTGCCGGCGCGTTGCCGCAAGTCGACGCGCACCTCGCGCGCGATCGCAAAGCTGTTGCGAAGCTGGTCAGCAAGTTGGCGTCGCTATTTGATGGCCTGCCTAAACACGCGGCCGCGTGGATGACTGCAGAAGGCCACGCGCTTGATGCGGTGCTATTTGACGATGAGGACTTTGCGCTAGCGGCGTTTAAGCGCTTTGTGGTGTGGCTCAAAAAGCAGAAACTATGGGTTGCTCAAGCCGAGTCGGCGGTGTGGTGGTGGTGGACCGACCATACGCCAAAGCCACGCGCCAAGGCTGCCTCCAAAGCGAAGGTGGCGCGAAACGGCCGCAAGGCCAAATAGCGATAGGTCGACTGGCAACTCGGCTTGCTAGGGCTAGCTGACCTGCTGTTGGCAGGTTGCACTCGGTGCCACAAAGCTGAAACGTTGGCGGCTTTGGTTCAGCGGTTGGCGTAATGTGACCGTTCCTCAATGGATCGCCGCCAGTTACAGGCTGGCCTGGATCCTGCTCTTTACTACCAACATGAAGGCTCCACTCGCTGCACTGGTTCTTGCCGCAATCGCGATGGCTCCAATGACCGCTTGCGTTGACGATGGCACCGATGATGCGGCGACCGAGGACACTGCGGATCTTGAATCCACGCTGCCAGACATGGACGACTCTAAATCGGACGTTGCTTGGATCGATTTCCGCGCGCTGAAAAATCAAATCAACAACATCGTGCAAACGTTCTCGGCGACCACCGGCGCGCGTTACTACGCAACTCCGGAACTTGCGCTGGCCAACATCGAACAAACCTTGCGTGCACGCGGCATCGCCAACCCGCGCTCGGCGACGTTCGTTGGCTACTTGGCGACGATGCCAATTCCGCTCAACTGGCACCATTCTGAATTTCTGATTCGTGGCGCAGTTGATACCGCGACCGGCAAGGTTGCTAAGCTCGGCAAGCGCACCGTCGGTGATCCTAACGGCGCTGGCGTGTTTGACGACCAAGCGCTGACCAAGCCGATCAGCCCCAAGATGTGCATGAACTGGAGCATGCTCGAAGCTGCGGTACGTGCGTCGTATTTGCGCGGCACCTACTCGGTTGATTTTGTCTGTCACAACGATGCGATGGCCGTGCTCAAAGCTCTGCGGGTGGCTCCGGAATACTTTCAAAACAAAGTTGGCGGTTGGAAACTCGCTCACTACGCCTACGGCCCGCGCGCTAGCAGCGGCTTGTCCAAAGACCCAGCTCGTTGGCAAACCACCGCACTTTGCAACAACGCTGCAGTGCAACGCAGCGGATTGTAGGGGCGCGGCGCTGGCGCCAATGATGCGCTCGACGCCGTCGATGCAAACGACTCGTCGCAAAACTGAAATAGAGACCTAGTGCTACGCGGCAACTGCAGTATCTTCCCTGCATGACTGCTCGCCAAGCTTCGCCCGAATCCTCGCTCGCCGACTTCGTGGTGTGGGATGCAGCGCCGCATCATATGTTTCCTAACGGTGGGCATGCGTACGCAGCTGATCTCGGCGCTGTGACCGCGCTGGCTGCTGCGCTTGAGCGCGATTTGGCCGATGCGCTGCACGTGCCGGTCGCTGCGGCCACGGCGTGGACGGCTGCACGTGAAGCACTCGACGCGGCTTCCGATGCTGGACCATCAGGAGTAACCCAGCTTGCCACGATGCCGCTGCGCATGGCCAACGTGCGTGCGTTCATCGCAGCCCACGCAGCTACGCTCGACGCTGTGCTGCAGCACCCACGTGTCACCGCCAACACGCGCGCCTACGCCGAGCATCGATTGGCTGAGCTCACCGAGCAGAGTGCCGACCTGGTGCTGCTCGACGATGCCCAAGCACAAGTGGCCCGAGTCACCGCTGCAAACTATCGAGCCAACATTGAGCTTGATGGCCTAATCCTCGACGGCCTCGAAGCTGCTTCGATGGTCGATCTTGATGCGCTCGACGACGACGAAGGCACGCCTTGCGTCGATGTTGATGTCGCGCAACTGGTGCTGCTCGCTGCGCACTGCTGCATCACGCCTGATGCCGCGCCGATCGTCGTAGACGACTGGTTGCACAACGTTGCGCGGGTGCCATTGACGTTAGAGCGCGCCGCCGACGACGATGCCGAACCCACCGCGTCACCGGCAGCGCCGACCCACATCATCGTGCGCCCGTTCGTGTATGCCGAAAGCTTATTGAGCTTTGCCTACGCCGATGTGCGAAAACTCGCCGGAGCTGCAACGATCGCACCTGCTGGCGCGGTGATCTTCGTCGAAGTGCCTGCGCAGGAAGCCGAATGTAATCACGACCACGGCGACTGCGGCCACGCGCACTAGGCTCCGTTCACACGCCGGTCGCGCTTTGCTGACTGGCGCCGATGTCTGACGCAGCCAGCATGCGCGTCTTGCCGCTGCGTTGATTCGCGTTGGCTGCAAGTGCGCGTTCACCGTCGGTGGCATACTTGCGATCCCACGCCAGCACTTTCGGCGTCATCAAGTAGTGCCACAGCGGCGGAATCATCGCGACCACCAATGTCGTGAGGTATCCGTTGATCATCATCGGTGCGTCGGCGTATGGCCGCAGCTCATGGTAGGGCACTTCGCCTTGCGCGTGATGATGCGAGTGCCGCGTAAGATTGAACATCGTCCACGAGCTCACGCGTTTGTTGGTGTTCCACGAGTGGCGAGGCTGCACTGGCGTCGCTGGATCGCGCACCATGCCGTAGTGCTCCATGTAGTTCACGATTTCGAGTAGCGCTTTGCCCCACAGCGCACACGCAATAAAAAAGCCTGCTGCCGCCAACCCGCCGATGGCAAACGCAACGCCGACGAGCGCTACGCTCATCAGCTGTCCACGCAAAAACGCGTTGTGCACACCGATTACAGGCAAGCGCTTTTTACGCAGGCGACCAGCTTCGATCTGCCACGCGCTGATGTTGCCTTTGATCGTCGACGCCAACACATGAAAATACACATTGCGCCCACGCGGCGCAGTGGCAGGATCGTCGATCGTCGAAACATAACGGTGGTGGCCGTACACATGCTCGATCGCAAATGTTGTGTCGAAGCTGAATGCCAACAGCCATCGGCCGATAAACATCGACACTTTGTCCCACGTGCGATGCGTAAGTTCGTGCGCCGTGATAGTGCCGATCATGCCGATCATTAAGCCGGTAAGTACAAACGCCGAGACATGATGGCCCCATGACGCTGCGTCGCGTGCTGCGATGACATTGTGTCCAGTTAGGCGGGCGACCCACGCGCCGAAGCCAAGCGGATCGCCTGGACTGACGCTCCACACACCGGCAAACACGATGAGTACCAGCAATGGCAGTGCAAGCCACAGCTGAGCGGTTAGCACACCCGGCCGTCTAAAATGCGGCGTGCTGGTGTCGTCGCCGGAAATCGCGTCACCGACGAGGTACATCGCCAAAACAGCAAGCAGCCCAAGCGTGGTGTAGCGGCCACCCGCGACGAGCGTTGCCGCCGCGAAAAGTCCAACGAGATGAAAGAGTGAATACTTCACGTAGTGCAGCACGCCAGCGTCGTTGGCTGCGGCCGGCGCTGCCGCAACGTTGCTGCTTGCTTGGTCACCTTGCGTGGTGAAGCGGTCGGCGCGAATCCGATCGCGAGCAACGCCGCATGCGTCGAGCACGGGTACCGCGGCATCGATCATCGCTGGTGGCCCGCACAGATAAGCTTCGGCTGCAGGCGTAACCACCGACGACAAAACGTCCGTGACCAGCCCGCGTGCGCCAGTCCAGCTGGCATCGCCATCCGCAGCCGACAAAACCGGCACGAACCGGAAGTCGCCACGCCACGAGCGCGCGAGCTGCTCGATGGTTTCGAGTGCGTACAAGCCGGCTTGGGTGCGCGCACCGAACACCAGTGTCACGGCACGCGTATCGCCTTCGGCGAAGGCCGCTTCAAGCATGGCGAGGATGGGCGCAAGCCCGCTGCCGCCTGCGATCAGCAGCAGTGGTGCAGTGCTCGGCCGAAGCCAGAAGTCGCCAGCAGGACCATCGATGGCAATAGGCTGCCCGGTCAGGTCTTCGTCGTTGACGACGCTCGATAGCCGGCCGCCGCTCACTTTGCGTACAAAAAAACTGACGACTCCATCGCTGCTTGGCTTCGCTGCAAACGAGTAGCTGCGGACCACGCCTTCGAGCCGGGGCTCGGCAGGCAGCGATACTTCGGCGAATTGGCCAGCTCGATACGGCAGCGCTTCATCGAGCTTAACCGTCAGGTGCGTAATGTCGTGGGTGAGTTTGCGTTGACCGACGATGATCCCCTTCACCTGCTTGCGCTC
>JAKQOD010000329.1 GCA_029565465.1 Deltaproteobacteria bacterium
CTTTGTCGCAGGAACTCGCCAACGTGCTGGGCTTTGCGCTTACCGGCGCCCAACAACGCGCATTAACAGCTATCGCCGATGACCTCGTGCGCGCCGTCCCGATGAATCGGCTGCTTGAAGGCGATGTTGGCTCAGGCAAAACCGCCGTCGCGTTTGGCGCTGCGCTGCTCGCCGTGCGCGCTGGTTACCAAGTTGCCGTGATGGCGCCGACCGAAGTGTTGGCTGAGCAACACGAAAAGAATCTTCGTCGGTGGGGCGCGCCTTTAGGCGTGCGTGTCGCATTGTTAACGGCGTCAACTCCGTCGGGGATTCGCAACTCAACCCAGAGTCTGGCTGCTGCTGGCGCGGTCGACATCGTCATCGGCACCCATTCGCTGCTGGCGGAGCGGGTTGGTTTTGCGAACCTGGCATTGGTGGTCATCGACGAACAGCAACGCTTTGGCGTCGCGCAACGGATGAAACTGCGTGACAAAGGTGGGAGTGGGGTGGGCGTGCCTCATCTGCTGGTGATGACCGCCACCCCGATCCCACGCACACTTGCCTTGACTTCATTCGGTGACCTTGACCGAACTGTCCTTGATGAATTGCCGCCGG
This sequence comes from Deltaproteobacteria bacterium, assembly GCA_029565465.1. Classification (GTDB taxonomy): domain Bacteria; phylum Myxococcota_A; class Polyangia; order Haliangiales; family Haliangiaceae; genus JABFXX01. The sequence goes on from JAKQOD010000329.1 coordinate 595, forward strand.
CCGCACCCCTATCTCGACGAAAGTAGTGACCGGCAAAACTGGGTGGAACCGAGCTGTAGCGCACATGCGCACAACCCTTCGTCTTGGACAGCAAGTGTATGTCGTCTGTCCCCGGATCGAAGCCGACCCCGAACTGCCGAGCCGTGGCACCGAGAATGATGCTGAGTCGGTGTATCAACGTCTCGTCGCCGAGGTGCCGGAGGCGACAATTGGCTTGGTGCATGGTCGTCAAGATGCCGGCTCACGCGATGTCACAATGCGCGGGTTTCGCGACGGATCGGTTGCCGTATTGGTGGCCACCACGGTCATCGAAGTTGGGGTCGATAATCCAAATGCGAGCTTGATGATTATCCTGGGCGCCGATCGTTTTGGCCTGTCGCAATTGCATCAGCTTCGAGGTCGCGTTGGGCGTGGCGGTGCGCAGTCAACGTGTTGGTTACACGCAAATGCGGAACCTACGCCCGAAGGCAAACAGCGACTTGCGGCGATGGTGGAAACTAGCGATGGCTTCAAGATCGCCGAGCGCGACTTGCAGCTCCGCGGGCCAGGTGAACTGTTTGGCGAGCAGCAAGCCGGTACACCACGGCTCGCGATAGGTGATCAGACACTCTATATCGAATTGTTGGTGCAGGCCCGGGCCCATGCAAGCCCCCTAGTCGCCCTTGATCCAACCTTACGTGCGCCGGCGCACGCCTTGTTGCGGGCTGCGGTGCATCGCCGCATCGGGACCGTATTCGACGCTCAAAGTGGCTAAATCACGCCACAAAACGCCGTTTGTCGGAACTTATCGCACAGCAAAGTGACGTCCATGTGAAATTGTTGTTGCGAGCCGACGCACCACAAGTACTATGCGCGCACATGAGGGCATTTGTAGGATTCAAGTTCGTCGCATTGTGTTTGGCTGTCGGCGCTTTTGGCGCTTGCGCAAACGGTTCCAATGATCCAACGCCGGATGCGCAGGTGAAGCGCGATGCTGCAGCGCCCTTTTGTGGCGACGGTGTTTGCGCGACGATTGAAATCGGCAAGTGCACGCCCGACTGTGGCGGTGGCAATACCTGCAATAACAACGGTACGTGTGAAGCTGGCGAGATGAATCTCACGCCTCCATGTGGTGACTGCCCCAACAATGGCAGTTGCAATAACAACGGCACATGCGAGCCAGGCATGGGTGAAGACGTCACCAATTGCCCAGCGGACTGCACGTCAGCCGGCACGTGCAACATGAACGGTACTTGCGACGCAGGTGAAGACATGACCTGTGTGGACTGCCTCGGCGCCGGCTTGATGTGCACCTCCAACGCGCAGTGCACCAACGCGGGGGAATGCTGTGTGTTCGGTTTGGTGTGTGCACCAGGCATGCTGTTCGGCGACACTTGCATTCCACAACTCTAACTGGACCGGTTCGCTAGGGTGTTGCAACTGCGGCTGCGACCCATGCTAAGTACGGCGGCAATCCGTCGACAACGTCGATGACGATCGCTTCCGGCACATCATAAGGATGTAGTTGGGCGACTCGCTCGATGAGCGGCGTGACGACGTCGGTCGTGGTTTTGAACACGGCCAAGACTTCAGTTTCGTCGCTGATCTTGTCTTGCCAACGAAAAATCGAACGCACGGCAGGGATCAGGTTCACGCACGCGGCGAGCCGCTCTTCGATTACGGCGCGACCAATGGTGGTGGCCAACTCACTGCTAGGAAATGTGACCATCACGAGGCGAATCATAACAATACTGTCGCTTACCACATTGAGTGAGCGTCGGGCTTTGCCGTAACGTGGCAGCGATGCTTATCGTGCAAAAATTCGGCGGCACATCGGTGGGATCCGTTGACCGCATGCGCAACGTCGCGCAGCGCTGCATTGCAGCGCAGCAGGCCGGCCATCAGGTAGCCGTGGTGGTATCGGCCATGTCGGGGGAGACTAATCGCTTGCTCGGTCTTGCCCGCCAAGTACACGATGATGTCAACGATCGCGAAGTTGATGTCATCATTGCGACCGGCGAACAGGTGTCCGTTGGATTAGTAGCGTTAGCGATTCGTGCCGCCGGTGGCAAAGCGCGGTCATTCTTGGGCCACCAAGTCAAGATCGTAACCGACAGTGCGTTTTCGCGTGCACGCATTGTGTCGATCGATGCTGAACCGTTGCGTGAATGTTTTGCAAGCGGCGAGATCGCCGTCATCGCTGGATTCCAAGGCGTCGACGAGCATGGCAATATCACCACGCTTGGTCGCGGCGGTTCGGATACCACCGGCGTGGCGATCGCTGCCGCGCTCAAAGCCGACGTGTGTGAAATCTACACCGACGTCGACGGGGTCTACACCACCGATCCAAACGTAGTGCCTTCAGCGCGCAAAATTGATCGTATCAGCTACGAAGAGATGCTGGAGCTTGCGTCGCTGGGGGCCAAGGTGTTGCAACTGCGGTCGGTTGAAATGGGCATGAAATTCGGCGTGCCGATTCATGTTCGCTCAAGTTTTTCGGAATCAGAAGGCACCTGGGTGGTGCCAGAGGATAGCAAGATGGAAGCAATAGCCGTTTCTGGTGTTACCGTGGCGCGCGACGAGGCCAAGATTACCGTTGAAGACTTGCCAGATACCCACGGTATCGCGTGGCGCATCTTCGCAGCCTTGGCGGACGCCAGCATCGTGGTTGATATGATCGTGCAAAACCAAGCCTATGACGGCACGGTCGATTTAACCTTCACCGTGCCATCGCTGGACCACAAACGATCGATGGAAACGTTGATTGCGCAAGTGCCTGATTTGGTCGGTCGTGCAGGTGAGCGGATTAAGGCTGACAACGATATCTGCAAGGTATCGGTCGTCGGAGTCGGTATGCGTTCGCATGCCGGCGTGGCCAAACGGATGTTTGAGCTGTTGGCACAAGAGAACATCAACATTCAGTTGATTTCGACCAGCGAGATCAAAATCTCGTGCATCATTGCACGTAAGTACGCCGAACTCGCAGTGCGGGTGTTGCACGATGGCTTCGGTTTGGCCGGCGCGTAGTAGGGG
>JAKQOD010000348.1 GCA_029565465.1 Deltaproteobacteria bacterium
ATCCGACGGCTCGGTGCCGCCGTTGTCGCCACTCCACACCAATTCGGATTGCAGATACAGATACCAAACGTCAAGCGCCATGCGCAGCCGTCGCTCAGGTGAAAAGCGCAGCCCCACTTCACCGCCGATGCCCCGTGCTAACGAACCTTTGCCATTGGAGGCAACAGCACCGCGTGCATCGTTGGAGTGAAAGCCGTAGCCACCGTTGAGGTAAACCGCCAGCTTATCCGTCGGCCGGACAATGGCCGATAGCTTCGGGCTCAGCAAGGCGCGCTGCGCGGTGCCTCCAGTCGTGTCGGCGGTTAGGTTGGTTTCCGGATCCAGATCGTCGACGTCCCATACGAATTGATCGGCGCGTAGACCGGCGATCACTTGCAGGCGCGGTGTGATGTTCACGTCTTCTTCGGCGAAAAACGCCATGTTGCGGATCCGGCTATTCGTGGCGTTGCAAGGGTTCGCATTTGCAAAACAATCCGCCAGGCGGCGCCGTTGGCTGCTGTGCCACAACGATGCCGCGACGTTGTCGGCGCGAAATTGCACGCCGGTGTTCAACGTGCCGGGCATGCGTTGGCCGCCGACGGTAAACGTATGGTTGCGCAAATAGTTACCTTTGACGCCATAGGTTGTGCGCGCATCGTTTTGTTCGATTTGGTCACCGTTGACTTCATCGCGGGTATACAGCGTGAAGTTCGAAAACAAGCGCAGCCGATAGTCGATGGCAAACGCTTGCAGCGACCAGCGGCCTTTATCGCGCTCGCCTGCGGTGTAGGTTGCTCCAACGCTGGTGCGCGACGAGGTACCGCCTTCACTTGGATCGATCGCGCCAAACTCATCAAGGCGGCCGGCTGCGACTTGCGCCGCCGGAATTTGCCCGGACTGATTCCACCGAGCGGCGTACGCATTGGTATCCAATGCAAGCGTGCCAGGCCCAACCGGCATCTGCCATTTGCCAAGCAGGGTGCCGCGGCGGAATTGCTGCGGGTTAAGGAACGGACCATCGGCATAACCGAGTTCAGCTGCGATCAACGCTTTGCCTGCGCCCACCTCGGGGCTCGCCATGGTGACAAGCCGATATTGTGGATTGTCAAATGCAACCGGGCCAGCCAGCTGGGTGCCAACCTGCGCGATAAACTTGGGTTTGTCGACGGAGTTGATGGTTTTCAGTTCGAGCGCGCCAGCTGTGTAAAAATCGCCGTAGCGCGCCGCGTATGGGCCTTTGTGCATCGTGACACTGGCAACCGTTTCCGGGATCAACCAATGGGTATCAGCATAACCTTGGCCGTGGCCATGGGAGGTCAGATTGACCGGCACACCGTCGACGAAAATGGCCACATCGGTGCCATGGTCGGCATCGAAGCCTCGCAGAAAGTACTGATCAGACTTGCCTCCGCCTGCATGTTGCGCCACCACCAGGCCAGGAATTTGGCGCAGCACATCCGATGGCTGCACGCGTGGGCGTCGCCGCAGATCCTCGGCGTTAAAATGAATCGACGATGCCGATTCGGCTGGCGCGCGCCCAACGACTTCGATCACTTCGTGGGTGTGCGGATGGCTATGGGTCAGCGGCGCCGCGCCAGGTTCGGCGGCCTTGTCGTGGGTGTGCGTGTCCGCGGTCGGCGCTGGCGAGGTAGCCGCGGTCGGCGCCACCGCCGCTGGTGCGGACGCTGGCGGTACTGTGTCGGCGGTCTGCGCGTGAGCAACGCTTGGCATAACACTGAGAAGTGAGGTGCCAAGCATCAAAAAATGTGCTGGTCGAAACATACGAATCCTCGAAACAAAAAAATGCAATGCAACTTCCATCGGTGCGGACGCCGCCGACCAATCGAATTGCCAAGAGAAAAAACTGTTGGTTACGCCAGGCGTGTACGCGGTGGCCCACGCGCACTTGGCGCCAACGGATCCAAGGCGCACAACGTGGCAGAACCAACCAACGCAAGTTCAACATCCTGCAACACACAACGCACAGGCACGGGCGCCATGGTCGGCGCCGCTGCAATCGCCATGGCCCGATGGGCAAGCCCGGCAGCGACATGGCCACGCGCTGGTGCTTGGATCTTAGGTTGCTGCGATGCAATCCGATGCATCAGAGTTGCCGGCGCATGCCAACTACCGTCCCGATGCCGATGCGGGCCTCCTTCATCGGC
>JAKQOD010000355.1 GCA_029565465.1 Deltaproteobacteria bacterium
CGTACTGGGCCTTGAGCAACATGCCCATGTTGTCGACGCGGCAGTCGATCTCGTGGTCGCCCGAGATGAGCTTGATGTTGCTGATCTTGGTGCCTTGTTTGAGGGTGGTTGAGCCTTTGACTTTGAGGCTTTTAATCAGCACCACTGAATCACCGTTGGCGAGGGGCACGCCGTTGGCATCGCGAATCACACCGTCGTCAGCTGGCTCGGCGGCCTCTTCGGCGTCTGCAGCAGCGCTCGCTGACCACTCATGGGCGCAATCAGCGCAGACATAGTTGTCGCCATCTGGGTAGACATTTTCTGATGCACATTTGGGACAGGCCAAGGTTGGTTCGCTCACGCCATCGTTTCATCAGAACCGAACCGAGTTTGCAATCAACTCGGCACCGGTTTCGGGTGCTTTTCCCAACGGCTCGGACGTTTTGAGGCCTGTAGCCCCGGCAGTCGCAAATTTTGAAAAAAAAACTGGCCCAACCACAGCGACCTCCCGAATATCGGGCAATGGGGCTCTCCGTCGTACAACGTGCCGCGCAATGGCGCCAACGCTTAGCCGAACGCGCCGCGCGCAAACGCCCCGGCGCGCGCCGCACCGCACCGCCTCCGCAGCAACGCGTCGATCAGATTCTGCGCCCAAGTGCGCCCATGTTGGACGATCGCGATACTGAGCGCCACAGCGCACCGAGTTTCGCAGCGGCCCACAATGCCCGCTTCCTTTGGCTAGAGCGGTTGCGCAATTGGCGCCGAAGCAGCCAACGCATCGATGCCACGCTGCCCACGTCCAATCTGTCGGCGGTGCAAGCCCCCGCTGTGGATTTGCCTGAACGCTCGCTTGACTTGGTGCTGCTCGGCGCCGTGATGGCCTTGCTTTGTATCGGCACCATCGAAATTCACTCGGCAACCGCCGCCGAAGCGTTAAGCAAATTTCACAACTCAACCCACTTTCTGCAACGGCAATTGTTATTTGTCGGCATCGGTGGTGCTGCAATGTGGTTCGGCAGCACGATGGACTATCAACGCTTGCGGCGGTTGGTCTATCCGTTGTTGCTGATTGGCTTGCTGCTGTTGGCCGCGGCGCTCGTATTCCCGGCGCGCAATGGTGCCAAGCGCTGGATTCCGATGGGACCGCTGACGTTTCAGCCGGTCGAAATTGCCAAGCTCGCGCTGATTTCGTATTTGGCCTACAGCCTTGCCCGCAAAGCCGACCGAGTAAAAACGTTTACCATCGGCTTCGTACCGCACCTTGTCGTGTGCGGCATGATGATGGTGCTGCTGCTCAAGCAACCTGACTTGGGCTCGTCGATCGTATTGGGTGCCACCACGCTTGGCATGTTGTTTGTGGCCGGCGCACGCATTTCGTACATCGTGCTGGCCGTGCTGGCGTCGGCCCCGGTGGCCTACTATCTCGTCGTCGGTACGCCGTGGCGGATGCAGCGGTTTCTCGCGTACTTCAACCCTGAGGCTTTCGCACAAAAGGAAGCGTATCAATTCTTGCAGGCACGTTTAGCACTTGGCTCGGGCGGCCTCACCGGGCATGGCCTCGGTGGCGGCCATCAAACGCTTGGCTACATGCCGGAATCGCACAACGACTTTATCCTTGCCCCGATCGGTGAAGAACTCGGTTTTATTGGCGTCGCATTAGTTATTTCGCTGTTCGCGATCGTGGTGTGGCGCGGCGTGCGGGCGGCCCTGGGCGCACGCGATGTATTTGGCGGCTACATGGCGCTTGGCATTACCATGCTGTTTGGCGTGCAAGCGCTGTTCAACGTTGGCGTGGTGCTTGGCATCGTGCCGAACAAAGGAATTACTCTGCCGCTGGTCAGCTACGGCGGTTCGTCGCTTTGCGTCACCATGTTCCTCGTCGGTTTGGTGCTAAATATCGGGCGCAGACCCGAGCGCCGCGGCGTTGCCAAGCGGCAGTTGGTTAACAATCCATCGTTTGCCACGCGCAAAAAGCAGCGCGTGCAAATTGTGGTGGCATAAAACTCCAATGCACCACGTTGAAAGCTTATGACTGCGTTGAAACCGTTACGCGTGATGATCGCTGGTGGTGGTACCGGCGGCCATCTCTTTCCTGGCATTGCGATCGCCGAAGAAGTGCGGCAAGCGCATCCTGATGCGCAGATTCGTTTCGTCGGCACAACTCGTGGCATCGAAGCGCGCGTGCTGCCACAACTCGGTTGGGATCACGACTTCATTGAAGTGTCGGGGCTCAAAACCGTCGGCGTGGTGGGCGCGTTGCGCGGCATGCTGCGCTTGCCCAAGGCGCTTTGGCAAGCCCGCCGTGTGGTCAAGGCTTTCGCGCCCGATGCTGTCGTCGGAGTCGGCGGTTATGCATCGGGACCGGTCGTGTTGATGGCCAAGTTGCGTGGTGTGAAGACCGCCATTTGTGAGCAAAATTCGATCCCTGGCTTAACCAACAAGATCTTGGGCAAGTTGGTGCAGCGGGTGTTTCTTGCATTCGACGTGACGCGCCCATTCTTCAAGGCCAAAAAAGTCGCGTTGGTCGGTACGCCGATTCGCGTCGCGATGCTCAAGCGGCTGGTCGAAAGCACTGCGGCTGCAACCACGTCCACTGGGTTGGTTGAGCGTAAGCCCCTGCGGATCTTTATCTGCGGTGGTTCCTTGGGCGCCGTCAAGCTCAACGAAGTTGCCTCGGAAGCTGTGATCTATTTGTCCGAGAACCGGACCGTGCATGTCGTACACCAAACCGGCAAACAAGGTTTAGCCGAGACCGAAGCGCGCTACCGTAATGCAGGCCTCGGTGCTGATCGAGTCGAGTGTCGCGAGTTCATCGACGACATGGCAGCGCAGTATGCTGCGGCCGATCTCATCATCGCGCGCGCCGGTGCAGCAACCGTGGCGGAACTGGCGATCGCTGGCAAACCCGCCATTTTTGTGCCGTATCCGTTTGCTGCCGACAATCATCAGGAACTCAATGCCAAGGAAATCGTCGACGGTGGCGGTGCCAAGATGTTTCGGCAAGCACAGTTGACCGGCGATATTTTGCGCGCTGCGATCCTCGACATAGTCGACGATCCGGCCGTGCAACAACGCATGGCCGCAAACATGGCTGGCTTCGCGAAGCCTGGCGCTGGACGTGCGGTGGCTGAATGGTGCGCGGCGCGCTAGCCATGCAGTACCCGCAACATCGCTTGCGCCACGCCAGCCGCTGACGCTGGGTTTTGCCCAGTTACCAGGCGGCCGTCGGTGATCACATTGGCAGCCCAATTGGCTGCTGCATGCAGCCTCGCGCCTCGCGCAGCCAGGCCATCGTGCAACAGGAATGGCACAACGTCAGTCAGGCCCGCTGCACTTTCTTCGGCGTTGGTGAATGCAGCAACTGCTTTGCCCGCGACAAGGTAGCGGCCATCGCTCAACGTCAGGTTTACCAACGCCGCGGGACCATGACAAACCGCACCGATTACGCCGTCGCGTTGGTAAATATCGCGTGCCAGCGCAAGCAAAGCATGCGCATTTGGAAAGTCCCACATCGTGCCGTGGCCACCCGCAAAGAAGATAGCAGCGTAGTCGCGTGGGTTAATTTGGGTTGCATCACGACTTGCACGCAATTGGTTAGCAATGGCTTCGTCGTCGAGGAAATGAGCGTTGACGGCATCGTTGCGATCAACACCGTCGAGCGGAATGGCGCCGCCGCGTACCGAAACCAACTCAACCTCATAGCCCACATCGATAAATGTCGCCCATGGATGTGCCATTTCGGAAACGTAAGCGCCGGTCGCTTTGCCGGTGGCGCCGAGGAATGCGTGGCTGGTAGCTGCGATCAAGATTTTGCGACTCATAAAAGCTCCTGGTTGTCGTTTGTGCGCTTCAACCTAGGCTTTCGCGAACCACTTCGTTAGTACCCATAATGTTCATCGTGTTGTACATTCTGTGTACAAATGAATTCGTTGGAAAATCCGAGTTTCAACAACGTCGAAGCATTTTGCCGCACGTACGAAAGCAGCAGCTTCACGGCAGCCGCGCGCGCGCTCGGCGTAACACCGCAATCGGCGTCACGCGCCGTCGCACGGCTCGAAGCTCATTTGGGCGTAACGCTATTTCGCCGCACCACGCGCGCACTAAAGCCAACGGAAGACGGCCGCGCGTATTATCGATCGTGCCGGCAAGCGATCGAAGTGTTGCGAACCAGCGCGTTAACATTAAGCGCCGCACGCACCAGCACCAGCGGTCACGTACGGGTCAGTGTGCCAACAACGTACGGGCACCACATCTTGTTGCCGGCGATGGTCGAATTCCGTAGGCGGTTTCCAGAAATAACGGTCGAACTGCACGTTTCCAACCGAACCATCGATTTTGTGGCGGATGGTTACGATTGTGCAATTCGCATGGGTGAACCACCCGACTCCGCGCTCATTGCCCGAAAGTTGGGCGATTTTTCGGTGGGAGTGTTCGCGAGTCCCAGCTACTTGGCCCACGCTGGTACGCCTAAGCATCCGAATCAACTCGCTAATCACTCTTGCATTGGGTTTTTGATGCCACGCACTGGCCGCTTATTACCCTGGGTGTTTTCGAGTGCACCACAGCAGCTCGAACCCCACTGTAAATACCTAGTATCAGACGATGTTTTGGCTACCGTACCACTCGCAACTGCCGGTCTAGGTTTGATCCAGCTGTACCACTATACCGTTGCCGAACAGCTTGCGAGCGGCGAACTGGTTGAAGTGCTAGCGCCTTTTGCGGGAAGAACTCGCAAGTTTTCAATACTTTACCAGCGTGATGCGAGGGCTAGCCGGGCCCTGAAAGCCTTCGTTGAGTTCGCGCTAGCGCACACCTCAAGTCGCCGGCCGAAGCGATCTAAGCGGGTTGGCAGGTCAGGCTAAGTGCCCGTCATTGCACACATTACTTACCTTTCAGTAGGCAAAGATTGCTCGCTTGCTTGGTGCTTGTGTGACGGATTTGGCGCACAATGGAACGATGCGTCGGGTCGCAAACTTATGCTGCATGGCGGGATGCCTGGCGGCACTGCGAGGTGAGGCCTTCGCAACGCCAGCGGTGGAACTCGACACTGAGCTGCGCTCACATGGGGGCGCCCACGGTCTCCGTTTCGGAGTGGCTATTGGACAGCGCGCTGACCGGGTGCGCGGCGTCCTCATTGTAGATCCCTGGTACTTCATCGATGAGCAAATCACCACGGACCTGCTCGCACGTGTGCCACTGCCCGCAACGCTTGAGCTCAACGTTGGGCTACGCAATCAAGCTGTTTCACTCGCCGACGGCATGCGGCTTTACGAATCACTGCTGATTGGCGTCGCTGCGCCGCTGCGAGTGCGAGTTGGCGCTATGCAGTTCAATGCTGGCATGCAGCTCACCACGCTGCTGGTCAGCCATGGCGCTGGCCTGCCAACCCAATTGTATTCGCTGAGCCGTGGCACCAGCAACCTTGAGGCCTATTCCTTCGAGTTATTGGTGCAAGGGCGGTACGCATTATGACGCCCCGTATCGTCGCAGTTGCGCTTGCGGTCGCTGCGCTTGCCGGCTGCAACCGGCCGCGGCCAGTATTGCTTTGTCACAACAGCAACTGCGTCGGCACCCTCGATGCGAGCCGCGACGATACGATGCCAGCGTTGCAAGCGTCGTTGGAACTTGGCCCAAGCGTGCTCGATGGCGTCGAAATCGACGCTGTGTGGCAGAACAACTACTGCCACTTTGCCCACGATGTTGGCGATCCTGCAGCGCCATTGTTGGTCGATGCCCTCGATGTTGTGGTCGATTATCTCCAACGCGTTGGCCCACCGCACTCGGGGGCAACGTTCACGCTATTGCTTGAGTTAAAAAGCGCTGGCGATGCCAACGCTGATCTGAATCGTTGCGTGAGCCGAGCCGTGACCACACTTGAACGGGTCAGCCATGATGTTCCGATTCAATTGTTGATTTCATCGTTTGACCAAAAGCTGCTCAAAGCGCGTGCGCTTAAACGCGTCGCAGCCCCGCTGGATATGCAATTGGGCGCCGAAATCTGGACCACCAGCGACCTTGGCGCACTGCGATCATCACTCGATTTTGTCAGCGTCACGCCGAGCGATACCGATGCACCTGCTTATAGCCGATATGCAGATCAAGGCTACGACGTTGCGCTTTGGAACGAAGGCGTTACCCCGACGTTTCTCGACGCAGTTGCGTTGCATGCGCCGCGCTATGTCTCGGTTGGCGAAGCTGCAGTTATGCGTGGTTGGATCGGTAACTAGACAGCCAACTACACGAACAGGCCGTCGACGATTTGGTCGAGCTTGGCAAATTCAAATGGCTTGTCGATATGCGCATCGGCGCCGTACAGCGACGACGTTGCATCCGTGACCGTCGGGCCAATCGCTGACACAATGACGATCTTGATTGCTGCCGTAACCGGATCTTGCTTTAAGGCGCGCGCTACTTCCCAACCACTTTTGCCAGGCATCATGACGTCGAGCAGCATGGCGTCCGGACGTTCGCGTTTCGCAATTTCCACAGCTTGATGACCGTCGGCCGCGATCAACGTGCGATAACCGCGCTTTTCAAGCCGCGTTTGCAGCAGCAATACGATCTCCGGATCGTCGTCGACCACCAAGATTGTTCGCTTTTCTGCTTTGCTCATAGATCCAGGCTAGGCGCGCGCGCTGCCGCCGTCAACCCGCGTTGCGTTCAAACGCTTTTGCTAACGTCGATGCAATCGTGCCAATGCTCGACCGTGTTACAAACACCTATGGCCGCCCGCCGTTCGTGGATCCCATTCGCCATCGTCGCGGTGATTGCCATAGCCGGCGTGATGCTCGTCGGGGATATCCGCAAAGTGGTCGACCGCGTGGCGGATTTTCAGTGGTGGGCATTCGCTGCCACGGTTGGGTTGGCGCTGGCAAATTACGCAATTCGTTTTTTTCGTTGGCAATATTACTTGCGCCACCAAGGCGTTCGCGTGCCGGTAACATCAAGCGCGTTGGTCTTTGGCGCCGGTTTGTCACTGTCGATCACGCCAGGCAAACTTGGCGAATTGGTGAAGAGCTACCTGCTCCACGAAATGCACGGCGTGCCCATCGAGCAAACCGCGCCTATCGTCGTGGCCGAGCGGGTCACTGACCTTATTGCGCTGCTTTGTGTTGGCATCATCGGCGTCGCCATCTACGGCGTGGCGACCACGCTGGTTATCAGTGCGAGTGTCGTCATGGCGGTCGGGCTCCTGTTGCTTGCATGGCCAAAGCCAACCCTTTGGTTGATTGACCTAGCGACCCGCCCAGCGTTTTTGGCACGGTTCCGCGACTCGCTCAAACGGATGTACATTGGGCTCGCGGCGTTGTGTCGGCCCAAGCCGCTGCTCGTCGCCACCGCGCTCGCAACGCCTGCGTGGCTGTGCGAATGCGCTGGCTTTGCGCTCATTATCAACGCATTCCCGCATCCGCCGATTTCGATGGGGCTTGCAGCTGTAATTTACGCGGGTACCACCATCGCTGGCGCCTTGTCGTTTTTGCCGGGGGGCCTGGGCGTTACCGAGGCAGGCATGACCTACCTGTTAGTGCAGGGCACGGCTCAGCTCGACTCGGAGACGGCGCTAGCCGCGACGCTGTTGACCCGGCTTGCGACACTGTGGTTTGCCGTGTTGTTGGGTATTGCCATGCTGACCGCTACCCGCCGGCGCATCAAGCGTTTGAGCCGCCAAACAAAGGAATCCGCACCGATAGTCGCGCCGTCGTAGACCTAGGGCTATACTCGCCGCATGTCCGTCGGTGTTGATTTTGATTTTGCACGCTGGATTGCCGAGCGTCGCGGCACGGTTGAACGGCAAGCCCGCGAAGGCGTGGCATATGCCTATGCAGGCGAGCGCAAGTTTCGCCGTACATTGGCCGCGACCCGGCCGGTGATGATCGCTCTCGAAGTGACATCACGGCAGTGGCGCGATAAGTCGCGCGAAGAGCTGATGGCCAACACCAAGGTCAGCGAAAGCCAATATCCGCGCGTGTACAACGCAGCACGCGCCGCTGGTGCAGCACTACGCGTAAAAGTGCCAACCATATTTGCGACATCGTCACCCACAATTGGCATCCAAGCACTCGGCATGGAAGACGCGCCGGTGCTGGTGGTTAATACAGTGCTTGCCGAGAAGCTCGACGATACGTCGTTGGTAGCGGCCCTCGGTCACGCGTTGGGCCACATTCAAAATGGCCATGTGCTTTACGCTACCGCGTTGCATTACCTGCAACACTCAGCCGCTTTCTTTGTGCGGTGGGCAGTGCAGCCGGCGATCGTTACGCTGCAAGCCTGGTCGCGCCGCGCCGAAGTAACCTGCGATCGTGCAGCGTTGCTGGCTGTGAAAAATCTCGATCAAGCGTTGATCGGTTTGTCGTCGGTAGCCGTCGGCGCCGAGAAGATCGCCGATTTCGACGCAGCTGCGTTCGTGCGCGACTTGCCTGACCCAATCGTTGCTCACAAAGGCTTCGGCAAGTTCGGCGAGTTGTTCCGCAGCAATCCGTATATGGCCAAGCGGGTGCAAGCCCTGCGTTGGTTCGCCGACTCTGCTTATTTCGCAATTGCCCAAGGCCTCGATGCCACTGGCAAAGCTTCCGCCGTCGATGTTGACCAGAAAGTCGCTGACTTGATCAGCGTTTTTTAGCGTAAAGGCACCCCATGATCCTGCTCGATCACCATAAGCACGCCAAGCGCGAAATCGTTGCACGTTTCCATCAACTCGCGGAGGTTGCCGACGCTGTTGGCATGATTACGCTGGCCCGCGACATTCGCACCACGCGCATACCCAAGCTTGAAGCTGAACGCTTTCACTTGGTGATTCTCGGCGAGTTCAATCATGGCAAGTCAACGTTTGTAAATGCTCTGTTAGGCGCTGATGTGCTGCCAACTGGCATTACGCCAACGACCGCAGCGATTAATCACGTGGTTTGGTCGGCCAATCCAACTGCCCGCGTAATGCTCACCAGCGGCGAAAGTAAATTCCTTGAGCCATCGCAACTCAAAGAATGGGTCACCGTTGCGGGTGGCCATGCCAATGAAGTGGCCTATGTTGAGCTTGGGTATCCAAGCGAGCTGTTGCGCAACAACGTGGTGCTCGTCGACACCCCTGGAGTAAACGACCTTAACGACCAACGTGCAGAAGTTACCTATGGCTACGTGCCACGCGCCGACGCAGTGGTGTTTCTCCTCGACGCCGGCCAAGCGTTGAAAGACTCTGAGCGCGACTTTTTGCGCAGCCGCGTGTTCGAAGCCGCACGTGATCGGCTGATCTTTGTGCTTGGCAAAATGGACATGCTCAACGCCGACGAGCGCACCGCTGTAGTCGATTACGTCAAGACTGGTTTGGCTGGCCTCACGGCAGACCCGGTGCTGTTTCCGTTGTCGGCGCGCGATTGGGCGAAAAGCAAAGACGCATCCAGTGGCATGCCAGCGCTGTTGACCTACTTGGAACGCTTCTTGGCCAAAGACCGCGCCGCAACGATCCTCGATAACGCAGCGAACGATGCAGGCCGGACCGCCGCCTACGTCGAGAACAATCTTGGCGTGCGCCTCAACGCCTACAACCTCGATATCGGCGTGCTCGAAACCCGCATCAACGAAGTGCGGGCGTCGCTCGATTCCTCGAAGCGCAAGCTTGATGATCTGCACATCCGCATTGATGCCGAAGCGCAATCGATCAAGACCCAAGTTGGGCTTGACCTCGACGCCTTCGCGCGGTCGTTCGTGGCCGCGCTGCCGTCGCAGATCGATTCGGTCGACGCCGACGACGTCAAAGCGTTTTTGCCAGCATTCATCGAAGACAAATTCAAAGAATGGGTCGAAATCGAAGGCCACAAGCTCGCAGCGCTGATGGAGCACTTGGCCGAAGAAGTTATCAAGATCACAAACGAAAACGTGGCTGCTGCTGCTGCCACATTGGCCGAGCGGCTTGGGCCTGAAGACACCAAAGTTGACATTACCGTCGACAGTTTCAAATACGACGTTGGCGTTTATGCGGTTGGCGCTATTGGCACTGCTGTCTGGTTGTTCGTCAACTCGTTGGCAGGCGGGTTGTTGACGTTAGCCGCACCGATCTTGGCGATCGTGCTCAAGTCCAAAGTTGCCGGCGATATTCGCGAACAAGCCAAAGAGAAAGTGCCGGCGGCAATTCTGGGCGCGGCCGACACGATGCGCCCACATTTCGATAAATGCGTCGACGATTTTGCTAAACGCTTGAGCGAGTTCGTCAGCAATGCTGGCAACACGCTGTACAAAGGCATCGGCGAAATTCTCGATCGCACGATGCGCGACCGCCGTGAACGAACGGGCGACATCGACGCGCTCAAGATGGCGACCGCAGATCAGATTGCTGCCATTGTCAGCGCACGCGCAAGCTTGGCGCAACTGCGTACCGGCTTGTGGTCGGAAAAAACCGTCGGCGCGGGCGAGCAAGGCGCTACCGCGGAGCTGAGCGAAGGTTAACGTGTCGCTGTGGTCACGCCTCGAACGGCGCATCAACGATCTTGCCGACGGGCTGGTGCTGGACGAGCATCGCGATCAGGTTAGCCAAGCCCGTTCGTTGGTAGCAGCGGGCCAAACCCAGCCGGCGATCGAGTTGTTGCAAGCATTGCTCGTGGTGAAACCCGACCACGGTCAAGCGTTGACGGTGCTAGGCAGCGCGTATCTCGATGCGCTTGACCCAGCGCAACGCAATCCCGGCGAAGCAGTCAAAGCGTTTGAGCGCGCGCTTGCAGTGCGCCCCGGCGATCCAACAGCATTGCTAGGGCTTGGCTTGGCACAGGTAGCGTTGGCCCAACCCGACACAGCGATTGCAACGCTTGCCCGCGCAGTGCACGAAGCTGCTGGCGATCGCGCGGTATTGGCGAATGCGTATCGCGGCTTGGGCATAGCATGGCGGCGCAAAGGTGAGCTCGACAAAGCGGTGCGCGAGCTGCGCAAAGCAGTGGCCGAAGACAGCGGTGATCGCGATGCGCGGGCCGCGCTTGGCGAAGCACTCGTCGCTGATCATGCCCAATCCGAAGAAGCTCGACGGCACTTGGAACGCGCCGTCGCCGACAGCAAAGCAGCGACGACCGGCGCAACCGACGCGCCACCGATTGCCTACTTTGCGCTGGGCCAGCTGGCGCTGCGCGAGCAAGCCCCAGCTTTGGCAACCAACCTGTTCGACCAAGCGCGCGCACTAGCGACCCGCGATACAACACCGCTGGGCCGCACCTTGCTTGCAGACATTTTGCTTGGCCAAGGCGCCGCCGCATTGGCGCTGCGCGACCCGATGCGTGCACACACATGTTTCCTCGAAGCGCTGCAGCTTGAGCCAAAGCGTGCCGACATTCACGCCAGCATTGCCACTGCGCACCGCGCCGTTGGCAACCGTGATGCAGCGTTGGCAAGCTACGATCGTGCGTTGAGCTTGGCGGCGGAACCGACTGCCGCCGATATGCATGAAGCCGGCAACACTGCGAACCATGCCCAGCCCAGCCTCGGCATGTTGCGCGACGCGGTCGACGCTGCCATCGCGCTAGGCGACGCAACCCGGCAACTGCAATGGAGTGCTGATCTGCTCGTCCGTGATCCGGACAATACGCGTGCACTCGTAGCCCGAGGCCTGGGCGCGGCAGCAAACGGCGATGTCGGCACTGCCCATGCACTGTTGAACCTTGCGGTCGGCCGCGGCGATCTTGATGCGCACGTCGGTTTAGCGCGCCTCAAGGTCCGCACTGGCGTAGGCAACGAAAGCGGTGCACGCGCACCAGAGACTGAGCAAGCCTTGGCGTTGCTCACCAACGCATTACGCATCGATCCGCGCTACCCAGCCGCACGCGAAGCGTTGACCCAGCTGTTGCGGGCAACCTATCCGCAACCAACCTCAACCGACATCAACCACCTCGCGGCGCTGCTCGAATCAGTGTTGGCGCAACGCGCCGATCTAGCTTCACTCGTCGGTGAAACCGCACGTGCGACTGCTGGCCTCGATTCGCCGCTGTTGGTCACCGTGATGGGTGAGTTTTCGAGTGGTAAGTCCTCGTTCGTCAACGCGTTCATTGGTGGCGACGTCGCACCAACCGGCATCACTCCGACCACGGCCACCATCAATGTCGTGAAGTACGGCCACGAGCGCCGCGGCCAAATTTTCTACGCCGATGCCACCCGCACACCGTTGAGCTTGCCATGGGCTGAGCTGTTTGGGCATTTGCGACAGCTCAGCGCCGACGCAGCGCGTGCGATCGATCGTGTCGAGATTGCCGTGCCACTGCCACAGCTCGAAAAGATCAACATCGTCGATACGCCCGGACTCAATTCCATTTTGCCTGAGCACGAAGCCACGGCTCGCGCGTTTATCGCGCGTGCCGACGCTGTGGTCTGGGTGTTTACGGCCAACCAAGGTGGCAAATCGTCGGAGCGTAAAGCGTTGCAGTCGATCCGCAACGAAGGCAAACGCGTGCTCGGTGTGCTTAATAAGGCCGACCAACTCAGCAGCAGCGAAATCGCTGAAGTACGTGACTTCATCGGCACCAGCCTCGGGGAATTGGTTGAAACCATTGTGCCGTTTTCAGCTCGCAGCGCGCTGGCGCATAAACAGAGTTCCAACGCTGATGCCTTGCCTGTAGCCGATGCGGCGAGCAGCGTTGCCGCCGACGGCAATTGGACGTTGCTCCAAGCCGAACTCGAGCAGCGCTTTTTCTCGCAAGCGCGGCAATTGAAGCGCCAAGCCTGTGCTCGGCGTTTGCGGGTTGTCATCAGCGACGCCAAGAGCCGGATCACCAGCGGTCATGCTGATTTTGTCCGGATCGCGGACGAAGCGCGCAGCCTCAGCAGTACGTTGACGGCAGCTATTGCTGACCTTGAATCCACGTTGATCGTAACCCAACGCAAAAGCATCGTCGACGCAACCACTGCGTTGTTCCGCCGTGCAGCACGGGAGGTAATCGACTTGGTGCGGCCGCGGCGCCTGCCCTTTTCAGCCCACAGCGCCACCGTCGCTGATCGCGACTATCTGATCGCCCTGCTGGAAGCTGGCTTCCTTGCCATGTTCGATGAATCACAACGCCAGGTCGTCGCCGAGCTCAATCGCCGCATCGAACCTGTCATTGCGCAGACCCAAGGCTTGTCGGCGCTGCTTGATGCCGACATCGCTGGCGATTTGCACCGGCTGGTCGACAGCCAGCTCGCATTGGCGACTGCGCAAGTCTACGATCGCAGTACGGCGTATTTGCGCGGCTTTCTCGCCGGTGGCTACATTGAATCCTTTTTTCGCAACGACGTGCCAAAGCTAGAGCTCAATGTCGATGCAGTTTTCCACGCGTTGTTTCGCGGTGCGCCTGATCTCGATCGGCAACTTGGCGAACCACTCGCAGCTGCATCTACCAACGTCATTCGCGCAGTTGCAACGCGCATCGCGTATTGGGGCGAGGTGGCCAACGGTCGCGTCTTTGTGTTGGAAGCCGGCATTTTGCGCGCGCTCGACGAAATCGGCGAAGCACTCGACGCATGAGCACCAAACGCAAAGCCCAACCCTCGTCGACGAAAGGCAAAACGGCGACGCGCACCACCGAGCGTTTCACCATGGGCATCGACGAAGCTGGCCGAGGCCCCGCTATCGGCCCTTTGGTTATGGCTGCCGTTGTGCTCGATCGCCGCGGCGCAGCTGCCCTCACCCGTGCCGGCCTCACCGACTCGAAATCATTTGGCGCCGGTGCCAAGGCTCATGCAATTCGGCAAAGCCTTGCTGCCGTCGTACGCGAACGTGCCGTCTGGTCAACCGTGCGTGTTGTCGACGCTGCGACGCTTGATGCCCGTGTGATGCGCAATGAACTCAATGTGCTCGAACGTGAAGTCGCACGGTTCATGATTGATGCAGGGCCGCCATGTCAGCGCATCATTGCTGACGGAGCGCGCATGTTTGCCCCGATGGTCGCTGAATTTCCACAGCTTGAACCACGCGATCGCGCTGAGTCGTTCCACGCCTCGGTCGCCGCGGCCTCGGTGCTTGCCAAAACCATGCGTGACGAATTGTACGCAGCATTCTGCGCCCGCTTTGCAGCGGAATTTGGCGCCATCGCCGGCGGCGGCTACGTTAACGATGCAACGCGCGAATTTTTGCGTGCCTATGCAGCAAAATATCGCACCCTGCCCGACGAGGTACGGCTGTCATGGCCGCATCCATACGTGGAAGAACTCGTCGATCTTGAAGCGCTCAAACGGCAACGTTTTGGTAACCCATCCAGCTCGCCGCAATTGACGTTGTTTTAGCGTGACACAGCAAAGCACTGCAGCAATTTGGCATCGTCCTTTAACGCCAAATCATACGCTCGTTTATCATCAACTCGCGCTTGCTCGGCGAGGGCTCGTGCTCGAACACAATCACCTTTAGCCGCCGCGGCTTTTGCAGCGCTCAACAACGAGGCCGGTGTCGGCGCCAACTTGCGAGCCTTGGTCTTATCACTCGGCTCAAGAGTATCCGGCACGGTGTTGGTAGTCGGCGGGTTGTCTTGCGCGGGTGCGGTTTGTGGCCCGGAAGCTCGTTCTACTTTCAAAGGCGCAACCGGCTGCGCCACTGGTTTTTTCGTCACTGGTGCCGGCGGTGGCGGTGGTGGTGGCGGTGGCGGTGATGGCTGTTGTGCAGCAGGCGCTTCTGGCGTGGCTTCTTCTTCCGCTTCGACTGCATCTTCAGCCACCGCTTCGCCACCTGCTCCTGTGCCCGTTTGATAGCCCAGACCCGAGCGGTCGCTGATTTTCGATGCTGGTTTGCCTGACGGTTTTGCCGACTTCAGATCTGGCTTGGTTGCCTGCACCACCTTATTTTTGGTGGACGCTTCGGCAAGCTTATCCTTCACTGGCTGGTCGGTGGCGAGTGCTGGGGCCGATGCCGATCCGCTGTCGGTTGCACCGGCGCGTTGCCGATCCGTATTCACGGTAGCAGGCTCCGGCTGCGCAGCACTTCGACCCTCGATAGCGAGCGTCGATGCTGAACGCGTTTCGTTGTCGCTGGCGCCACCGTCGACGGCACCAGTCTTAAAATAGATCGTTCCGGCAACGCCAACGACAACAACTAGCCCAGCGGCAGCCATCATTCCAGGGTGAGCAAACAGCCGCATCCAACCGACGCGCATTTTTGCAAAGAACCCAGGCTCCGGTTCAACGACTGCAGCTTGGCGCGGTGCAGGCTTGGCAACGTTTGCCGCCGCCGCCGCAAGCAACGCTTCCATGCCACGCGCGGGTGGCTCTTCG
>JAKQOD010000356.1 GCA_029565465.1 Deltaproteobacteria bacterium
TGCGTCGCGGGTGTTCACGGCTCCAGTGTACCATCGGTAATCCGCTGAGCGGCAGGAACTGATTGAAATGCTCGTGCTCACGAACGGGCGCCGGGCTGCTGCCGCTATGTTAGGCTTGCATATGCCTTTTTTGCAGCGCCACGTTTTTGTTTGTACCAACGAGCGACCTGCTGACAACCCCAAAGGGTCGTGCGCGCGTTGTGGCGGCGCTGCCGTCCGCGATGCCCTCAAAGCAGCGCTGGCCGAGCGCGGTTTGAATAAACAGATTCGAGCCAACAACGCAGGTTGCTTAGACCAATGTGCCGCTGGCGTTGCGATGGTGGTTTATCCTGAACAAGTTTGGTACGGCCATGTCACCGTCGAAGACATCGCCGAAATCGTCGACAAACACCTGGTTGGTGGCGAAGTCGTGACGCGGTTATTGCTCGCCGAGCAGCCTCATCTCAACGGCCCGTCATTGCCTCGGATTGAGCCGCGCGCCCCAGCCTCCGCTGGGCCGAAGCCGGCATTGGTAAGTTTGGGCCGCAAGCCGCAGTAGCGCAGTGGGTTTCCGCCCGCAAATGGGGTAGGGTGCGCGCGATGACGTGGAGCCCTGAATCCTGGAAGCAACGCCCTGCGGCACAGCAAGTTGCGTATGCGGACCCGGCCGCGATGAATGCCGTGGTGGCCGAAATTAGCAGGTTGCCACCGTTGGTTACTTCGTGGGAAGTCGAAGCGTTACGCAACGAAATCGCGCGCGCTGCGCGTGGCGAAGCCTTTGTTTTGCAAGGCGGCGATTGCGCCGAGAGTTTTCTAGATTGTCGCGCTGAAACGATCACCAGCACGCTCAAGATCTTGTTGCAGATGAGCTTGGTGCTGGTGCATGGCGCACGTAAACCCGTGGTCCGCATCGGCCGCATTGCGGGCCAGTATGCCAAGCCGCGTTCGACCGATTCTGAAACCCGTGGCGAGCTAACCTTACCGGCGTATCGCGGTGACACCGTGAATCGTGATCCGTTCACCGCCGCCGATCGCGAACCCGATCCGATGTTGATGTTGCGAGGTTATGAGCGGGCTGCACTTACCCTCAATTTTATTCGCGCGTTGACCGACGGTGGCTTTGCTGACTTACATCATCCCGAATATTGGGACATTTCGTTTGCCAGCGGCTCGCCGCAAGCGCATCGCTATCGCAAGATCGTCGATTCGATTCGCGAATCGCTGAGTTTTGTCTCGGCAATCACCGGCGTCGACGCCCACGTGTTGCGGCGCGTCGATGTGTACACCAGCCACGAAGGCCTGGCGTTGCCGTATGAGCAAGCGCAGACCCGCCAAGTGCCGCGGCGCGAAGGCTTTTACAATCTATCAACGCACCTGCCGTGGATCGGCATGCGGACCGCCGACCTCGACGGTGCGCACGTGGAATTTCACCGCGGCATTCGCAATCCGTTGGGGCTCAAAGTGGGCCCGGCGATGACCAAGGAATGGTTGCTGGCACTGTTGGACGCGCTCGATCCAAACCGCGAGCCTGGCCGCATCATGTTGATCGCACGCATGGGCGCCGACAATGTCACCGCCAAGTTGCCGCCGTTGCTTGCAGCGGTACGCGCGACCGGCCGCCGGCCGCTGTGGATTTGTGATCCAATGCACGGCAATACCGAAACCACCAAGACCGGCATCAAAACTCGCCGCTTCGATCGCATTTTGCATGAAGTCGAGCAGAGTTTTGCAGTGCATCGCAGCGAAGGTTCTCACCTCGGTGGCGTGCATTTTGAACTTACGGGCGAAGACGTTACTGAATGTATGGGTGGTGCTCGTGGGCTCGCCGAAATTGATCTCGAACGTGCGTATCGCTCGCGTGTCGACCCGCGGTTAAACTACGAACAAGCACTCGAAATGGCC
>JAKQOD010000364.1 GCA_029565465.1 Deltaproteobacteria bacterium
GAATGCCTCGGCTGCGCCGAGGCAGAGGGGACGGGAAGGTCCCCTCCTAATCATTCAACCGGATTGATGATCTTCACGTCAGAGCCGCCAACAAAGGCGTACGAACCAACATTGTAGTAGCCGTAGATCGAGATGCCAACCGGCTTATCCGACGCCAACGTGTGCTGACCATCGGTGAGGGTGCAGGTGATTTGTTCGTACACAGTACCAGCGACCGTACCGATCGGCGCCGTTTTGCAGTTCGAGCGCATTCCAAGTGGCGTGCCATCGAGCACGACCGCGGCATCGACCGGCTTTGACATCACGACGTAGTTATCGCGGAAGGTGCCAGGCACCAAGAACACATAGTCCTTTCGATACTGTTCAGCAGTCGGCAGAATCAACATCGACGGATCGCCAATGAAACCGTCAGGGATGTAGTGCTGTGACACCAGCACTTGCGCGACCATAATGGCTTTGTCGGCCGACAAGGTGAACGCGGCAGTTGCAGGGAACGTCCGTTGTTTGCCTTTGTTCAAGGTGAACGTGCCAACGCCTGGCGCGGTGGTTGTAACCGTGGTGTTGTCTTCGGTCGCTAGCACGCGAACAATGTCAGGCTCGGTCCAGCTTGGGTCCGTCGACCGAATTGGGCTGCGCGTCACGGCGAATTCTTTGCCGAGTGCAGTGGTTGGCAACAATTGCTCTTCCAAGTGGTCGGTGCAGCACATGCCATCTTGGCTTGTCCAGTTTGGCGATGGGGTCGGTGCGGGCGTCGCTCCACCAAAACCCGCGCCACGTTCCATGGCCATAAATACGAGGATTTTTTTGTCCGAAAGGATCTGCGTGCCAGTGAAGTCGCCATTGCGCTTCATGCATTCGGAAATGTTAAAGTCGGCTGGCTGGTCAGATTCCAGGTTGGCTACATCATAACGATTCAGCTTGAATGTAAGCGGCGTGCCGGCCGGCGTTGAAGGAATTACCAGCCCGGAGTCGCCACCCGATTTCACAATTGGATGGGTTGCGACAACCGTAACCTGCGTGTTGTCTTCGATCGGAATAATGGTGATTGCACCATGGTCGGGAATGCTATCGATGTTGAAGCCAGGCACGGCCAAGGCACAGGGGTTGGCTGTTTGGTAGCCCATCACGAAGTAGTTGGTGCCCAACGCTTGCACAGGAATCAAGGTTGAAGCGTCGTTTGAATACTGCTGCACAATCGGATTGAATTGATACGCAACCACCGGCCCGGTCGACACCACGTGATACGCGTGCGGCGACACAAACGTGTGGGTACGTGACGCTGGCACGTAAGCGCCGTTTTGGCCCATCGTGCCATCAAGTTCCCGTTGCGGCAGGTCAATCCGCTTGGCGGTCTTAGGTGGCACCGCCACCGTGGTCACGATTTGCTCGTTCAGCGGTTGCCCAACGCGACCACCATTTTTGGTGACTTTGACAGCAACCTCGTAGTCATTGTTATTGGCAACGACAACGGAGAATTGTGCAGCAGCAGCATCGCTCGACGCGCCGAGGAAACTTAGCGCCGGTTCATTGTCGAGGTCAGCCGCCCAAAAGTCGCAACCCACGTTGCTTGGCTCGTCGAGCGCGCGCTCGCACGCGTCTTTACAGGTGCCTTGGGAACACACGGTGTCGCCAGGGCAGTCCATCGACTTGGTGCCGCCGGTACCTTCAGCGTTGCATTTCCAAACCTCGGACTCATCCGGCCCACCACAGTAGGTTTGCCCAGCGACGCACACCACACAGCCATGCACCGGATCGCACACTTCTTCAGCGCTACACGCAACGATCGGCTCGAAGGTGCCATCTTCGCGGCACTGCTGAAACCCAAGCG
Source organism: Deltaproteobacteria bacterium (assembly GCA_029565465.1). Taxonomy (GTDB): domain Bacteria; phylum Myxococcota_A; class Polyangia; order Haliangiales; family Haliangiaceae; genus JABFXX01. Next base: position 1,829 of record JAKQOD010000364.1, read on the forward strand.
CCGAGCAGATGCTGGTGCAGTTTGGCCCGTCGGTGCGTGCGCTCGGGCCACAAGCCACCGCGAGCAGCAATGCCGCAGATGAAACGATGATGTTACTTCGCATAGAGGCGCTGAACGTCCCCTATCAGGCGCGATCGGTCAAGCGCCAAACGCCGTCCATCGGGCAAACCACGCAACCTAACCACATGAAACTCATAGAATTTGTGATCGAATCCACCCCGCGACAGACGATGTCACTCGCGACTTGTACTGGCGATACCCAACCGGTGCAGCATTTTGTGAATCGACATGCGGTCGATGCCCGCCGCGCGTGCGGCTGCCGAAATATTGCCATCGAATTGCGCCAACAGCTTGAGCACATAGCGCCGCTCAAACTCATTGATAACGTCTTGCTTCGCAATCTTGAACGCAACCGAAACATCGACCGGCACCGACATCATTGCTTCGGCTGCAGTTGCCGTGGTCGAAGGCGTCACGGTGACCGGCCCTGGCGCGCTTGGTGCTGGGCTGCGTTGAAAGCTATCGGGCCCTTGGGGTGCTTCGGCGAGCAACACGGCGCGCTCAATCACGTTGCGCAGTTCCCGAACGTTGCCTGGCCAATCATGCTTGAGCATCAAGTCGATGGTCTCGGTGGCGAGCTGCGTTTCCGCGCCGCCAGGCGTATTGGCCAACATATGCTCAATCAACAGCGGAATATCGTCGCGGCGATCACGCAACGCTGGCACTTGCACGCGCGCGACGGCTAACCGGTAAAATAGATCTTCACGAAACCGCCCACGGTTCACTTCGACACCCAAGTCCCGATTGGTGGCCGCAATCACGCGAATATCGACTTCGATCGAGGTTGAACCACCGACCCGCCGCACGTCTTTGCTTTCCAACACGCGCAGCAATTTCGGCTGCATTGCCAGTGGCAACTCGCCAATTTCGTCGAGAAAGACGGTGCCACCCGAAGCGCGCTCAAAGGCACCTGGGTACGAAGCGCCGGCACCGGTAAACGCGCCGCGTTCAGCACCAAACAATTCAGTTTCGATCAAGTGCGGCGGAATCGAGCCGCAGTCGATCACAACGAATGGCCCGTTGACGCGCGGTGAATAATCGTGGAGGGCTTCGGCCACCAGCTCTTTGCCAACGCCCGTTTCGCCCGTGACCAACACGGTGACATCCGATGCCGCCAGCTTTTCGAGGCGTGCAAACATTTCGCGCATGCGCACGGAGCGACCGATCATGGAGCCGAAGCGGTCTTGCGTCGACAATTCGATTTCGACCGATTCACCAAGCGGCTCGAACCGTAGCTTCGATGCGCCGCACGAAAACTGCGCACCTGGCTGCAAATACACGTCGTTGATGCGCAAGGCCGAGACATACGTACCGTTGGTCGAGTCGAGGTCGCGCAAGCGATAGCCGCGCTCGTCGAGGCGGATCTCACAATGCAGGCCGGAGACTTTCGAATCAGACAATTGAACATCATTGCCCCGGCGCGCGCCGATGCGAATGACCGACGCTTCGATATCACGCACTAGCCCGGCGTCTGGGCCAGCCACCACTTCGACTCGACAGCGGCGCAAACGCGCACTAGCGGCGCGCCCACCGATAAACGTGACCCAAGTGCCAGAGCGAAGATCATCGACTGCCATCGGGCGCAACCTTATCACGACTTCGCATTGGCTGTTTGCAACGAGGCAGGGTCGTTGCGACTGAACGGCGGGTTAGGTAGCTTACCCAGCATGAGCCGCGAGTTTGCGTTTCCCCAGACCCGTCCCGTGTACGCTGCCGACCGCGTTGTCGACATCGAGCATATCAAAATCGTCGTCGATGTTAATGTAACCGGCCGCGCCGTCCAAGGCGCCGTAACGCTGCGCATCACAGCGCTTGCCGCAGCGGTGACCAGCGTCGAACTCGATGCGGTCGAGCTCAGCATCGCCAGTGTTGCGGTGGCCGACAAACCCGCCAAGTTTAGCCACGACGGCAAAAAGTTGCGCATCACCCTGCCCAACCGCTTGCTGGCAGGCAAAACCACCACCCTACATATTGAGTACGCTGGCGCGCCGCGCCGCGGCCTCTATTTTATTGCCCCCGACGCAGATTACCCAAGCAAACCGATCCAAGTCTGGACCCAAGGCCAAGACGTTGACTCGCGCTACTGGTTTCCCTGCTTCGATGCACCCCATGAAAAAGCCACCAGCGAAGTGGTGGTCACGGTGCCAGCGCAGCTATTTGCGTTGTCGAACGGCAGCTTGGTGTCCGACCGCGTGCGTGGCAAAAAACGTACGTTGCATTGGCGGCTCGACGTGCCGCACTCTTGTTATTTGATCACGCTCGCCGTCGGTGATTTTGCAGCGGTGCAAACTAAATGGCGCGACATTCCGGTGACCTACTACGCCGAGCGTGGCCTTGAAGCTGCGGCGCAACGCACGTTGGCCCGTACGCCGCAGATGCTGGAATTGTTCTCGACTAAATTTGGCGTTGCGTATCCATATCCGCAATACGCGCAAGTGTTCGTTTCTGATTTCATTTTTGGCGGCATGGAGAACACCAGCGCCACCACGCTGACCGACACCATCTTGATGGATGAACGTGCGGCGCTCGATTACGACATTGATTCGCTGGTCGCGCACGAACTAGCGCATCAGTGGTTTGGCGACTTGGTGACATGCCGCGATTGGGGCGAAGGCTGGCTGAATGAAGGGTTTGCCACCTACGCCGAGTACTTATGGCGCGAACACTACGAAGGCCGTGACGCCGCCGACTTGGAACTCGATGAATGGGCCGACATGTACTTCGGCGAAGATGCCGGGCGTTACCGCCGCACCATCGCCACCAAAATGTACCAAGAGCCAATCGATATCTTCGATCACCACTTGTACGAAAAAGGCGGCCGCGTCCTGCATATGTTGCGCAACGTCGTCGGTGATGACGCGTTTTTTAAAGCGCTCGGGGTGTACCTGCGTAAGCACCAGTTCGGCTCGGTCGAGTCGCGCGACTTGGCGCGGGCCTTCGAAGCCGCTACCGGGCGCGTACTCGATTGGTTCTTCGATCAATGGGTCATCGACGGTGCGGGGCATCCCGAATTGCGGGTCGAGATGAGCTACGACAGCAAGCGCCAGATGGCCGTGGTGACCGTGACGCAGAACCAGAAAATCGACGCGACAACACCACTGTTTCGGATTCCGACCAACTTGCGCATCGTGCACGGCACCGGCGCCAAAGCGAGTACGCGCGATGTACCGATCGAACTGACCGAAGCGCATCAAACGTTCCACGTGCCAACAGCCACGGAGCCAAGCCACCTCATTTTTGATCCAGGCGGCGTGGTGCTCGCACGCTGCAATGTGAGCAAGCCGCTGCCTTGGTGGCGGCATCAATTGCATCACGCCGGCTTGGCGTTTGACCGCATTGCGGCCACCCGTGCACTGAGCAATGAATATGATCGCGAATCAACGGCCGCGCTTTCAACTGCGC
>JAKQOD010000373.1 GCA_029565465.1 Deltaproteobacteria bacterium
CGACAAAGAGCTCGTTGCGCTCGACACCAAAGGCGGCGTCACCTGGACCAGCAAACTCGACGGTGGTTCGCGGCCGGACTACATGACGAAGATCGACAACACGATCATTGTGCATCACAACGCCATGGTCGAAGCGTTTAACGCAACCGACGGTGCCAAGCTGTGGCAAAAAAAAGTCGCTGGGGCTATCGCGATGAGCCCTGACCGCAGTCGCCTATTGGTGGGCGACGGCACGACCATGCTGGCGCTGCGCCCTTCCGATGGCAGCGAGATCGGCAGGCTAGAGCCCCTGCCCGCGGTTCAGCCATGACCATGTGATAATTTTTTCAACTACTTAGACAAGTTTCTTTTCTTGCCTTGCAGGCGCCGACTACACTAGGCTAGGGATTGCCCGTGTCTGTTGGTAAGCGTAGCCTCAAAATCGAAAAACTAGCGCGCATCTATGATGATGAAATCGCGCCGGTGTGGGGTGCGCGTTTCGGCAAAATGTTGCTGCGCAACTTGGCGATGCCGGACAAGAGCCAAGTGTTGGATATCTCTTGCGGCACTGGCTACCCAGCCTTGGAATTGCTGCGCAAGATGGGCGACGGTTCACGACTCATCGCCATCGATCCATCGAGTGCGATGCTCGATGTTGCACGCCGCAAGGTTGCCGACTTAGGCCCACTTGGCAAAAAAGGGGTGTTCTTTCGGACCGAAAGTGCAGTCCCCAAATTGTCGTTTGCCAACGATGTGTACGACTTGGTCATTTGCAACCTCGGCCTCGGCGATATGCCAGAAATGGCGAGTGGCCTGCGCGATTTTGCGCGGGTTGCCAAGCTGGGCGGCGAAGTGCGTTGCTCGTTGCCGCTGGCCGGCACCTTCAACGAGTTTCACGACATCTTTCGCGAAGTCTTGGTCAAGCACGACAAACACGATGCGCTCGACCGCTTAGAAACGTACGTCGCGCGCTACCCGACGATTGACCAATGCGAAGCGTGGATGCGCGAAGCCAACCTCGAAGGTGAAGTGGTCATCGACGAATTTGAGCTGTTGTTTAAGTCGTCGCGCGAATTCTTCTTTGCACCGGTCATCGAATTCGGCCCGCTCACTGAGTGGAAAGAAGTTGCTGGAGAAGGCCAAGAACTCCAAGACGTGTTTTGGTACATCAAAGAAGCGATCGACGCCTACTTCGATAATCGCGCGTTTGCCGTCACCGTGCGGGCCGGTTGCATCATCGGTAAAAAGACCGACAAGGTGCAGGTTGCCATTGCCATGGATCAAACCGAGCCCGAACAACTGCCACCACCGCCATCGGCGATTGCCGACGGCACGGTGTCGGTCGCCGATATTGAAGCGGCAGGCGTCGAAGTTGTATCCGACGAAGATGAAGTCCGGGGCGAAACCAACGCCGATGTTGAACTTGATGCATTCGTCGATGGCCGCCGGCGGCCAAGCCACTTGGGCGAATAACACGGCTCCCAGGTTTCGCGAAACGTTGGCGCGCCAGGCAAAGCCTGGCCGACGAACGGCGTCCTAATCGCTGAACTGGCGCAATCTGTCCGAAATTTGACTACTTTAGGCCAGGCCTGTGGGGCTATTTGCCCATGTAGTACAAGCGCCCATATTGTACCGTTTTCAATAGCAAAAATAAATAGTTACACCGACCTTGAAGCACGATTCAGTGACTGCTAAACGGTAGTTTAGATGACATCCTTAAAGCGCCGAGCAGTACCAGGCGCGATCAAGAATCGCGCGACGCTTCGGCGTCGGCCTACGTCAAATCCGCCACAGCGGCGCGTCCGCTTGGAAAACGATCAGCGTCGACAGCAGCTGCTGCAATTGGGCCGCAGCGCCTTCGCCGAGCGAGCCTACGACGAGGTTTCGATTGACGATATCGCCAGCGCTGCTGGGATCTCAAAAGGTTTGCTCTACCACTACTTTCCAACCAAACGCGATTTGTATCTCGCTGGCCTGCGCGCAACCGCCGAAGAATTAGCGACGCAAGTGCAAGCGTGTCACAACGAACCGGTTTCGCGTTTGCAACGAGCGCTTGACGCCTATTTAACGCACGCCAAAGCCAACGCCGGCTCCTACACCGCATTGATGCGTGGCGGCATCGGGTCGGATCCGGAAGTTGCGACGGTGGCACAACGCACACGCCAAGTGTTGCTCGAAGCTGCCCAACAAGACGCGTCGTACGCACCGCTTGCAACATCGGAACACATGTCCACGTTGGTGCTGCGCGGCTGGGTGGGCACCGTCGAAGCCGTAACCTTGGATTGGGTTGCAGGCGTCGATGTAACGGCGTTTGCGTTGCGGGATTGGTTGATCGAGCTTTTGCGGTTAGCAGTCAAAAGCGCTAACGCAACGGTGTAAGCCCAACCACCACGCACTAGCGTTCAAGCAGCAGCGGCAACACAATCGTCGACGGCTTATTGCGTTTGGGCAATTGCCAGCCGTGCAGATGCTTGCGCAATGCGCGCGCTGCACGTTGCCGCTCGGGCTCCAAGGCAAGCACCGTTCGCGTTGTATCGGATAGCACGGTGATGCGGCTGACCTCGCCCGATGGCGCCACCACAATTTGGTAACTAACCAGCCCGGCCAACGGCAAGCTGCCCAAGGTGGCTGCAACCACCGGCGACAAATCGTCGATCAATGCAGCGACGGCGCGGGAGCCACTCGCATTGCTAAGCGGGCCTTCAATGAAAGGCCGTGGGCTTACAAACCAACCATGCATCACCAGCCGGCCGGCGCGCGGCTCGGTGGTGCCGCGAACTTCACGGACGCCGTGTGGGATGCGCGGATCGAACACCGTCAACCGATTAAATTTGGGTTCGATCAGACGCAGAATCTCGCCTTGTTCGATCGAACGCACGGAGGTGAACTGCTCCCAAAAATCCAACACTTCGTCGCGCACCAACATTGTCTCGCCGCCGGTAAACACCCGCGCTTGCCACGGGGTCAGCGAAAACACGAAGGCCCATGGGCCATGCGGCAAATCGCCATGCAATTCTTGTTTGCAGCCTTCAACGTAATTCGACAGCCACGGCGGCGAGATGTCGTGACAGCCCAAGACCCGCCGGCCCCATGCCACCACGTGGGTGTGCCACTGCTTGTATAACGCCGCCGAAAAGTAGGTCCACGCTGGCGTGCGTAGCGCGGTGTACTGCCCAGGTACATTCCAGTAGTCCCAGACAAAACGATTGGCTAGCGCCCGCCGAGGCTCCGCGAACTTGGCATCGAACTCGCTCCGCAACGCGGCAGCGTCGTTAAAAAATCCGTCGACGGTGAAGAATGAGCGAGTCATTGATCGTAACCAGGATTGCGGCGATCGAGTTTGCGCAGCAAGCCCGGCCACGCCAGGCCAGCGCCGGACATTTTCAATACTTGTTTGGCCATCATCTGCGCACCCGCAAGGATCTTGTTGTCGATCGGAATGAGCTCGCCGCCACCGGCCTGCGCGCGTACTTGAATCGTGCAAGCGGCTTCAAACATATACATTGCTAAAAACGCGTCGGCGATCGATTCGCCAACCGTAAGCAGGCCGTGATTCTTCAACATGAAAAAGGTCTTGTCGCCGAGGTCGGCCACCAGCCGTGGCTTTTCGTCGGTGGTGAGCGCAACGCCTTCGTAGGCGTGATAGCCCAGCGACGACAATACGAAGATCGATTGTTGCGAAATCGGCAACACGCCGCCAACCTGTGCCGACACCGCAACGCCGTTGAGACTATGCGTGTGCAACACACAGGTGGCGTCTTGCCGAGCCGCGTGAACTGCTGAGTGAATGGTGAAGCCAGCCGGATTGATGTTGTAGGGTGACTCCGAGACCTTGTTACCGTCGAGATCGATTTTGACCAGACTCGACGCAGTGATTTCGTCGAAGGTCATGCCAAACGGGTTGATGAGAAAATGTTTTTCAGGGCCCGGCACCTTGGCCGAAATGTGGGTAAAGATCAGGTCATCCCAGCCAAACAAGGCAACCAAGCGGTAACACGCAGCGAGATTCACGCGTTGTTGCCATTCCGCGTCAGTCACAGAATCGCGAATCGAAGTATTGCTCATGACCGCGACGATAGGCCAAGAGTGCACACGCGCCAAGCGACGCCTGCATTTGATGTGCTGAACCGCAGCGATAGATTGCGACGTCAGCGCGCGCGCAGTGCGGCAACTTGATGCAACACGCTTACATCGACCGGTTGCAGCGTTGAGTTTTCGTCGGTGAACCCCATCATCGCGCCTGGTGCACCAAGATCGCGTAGGTTGCGCGCCATCGGCCGTTGCCAGTTCGGGCGCTCAGTGCTGGTGCCAGGTACGTTTTGCGGTTGTGGCTCCAGCCACAAGTCTTCGAGCGTCACCAACACAACATCAGCGGAACTACCCGCGAGCTGCAAGGTTGCAGCGCGCATGGCGACATCAGGCGCGCCTGCGTCATCGGGCGCTAGGCTGCTGCCTGCAAACGCTAACAACGCAGCACGACTGGCCGCTCGCTCAGCGTGCTCGCGCGCATGGCGCGGGTTGTCGATCAAACCAAGCGCGCGGCGATCATCGATATCGGTGCCATGCCACCAGCCTGCAAAGGTAGCCGTGTCATGGGTGTTGAGGCTGGCAACCGACGCCGCTCGTGGCGCGCCTGGCACATCGCCGACAACAGCAGGCATCGCAAACTGACCAACATGCAACCCAAGCAAGCCATGGCGCGCCATCGCGGGTGGCACGTAGTCAGGCACGGTGCCCAAGTCTTCACCAACGATAGCGCAGCGATTGCGATGCGATTCCAAGCACAAAATCGCTAACAGCTCGTCGGCTTGATAAGCAATGTAGGCACCCTCGGTCGCGCGTGCGCCGGCCGGCACGCTGTACAATCGAAACAATCCCATCACGTGGTCGACTCGCAACATGGCGGCATGCCGCATGTGTTCGCGAATACAGGCAATCACGTAGCGGTAGTGGTCGCGCCGCACAGCTTCAGGGTGCAGCGGCGGCAAGCCCCACTCTTGGCCGCCCAAAAACAATTCGTCGGGTGGCGCACCCGCGCTGGCGTCCAGCATGAACAACTCACGGCGTCGCCAGACTTCATACGCATCGCGATTCACACCAACGGGCAAGTCGAGATAGAGACCTACGGCGGTACCCCACCCTACTTTGCCAAATTGTTGTTCAAGCATCCATTGCGCAAACACATGGCTGTGCACCGCTGCTCGATTGATCTCGGCCGGCAAGCTCGCCAACTCGCTCCAAAAACCTTGATGATCGCGCCAAGCTGCAGGCCATTGGCCCCACGGTGCCGCAAACATTTCGCCCAAGGCGCGAAACGCTGCATAGTCGACGACGTCAGGATTGCGCGCGCACCACGCTTCCAATTCGGCCCGCAACGCAGCGTTGCCAAACGCCGTCGCCGCCAGGCGATCGATTTCGCGTCGACGCCACGCATATTGCGCTTTGTAATCGAGGCCGCGATAACGAAAGAGGCGTTGCCGTTCCAAAAAGCCATCGGCGTCGATATTGCTGAACACGTTGACGCGTTTGGCTGCGTCGGCGAGATCCAAATACAGCTCGTTCCAAAACATCCGGCTCGCCGGCGAATACGGACTGATTTGGCAAGGCTCGGCGAAAAAACCAGCCAGCAACGGCAACGTGCCAACATACTGGCCACCCCACTCGTCGACCAGCCGTGCCAAGTGGCGCAGCGTGCCAAGATCGCCAGTGCCGCCGGACCATGGTGATTTCAAATTATACAGTGGCGCAAACACGCCCCAGGCTTTGGCGGGGCGCCGTGGATCAACATACGATTTGGTCGGCGCAGAAATCAGGAGCGATGCACCAGTGGTGGTACCCAGCTCCGTGACCAACGCCCAGTTCATTTGGTGATAGCCGATTTCGCCAATCGCAAATGTCACATGGCGAATGCAGTAGGGCATGCCGTCGACATCGCGATGATCGCTTGGCACCAAGTCGAACAAGCGGCCTTCCAGCGGCATCGCATGGCCCGCTTCGGTGGTTATCGCAAGCGCCCAATCTCCGTCGATATCGGCACGGGTTGCAAATCCAACATCGACGTGACCACCATCCCAGGCCACGACCACGGGTGGCGCGCCTGCGCTGGCTCGCTGTCGCGCGTAGGCAGCAGCGGCAGCTTGCACGTCGGCTAGCGAACAATCCAACGGCAGGTTGAAGCCGAGGCCTGGCCCTAACGCAGCGAGCAACCGTATCAGCGTCGTTTGCGAGGCAGCGACCGGCGCGCCTTGCCAGCCGATGTACGTTGGCGCGATTCCTACCGCGGTTGCAAAAGCGAGCAGCGATTCTGAAAGTTCCGACACCGCGCTACTGTACCAACTTTGCCTGCGCTCGTAACCCAAGCGGCCGGCAACTCTCCTAGATCAAGCCATCCTTGGCGCGGATGACCATGGCGCGTAGCGCACCAGGGCTGGTTTCGTCGACGGAGACAATGCGTACGCCAAACCCCGTGGGGTATTGATCGCTTTCCGCGCTGCCCGGCTCCACGACGCGCACCACCACAACTTTACAACGCACGAACCGGTCGAAATCATAGAGTTCAAGCTGTAACGTTGAACCCACTTTGAACGGGTAGGCGTGCGCAACCCGCGTATACAAAAACAGCCCGTGCTCCGACAGGTCACGGGTGCGAAAAACCAGCTCTTGGCCGTCTTCACCAGAGATTTTGACAAAGGCGTCGACATTGACGCGCTCGGATTTGCGGTCGTTTGGAGGGCCGGACATATTGGCCAAGAATACCTTGATTTGCCGCCGCCTAGCGCCATTGGCGCCGTCGGTATCGCCGATCTTTGGGTTTGGGTGGCTAAACAGTTTTTCAACCGACCATCGGCCGTGCTAAAACCCTGGTACTTCGTGCCACTTAGGCACGTAGCTAGGAAGCCCCGCGCCGATGGACGTACGCTGCGAAAAGTGCCAAACCGAGTACGAACTTGATGAATCCCGCCTTAAACCGACGGGGGTAACAGTCAAGTGCACCCATTGCGGACACATGTTCAAAATCCGCAAGAAGGGCTCGACCAACCTCGGTAACCCAGTGCCGAATCCGATGTCGGTTGTAGCACCTTTACCCCGCTCACCAGCGTCCGCTGGTTCGCTCCACGATGGGGCCCGCTCACCAGCGTCCGCTGCCGAAGGTGCACGCACAAAGCCAAGCACGTTGCCACCGCCGTCGCCGGGTTCGGCCGCGCGTTCAGGCCGTGAGTCTGGGCAGCCAGCATCGGAACCACGCACATGGTTGTTGCGTTTGGAAAACGGTGAGTCGCGTTCGTGCAAAGAATTGGCAACGCTGCAACAGTGGATTTTGTCCGGCATTGTTACCCGTGAGTCGCTGATTTCGCGCAACGGCAAAACCTGGAAGCGGTTGGGCGATATCGCTGAACTCGGTTCTTATTTCGCAATCTCCGACGACGCCAAAGCGTCGCGCGGTGGCCGTGGTGGTGGCGCTGCAACGCTGATTGGGGTTGGCGGGAACTCCGGCGTTGGCATTCAAACCACCGAAGTCGACTTAGCCAACATTGGCGGCAATGGTGGCAAACTGCCACTGCCCGCAGAACGCGACGAAGACTTCGACAACATTGAAGAAGATATGATCTCGACCGCAGAGCGGCCGAGTCCAGCGTTTGCGGGCAACGTAACCGCGCCAGCTAACAAGGCGAACAGTGGCAGCCTCGGTACTGCGCCGACACTCCAGCTACCGCCCGTTCCTGCGGCCGCAACGCGCGAAACTACAGCACGCAACACGGCGCCGCCAGTGCCAACACGAACTACACAGCCATCGGGTAGTCCGCCTGCAGCGAGCCGGCGGCCACCGACCCTGCCACCACCGGCGCCAGGCGCCGTTGCGGCAATGACGGATATGGCAGCGCAAGCCAGCGCAGCGCCGGAAAAAACCATCGACAAAACCGCAGAATCATCCGGTGCATTCAGTGGCACGCCGAAAGCCCAAGCCACCGGCGGGTTTTCCGGCCGGGTTGCATCGATCTCAAACGAGCCAGCTTTCACCAACGGGCCAAGCTCGGGCCGTGTCCAGCGCAGTAGTTCGGGTAGCTCCGGGCCGAACTCGGCAAGCGCGAGCTTCGCCGGCAAGATCCGCACCGAACCTGGTAGCGACGACGTTTTCCGCAACACACCAAGCGCGGTCGACGACGATGAAACCGGCCCCGTCCATGCGCCGCGCAGTTCAAGCGCAGGCAAATGGATCGCCATTACGGCATTGTTGGCCATCGGCGGCGCTGCCGCTGCGATCTATTTCCTGGTATTGCGGCCCAGCAGCGACCCAAAACCAAACAACGGTTCGGACTCGGCGGTATTGCTGGGGTCAGCGAATGGGAGCGATAGCGGCAGTGGTAGTGGCAGCAGCGCCGTTGCGACGGTGACACCAGATGCGGCAACAACCCCGACGCAGCTTGCGGAAACCGTAAGTGCCGTCAATGCAGACATCATCGGCGATTTAACCGATCGGTTGCGCAGCCGCGCCGAAGCGCTGAGCAAGCTCGACGGAGCGTTGGCATCCGAGCCAAGCATTCTGGCAATGCGCGCGCGGGTAGCCACCGCACTTGCACAACAGCTCGACGATCAAGCAGCGCTGGCTGCGACGCCAGCAGCCGGTGACCCGCTTCGCAAACAAAGCAAAGAGCTTGTAAACACGGCGATCGGCTGGGCCACCAAAGCCGTGAAGCAAGCACCGACCGATCCTAACGCCATGCTTGCGATGGCCGACCTGTTGCGACTGCAAGGCAAATCAGCGAAAGAAGTGCGCAAATACCTGACTGCGCCGGCCGATGGCGCGGCCGTCGATTTTGGGTATATCAGTGCGCTGCTCAGTGCACGCGATGGCAAGTTGGCTGACGCACGCAAAGCGCTGGCCGCGCTTGATCAAGGTGCAGCCAAACTCGAACAGTCAGGCGATGTACGCATCCGTTTTCGGCAAGCAATGCTGGCGTTTGCCGACGGCAAAGCCGATGAAGCGCGGCAGTTGCTCGACACCGTATTGGTAGCGCAAGCCGCGCACGAAGGCGCCAAAGCGCTATCGGAAAAACTAAGTGCAGCCGTTGCAACCACAGATCCTCTGCCGCCTGAATTGAATGGCAGTGGCAGCACAGCGACAACGCCGAATCCGAATCCGACCAACCCGACGAATCCAACGAATCCGAATCCGAATCCGAATCCGACCAACCCGACGGGTGGCGAAGACTACGATCACTTAGTGAAACGAGCCAACGATTTGGCCGAAGTGAGCTGTGGCAAAGCGTCGGAGCTATTCAACAAAGCACTCGACCAAAAGCCCAACGGCGTTGAAGCCTTGGTTGGGTTAGGCTTTTGCAGCCTCGACGGCAAAAACTATGCAACCGCGTTTTCAAAGTTCCGTGCCGCGTTGGCAATTTCGCCTCGCAACGAACGCGCACTGTGGGGTGTTGCCGAAACGTATCAACAACAGAGTCGCAAAGAACAAGCCATCGAAAGTTATCAACGGTATCTCGAAGTGTATCCCGACAGCTCCGCTGCGAAACGTCAACTTGAGCGGCTGGGCGTGACCAGCGATGTGCCCAAGGATCCACCGAAGGATCCCGTGACACCCCCGACCACGCCGACCACGCCGACCGAGAACACGGCGCCCAACGGCCAACCGACCAAGCCAACCGAGTAGCGCGGCTAACGTTGGTTGCGGTAAAACCAACGGATGAAAGCACGCACGTGGCTTGGGATACTGGCAGCAACTACAACCGTCGTGAGCTGCAAAGCCCACGACAGCAAATTGGCCGGCGCGAGCGCAGCATCGCCGAATGACCGCGCTGACCCATGGGCAGCCAATTCAAGTCCAAGCATTGGGAATGCTGCTGCTAGCAACAGCGCTGGCGACGATGACTTTGGAGGCGTGCAAGAGATCCTGAAGAAAATCGGTGACAGTCTCGACACCCCGGGGCCGTACGAAGCGCCCAAATCGTCAACGAACTTCGACGCCACCAAGCCGCACTGGGGCGTCTTACCTTTCGGCGGTAACATCGTCGAACGCGAATCATTTTCGCTCACCGGTGGCAGCAGCGGCGCTGAGCTTTATGCGATGCGCCAGCGGCTCCGGGAATTTGGCAAAGACGCCAATCTCACGGGCATCATCTTGCGCGTTAGCAGTATCGGCATTTCAATTCCGGACGCGATGGAACTGCGCGCTGGATTTGCTGAACTAAAGCAAGCCGGCAAACGCATCGTCTGCCACACCGAAGGCGTTGCCAACGTTGAGTACTTGGTGTTGGCCGCGTGTGACGAAATCGGCCTGGCACCGCTTGGCGAGATTGCGATAACCGGCCCTAGCGCGATGCCGATGCACCTCAAGCCACTGATGGATCGGTTTGGCGTGCGCGCCGATTTTCTGCACGTTGGCGCCTACAAAGGTGCAGCCGAACCGCTGACCAAAGATGCTCCTTCGCCGGAAATGTTGGAGACCCTCGGCGCCATTTTAGACCAGCACTACGCCACCATGGTCGAAGTCATTGCAGCCGACCGTACGTTGGCGCCTGCCGATGTTAAAAAGCTCATCGATATCGGCTTGTTTCCGTCGGAAGCCGCGTTGCAGGCCAAGCTGATCGATGCGGTTGCGAGCTTCGAGGAATTTCGCGATCGCACCAGCCAAAACACGTGGACGACGCTCGAGCTTGATGACGACAAAGCGGGCGGACAAGCGCAAGCGGTTACCAAGCTCATGAAGTTTGCCGGGCTGATGCCGAATGCTCGACCAACCGGCCCACACGTTGCGGTCGTCTATGCGGTCGGCGATATCGTCGATGGTGATGGAGACGGCATCATCGGCGCGCGTGAGCAAATTGCCTCGCACACGCTGGTCGCAACGCTGCGTACCCTGACCAACGACGACGATGTCAAAGCAGTGCTATTGCGTATCGACTCTGGTGGTGGCAGCGCGCAGGCCTCCGAACTCATTTGGCAACAAGTTACCGAGCTCAAAGCGAAGAAGCCGGTCGTGGTTTCGATGAGCGACGTCGCAGCGTCGGGCGGTTATTACATAGCTTGCAATGCAACCAAGATTTTCGCCCAACCCGACACCTTGACCGGTTCGATTGGCGTCGTGGGCGGCCGCATTGCCATCGGCGATGCGCTGGCAGCCCAAGGTGTAAAAACCTATCCGATCGGCCGTGGCAAACACGCCACGATGATGACGAGCCTTGCGCCTTGGACATCCGAAGAAAAAGCGATCGTCCAAGCGTCGATGGAAGCCGTGTATCGCGTGTTCGTTGGCCGCGTCGCAGCGGGGCGCGGCAAAACCGCCGAGCAAATTCAGCCGATCGCGCAAGGCCATGTTTGGACCGGCGCACGTGCCAAGGCGCTCGGCCTCGTCGACGAACTTGGCGGTTTCGATGCCGCTTTGGCCGAAGCCCGCAAGCTTGGCAAGGTTGACGCTGCCACCGAACTCGAAATCTATCCATCGACCATCACGCTGCGCGATGTGTTTGGCCGCTTCGGCGGCGTGCAAGCCTCGCTTGGCTTGCGCAACGAACTAAGCTTCGCGCAAACGGCGTTGGCGTCGCTGGCAGCTCTCGACCCAGCGGTAGCGACGGCCGCCACGCGCACGCTGCAGACCGTGCTTTCGTTCCGTGCCACGCCGGTGCAAACCGTGGCGTTATTGCCCAACCTGTAGCCGGCGTCGGCGGCGAGGTCGCGCTAACGCAGCGCTGCACCGTCGAAGATCTGGTCGGCCGGCGTAACCGTGGCCAAGCGCAGCAAAGCGGCAGCCAACACATCGTTCGTGGTCGAACGATAGCGAGCGGCGAGTGTTTTGCCACCAAACCAGTGCACTACGGCGAGGCCGGCATCGCCGACGATGGCGCCAGCGCGTTCGCCAGGCCGTGAGTCTTCACGATCACCCGTGATAATCGCGGGGCGCGCAATGGCCCACGGGACGCCAGCTTGTTTGACTTCGGCTTCGGCTTGGCCGCGCGCCCGTAGATAGGCTGAACGCGCTTGCACATCAGCGCCCACGCTCGATAAGTACACGATGCGGCAACCCAGCTTGCTCAACCGGATGGCATCACACGCAACCTTGGTTAAACCATAATCAACGCGTTGATAGATGTCGCCGTCAACGCCGTCGCCTTTGGCGCGCTTGACCGTTGTGCCAATCAAGATAAAAACCACATCAGGGGCGTGCGCCGCCAACGCTGCAGCCAACGCAGTGGCATCCCACGGCGACTCATCGACGGTGGCGCCGAGCTCGCCCCAGCGCTCTAGCCACTGGGCTCGCTGTCCGGATCCCGGACGAATATGCGCAACCACATAGTCATTACGCACCCGCAACTGGCGAACAACTTCGCGTCCGACAAAACCGGTGGCGCCTAACACCAAGGCTTTCACGTTGGAACTCCCAGCCGGACCAATGCCGCATGCAACCGGGCTTTGAGCGGCGCCACGCTTTCGGGATTCTTGATGTCGATGACGGGCTCGTGATCATATTGTTCGTAGAACAAGCTGGACACCATCGTTTCGGGCACCGCCAATGCTTCCCGAATCCGTTTAAAATCAGGCACAAACCCACGATCCAACAACGCAGTCAGCGTGCCACTGATGGTGCCTTGCAAGCCACAGATCATCACCATCGCGGTCTTCGGCGTAAGCTCGCCACGGCCGAGGCCGATGCGCGCTTCCAAATCTTCGAGGCGACCTGGCTCAAAAAAAGCTTCCACTCGCCCGGTATCGCCGCGCCACCCGGGCGAACCGTCCGGCCGACTTACCGTGCCCCAATAGCGCAACCGATGCTTGGCCACCATGGCATTGAGCTCGTCGCGATGGCCGAGATCAGCTGCGTACGAAGCGCCGTGCAGGATGACCCATTTGCTCAGATCAACGTTGGGGTTGCGCGCGATTTCGGTGCGCACCATGCTGACAAACGGCGCGGAGCCCGTGCCTGCTGCGACCAAAATGCGAATACGTGGATCCTCGACGCCCACGGTGTCGGCCACCGTGAATACGCCAGCCGCATGCGCGCGCATGTACATGCGGTCGCCGGCCTTGAGCTTCCACAACAGATGCGTCAACGGATTTTCCGACGCTGGCTTGGCGACAAATCGAATGTAGAATTCGATTGGGCCTTCATGTTGCGCCGATGAAGCTATCGACATCGAACGCCGCACCGAGCCCAAGGCAGGCACCGTTTCGTTGTTGAGGCCCAACACACAGTATTGCCCCGGCACGAACCAAGGCACCGCGGGTTGGTCATCGGGCTTGATGCGAAACAGCGTCAGCGCATCGGTAATATCGATGCGCTCGACCAACGTGGCATTGTATTCGAGAGCTTTGGCCATGGCGTTCTCCGGACTCGACGGTATCACGCTCAGCGACTGCTAGTCGGCGCGCGCAGGGCGCAAGTTCTGCGCAACCGCGGCGCGGCTTAGCGGCGGGGGGCGTCGTCGCCGTGACGAAACCGCCAACGCAAGCGGCCATTGGTAATTCGGATGGCTTCGGCCCGTGCGATCGGCGCCACTTCGCCATCGCGAAGCAATCCACGCGCCAGCGCATGAAGCGTTGGCTGATGCGCGACAATCAAGCGCGGACAGTGTGGCTGCGTTAACCACGCTGCGACCAGCGCTTGCAACTCCGGTTCAGACGCGGTGGGGCGCAACCGCTCATCGACGACCACGGTGGCCGTTTCGTTATGAATAGCCATAACGATTTCAGCGGTTTCGCGGGTACGCAGCGACGGGCTGACCCAGACTTGATCGACGCCACAATCGTACCAACGCAAGCGTTGCCCAATTGCATGGGCTTGGTGCCGACCAACGGCGGTGAGCTGGCGTGCCGCATCGTCGGCAAGGCCGGCTGGGCCTGCAGCATCGGCGTGGCGCAACAGCACGATATCCACCGATCTAGCTTCGCTAGCGAGCGCGCCAAAGTCAACTGTGCAGGGATTTCGTGTACCCTGCCCGCCATGAAACTCTATGGCACGGTTACTTCGCCTTTTGTCCGGCGCGTGCGCGTGGTGGCGAGCGAACTTGGCATCGACGTCGACCGCATTGACACGACCACCGATGCCGGCCAGTTGCGCTTGGCCAAGCTCAATCCGATTCGCAAAGTGCCGGCCGCAGAGATCGACGGCCGCACGCTGTTCGATTCGCGCGTGATCATCGATTGGCTCACCACCACGCGCGGCTGGGGCAGCCTGACGCCAGCCCGCGATCATTGGCGCGAGCAAAATTTGCTCAATGCGATCGATGGCGCAGTCGAAGCCGCAATCTCGCTGTTTTATCTCAAACGCGATGGCGTAGCCGTCGATGGTACGCCGTATGCGCTGCGCCAAAACGATCGCATTGCCTCGATTTTTGCTTGGCTAAGCAGTGAACTGTGCACCGACCAAACTAGCTTTCGCCAAGCGGGCGACTTCGGCGTGCCCGAAATTTCCATTATTTGCATGATGGATTGGATGGACTTCCGTAACACGTATGCGACGGCAACGGCCCCTGCGCTGTGCGCCCTGCGCAACGCCTGGCGCGCTCGGCCGTCGCTCACTGCGTCGATGCCAACGGGCTAAGCTATGCAGCAAGGAGTTGATATCGCCACGGCGGTGGCCGTGCTACGGCGCGGTGGCCTGGTCGGCATGCCGACCGAGACCGTATACGGCCTCGCTGCCGACGCTGCGAACCCAGCCGCGGTTGCGCAGATCTTTGCAGCCAAGGGCCGGCCAAGTTCGCACCCGTTGATCGTGCATCTCGGCGACGCCGCCCTGTTGGCACAGTGGGCTAGCGACGTTTCGCTGCAAGCGCAACGGTTGGCTAACGCGTTCTGGCCCGGCCCGCTCACGCTGATCGTCGCACGCCATGCAGCGGTATCGCCGACGGTGACGGGTGGTGCAGCAACGGTTGGCGTGCGGGTGCCTAGCCATCCCATGGCGTTGGCGTTGCTGCGCGAGTTTGGTGGTGGGCTTGCAGCGCCAAGCGCCAACCGCTTTGGCTCGGTGAGTCCAACCACGGCAGCGCACGTGGCCCGCGAACTCGGTGAGCGCGTTGACTATATCCTCGACGGCGGGCCCTGTACGGTGGGAGTTGAATCGACCATCGTCGATGTGTCGCAACCCGATCGCCCGCCTACGTTGCTGCGCCCCGGCGGCGTGCCACGCGCGGCGATCGAAGCGATCGTTGGTCCGTTGGCGGCTCCGTCGGCAGTATCCCCCGTGGTGTCGGGCTCGCTAGCGAGCCATTATGCACCACGCGCGACGGTGGTAGTTGCCAGCCAAACCGACGTGCCAGCGGTGGTGCATGGTGCGATACAAGGCCGGCCCAACGCACGGGTCGGCGTTATGGCGCCAGCGGCCTGGTTGGCGCAGTGGCACGACGCCCAGCTAGGCACGTCGATCATTCGATGCAGCCTGCCTGACGACGATGCTGGCATCGCGCGGGCGCTCTACGCCGCATTGCGGGATCTCGACGACACCGGAGTCGAACTCATCGTCGCTGCGTTGCCACAAGCGATTGGCTTAGGCGAAGCTGTCATCGATCGTTTGCAGCGCGCCGCAGGGCCGCGCGCCTAGGAAATTATTATGTCTGCAGCTCAAAACAAAAACGTTGCCCGTAAACCGTCACGTCGCAGCGCACCGGCAGCCGCCGTCGCAGCCCCACGGGTTGGCATCATCATGGGCAGCAAGAGCGATTGGGCCACCATGAAGCTCGCCAGCGAGGTGTTGACGCAACTCGGCGTTGCGCATGAATGCAACATCGTCTCGGCCCATCGCACCCCTGATTTGCTGTTTAGCTACACCGCGAACGCTGCCGAACGCGGCTTGCAGGTGATCATCGCTGGCGCAGGTGGGGCCGCCCATTTGCCGGGTATGGCAGCAGCCAAAACCCATCTGCCGGTGTTTGGCGTACCTGTGCAATCCAAGACGCTAAACGGCATGGACTCGCTGCTGTCGATTGTGCAAATGCCCAAAGGCGTTCCGGTCGGAACGCTCGCGATTGGCGAGGCCGGGGCCGCAAATGCCGGCCTGATGGCCGCTGCAATCATCGCGCTGGACGACAAGGCGGTCGCCAGGAAACTGGACGCGTTTCACGCCGGCCGTCTGTGCGGCGCGAAACGCGTCCAGTTTCCT
>JAKQOD010000383.1 GCA_029565465.1 Deltaproteobacteria bacterium
ACGCAGTCGTACCGTTCTCGCATGAGGGCAAATTCAACACGACCGGCGCTACTGGCGGCACTGCTGGCCGGTGCATGTGGCACGGCGCGGCCTGCACCTGTTGGCATTGCAACAACGTTGACGACCAAAGGGCTCAGCAACGCTGAGCTCCGTGGGTTGGTTTTGGCATCGCGCAGCTGGCCGCGGCTCACTTCAAATGCGCTGGCCAAAAATGAACTCTGCGCACCGGCCGCGCCGATGATGGTAACCGGCAGCCACCCTGAACACGTCGGTGAAATGTTTCATTTGTTCATGCCAAGCAATACTGACGCTTTTATCCAAGGCAAGCCAATGCCCGACGGTGCGGTGATCGTGAAGCGCAGCTTCAAAGGCGCCGTTGAGTCTATCGACAACGGCACTACTGCTTATTTCATCATGTACAAACGCACGGGCCAAAATCCAACCGGCGGCGATTGGCTGTACGCCACCACTGAGCCTGATGGCGACGTCATTCGCTCCGGTGCGCTTGCCGATTGCGCTGGCTGCCACAACCACCAAGCCGCATCGGATTATTTGTTTCGTAAGTACTAACTTCGCAAGCAGTCGCCGAGTAACAGGCGCGAGGGGAATCGCTAGCTAGAAGATTCGGTAGATTTCAGCCGCTGCAACCATAGATACACTCGCACCATTCGGACCACGAAAGCGTACTCACCCTGTCCGACTCCGGATCTAATAACGCCCAACTGTTTCATCTTCTGAAGAAAGTTGTCGAAGGTCTTCTTTTCTTCCTGTGTTAGCAAAGGAACAACATCGGATTTCTTGAACGTCAGTTCAATAGGATCAATCTCCGCAATTTTTTCAAGTGTCGACAAATAGAGTTTGCTACGGACAGTCTTCAAAACTTGCTGATCAACAAATTTCTTTCCAATATCGTCAGCTGCTGCGATCACTGCCCTCGTTACATCCTTGTCATCGACGACGCCATCTTGTTCTGCCCAAAAGGCGGCTTCGCCAATGGAGTGCATCACTTTGGGCAGACCGGCCGAATAGAATGCCAGCTTAGTGAGGGCACTTGGTAAAACCGACATTCCTACGGATTGAAATGCATGATCGAAGAAGTTCTTGGTGTCTTGCTCTGGCATTTCTTCAATGTCAATTACTAGGTCAAACACCCGATCGAGCGGTGGATGTAAATCGATCATTTCGCGTCGTCGCTCTTCGACGCCGCACAGGATCAAGAACAACGGCAACGGAGAAGCGCTCATGGCGTTTTCATCAACAACGCCTTTAATGAAGTGAGCAAATGCTGGGTTGCTAGTAATGCCGTTAATCTCATCCAAAATAAGGACGACACCTCTCAGGTCGAGACCGCCTAAGCGAGTTCGCACTTCCGATAGAAAGGAAAGAATCGCGCTGGCAGATGCCAACTGAGGCGCATCCGCCTTTAGGGCTGTGAGGTCAAGCGTTACGCCAAATAAGCTCTGTTTGCCCACGTACTTGGCCAGTAAAGTGCGAATCGACTGGCTACGCGAAGGATGTAGAGCGCCCGATTTTACGGTAGCTTCAAGAATCATTCTGGCCACGTCTGCGAGATCTTTGGCGCCACCCAAATATGCGTGTATGCAATGCATACCGTGGCTATCTTCGGCGACCGCCCCCACCATATTTGCAATCGAGCTTTTGCCGATGCCAAATTCACCTTGAATAAACGCAGCGACGGGTTTTCCGGCCGCTACTTGTCCAACACCCCGAGTGATTAACTTTTGGATTTCGTTTTCGCGGCCGGTAAACAATTCACGCGACACTGGTTGCCCCGGATAGAACGGGCTACGGCCTTTTTCTAGTTGCGCCATGACTCTGGCACATTACCACTGCCGACCAACAGCGCAAGGTCTAAGGCTTGAGCAGCTCTAAAGCAGCAGGCTCTCGGAGGCTTACGCGGCCTGATTTGCACTACACTACTAGCCAATCGCGTAGCTGCGCGGTTTGGCAGATTGCGATGGCGTGGAGGCCGACGCAACTTGGATGCAGCGCAAGGCATGTCGCCTGCGTAAAAACCGATGCGTGCGTAGCGCCGCATCAAGGAGATTGTATGCATCCTGCATTTGCTAGTTTTTTTTCGCGTCATCATGGTCATGGTTGTGGTCCGCAAGGCTGTGGCCCCAACGAAGCGCGTGGCAGCGAAGAGCCGCGCGACCCCCGCTCGGAAGATCGTGCACCGCACGAACATCCGTGGCAACGCGCATTTGGCGGCCACCCAGGCGTCCGCCGACCACTGCGCTTTTTGGCCTACAAGCTTGAGATGAGTGAAGCGCAAGTTACCCAATTTGCGAAGATTCTCGACGAGCTTAAGGTTGAACGTGCGCAAGCGGAGGTCGACGAACGACGCTCGCTAATCGGTATTGCCGACGCGCTTGCCAGCGAAACCTACGACAAAACCAAAGTGGCCGAAGCGACCGCGCATCGGGTGCGCACCGCCGAGAAGCTGCGTGATGCTGTGGCCAAAGCGTTGGAGCAAACCCACGCGCTGTTGCAACCAACGCAACGCGAACGCTTGGCGTACTTGGTGCGCACGGGGCGAATCACGATCTAGTTGATCGAGGTTTGTTCACTCGCTGCGTCGCGCTGAACTGCAAATCGCCGACGCAGCGTTTCTCATCTTTTATGCAGCGCTGCGCCGAGGCGCGCGTTGCCTTCGCTTGCCTTAGGTGCCGCTATGACCATTGCCGTCCTCGATCAATCCTTCGAACCACCGTTGCCGCCGTCGCTCGTTAGTGAACCGGCCGCTGCGCCCAACGACTCGCCGCTGCTCGATGCCTATTCACGTGCGGTGATCACCGCCACCGATGTGATCGCGCCTACCGTGGTGCGCATCGAACGCTTGCGCACGGCGAGCCCGGTCCGCAACGTTGGTGCCAAGCTGCGCCGGGGCTTAACCCCACGCAACGTGCAACCACCCACCGACGAGACCGAAGGCAGCGGCACAGGTTTTGTATTTACACCCGACGGCAACGTGTTGACCAACAGCCATGTGGTTGGCAACGCGCGGTCGTTGCGGGTAACGCTCGCGGATGGTCGGACGACGCACGGCACGGTTGTTGGCAATGATCCACATAGCGATCTTGCCGTTGTTCGGATCGATGCCAGCGAACTTGCGGTTGCGCTCCTCGCCGACTCGTCGAAAGTTCGCGTCGGCCAACTGGCGATCGCGGTCGGCAATCCGTTTGGTTTTGATGCCACCGTGACGGCGGGTATCGTATCGGGCTTGGGCCGCACCCTGCGTGCGCAAACCGGGCGCTTGATGGACGACATTTTGCAAACGGATGCGTCGTTGAATCCGGGCAACTCCGGCGGCCCACTGGTCGACAGTCGTGGCCGAGTGATCGGCGTAAACACCGCGATCATTCGCGGCGCGCAAGGCATTTGCTTCGCTGTTGCAGCTCGCACCGCCGAGTTCGTAGCGTTGGAAATTCTGCAGCACGGTCGTGTGCGGCGCAGCTACATCGGTATTGGCGGCCAAACCGTGCCGCTGTTGCGCAAAGTTGTACGGCACTTTGATCTAATGAAGGAAACCGGCATTTTTGTTACGGCCGTCGAAGCCGATAGCCCGGCGGCTCACGCCAACATTCGATCGGGCGACATTCTGCTCAAGCTCGACGGTGCGCCGATTGCTGGCATCGACGAAATTGCGCGCCGCATGACCCATGATGTCGCTGGCAAACCGATGGAGCTAACATTGCTGCGCGGTACACATCTCGTGCACACCCGCATCGTGCCGCGTGCTGTGACTTAACGCTGAATCCTGAGCGCTTGCAACGTGATTACAATCGGTTTGGATGGCGCAGGTAGGTCGGTGGTGGCGACTGCATTGCGATAGCCTTTGGCGCCAACCGTGATGGTGCAATGACCGCGTAGGTTGTGCAGTGATTCAAAATTGCCATCGGCATCGGAGCTGCCGGTCCACTCGCTGGTGGCGCCATTGCCGTCGTCTTTGATCTTGGTTGGCTTGCTGCACGCGACAACGACCGTAGCGTTCGCAATCGGGCGCGCTTGATAGCCCTGCACGGTGCCACGCACGACGTAGAACTCTGCAGGCGGTGGCTGGACGGGGACCGCGGGCGCGGAGGGTGCAGCGAACGCCGGTGCAACACCGATCGCAAGCAAAAACAAGACCGCGGAGGTGCTGCGCATCGTACTAGCCTGACATTCCGCGCGGGCGGATGCAAACCCATACGAAAAACCTGGAGACACGCAAAAGTTGCGACCGTGCGGTGCAGCCTTTGCGCCAGCTGCGCCAAGGCGAAAAATGTGCATGCTCGAAATCCATGATCACCGGTTGAAGGAAATCAGAATCGGCGCAGACAATACCGGTTCATGCTTGAACGTAAACCTAATCGCAAACCTTCGGTGCGCAGCAGTGCGGCTGCCGAAATGCCAAACCCCGGGCCCAACGCGAAACGCAAAAACAACCGCGTCGCCAACCTCGGCACTCGCAAGGTCGCGCAGGGCGATATCGCGCCATCGCTTGATCCGGCACAGCTCGCAGCGCAAGTTGCAGCCGAGCGCATAGACGCTGCACGCGCCGAACAAGTAAATGCGTTTAAAGCGCAGCTTGCGGGTGCCGCAGTTGATGATTTGCGAGCATATCGCAAAGCCCTCCGCACCGTTTTGGCCGAAAAGCGCGAGACCCAACGTGAGCGCAAGAATCCCGACGGTGAGCTGCAACCTGATTGGCGGGAAGGTGGTTATCCCTACGTCAACTTGATGCGCCGCAAGCCCTATGAAGAGCAAAAGTTTTTGCTGCAAGTGGAACTGCTCAAGCTACAGCAATGGGTCAAAGAAACCCATCAACGCGTGATGATTCTATTTGAGGGCCGGGATGCAGCTGGCAAAGGCGGCACGATAAAACGTTTCATGGAGCATTTGAATCCACGGGGCGCGCGCGTCATTGCATTAGAAAAACCGACGGAGACCGAGCGTGGGCAGTGGTATTTTCAACGCTACGTTGCGCATTTGCCGTCGGCCGGGGAGATCACGCTGTTCGATCGCTCTTGGTACAATCGCGCTGGTGTCGAGCGCGTGATGGGGTTTTGCACCGAAACCGAATACACCGAGTTCATGCGGCAAGTGCCGGATTTCGAACGGCACTTGGTGCGCAGCGGTATTCACCTGATCAAGTTCTGGTTTTCGGTGAGCCGCGACGAACAGCGGCGCCGCTTTAAAGAGCGCAAAGCGCACCCGCTCAAGCAGTGGAAGCTCAGCCCCATCGATTTGGAATCGCTCGATAAGTGGGACCTTTACACACGGGCCAAAGAAAACATGTTTTTCCAAACCGACACTGCCGATGCGCCATGGACTGTGATCAAGTCGGATTGCAAGAAGCGCGCACGGTTGAACGCCATGCGCTACGTATTGAGCCAGTTGCCGTACAGCAACAAAGACTTGGAGCAAATCGGCAAAGTTGATCCGCTGCTTGTTGGGCGAGGATCGCATGTTGCACATGAAGGAAAAGTGCGCGACGCGCAGTAACGCAGTAGCCCGGGCGCAGAGAACCGAATACGTTGCGGGCATGAAGCATTGCTTGCCGCTGATCTGTGGTGCCGTGGTGGCGGCGGCGTTTATCCAATGCACTCCACCGGTTGCTCAGCCGTCGACGACACCAGCGCCAACCAAAGGTGGTCAGATAGTGGATGATTCCCGGGTGTCGAATCAGCATTCGGCCATCCGTGGGCCACAGACCGTTGCCGAGTGCCCCATCCCAGAAGGCGTATCGTGCAAACATGTTGCCATCCGACTCGAGCACATTTGCTATGGGCGGGACCCTGGGCCGGGCGCAGAAAAGTCGCGCCGCGAATGCGTCTGCGACGAGTGCCTGCAGGATAACGAATGTGGCAGCGGCAAACGTTGTTATCAAGTTTCGCCTACATGCGGCGCACCACGCAACGCCTGCATTCCTAGCTGCGACAAAGGCCAATGTTCGGCAGGCGCGGTCTGCAGCGAAGGGTATTGCGTACCGCTGCCGAGCCCGGGGCCGCCGTGATAGCCCGGTTACCTTTTGCTCACTGCGCGCCACACTAACAGTTGCAGCGCCGCAGCATGCGTGGTTACCCGTTCGCCTTCACCAAGGCGCGCAACGATAGTCGGCGGTGGTGGTTCATGGCGCCACGGCGCATCGTGTTTCGCCGAGCTACGAGCGGCGCGGCCGCGCTGATCAACTTCATAGTCCACAGCTTGCACAGCATCTTCCAGCGTCGAGAAACGGTCTTTGCAGCGGCCATCCACTGCAACTTCCCAACGTTTGCCGCGAGCGGCACAGACCAGCACGGTCGCTGTGCTGATCACGTTGGTGGCGCGTGCGAAGTGCAAGCCAACACCATGGCGGCCAAGCGAAAACCAAGCATTGCTGGAAATCGCGCGTACGTCGTTGTGCACGTCGAGCGTCAACGGATCAAACGCGGCCGCGCGATCTTGAATTTCGCGCAGCGTTAGCGCGCCTGCTTCGAGTTCGAATTCGGGATAATCGAGCTGGATTTGAAACCACGTGCGCGCTGCCTCGCGCGCATCGCCGCCAAATAGATCCAAATCGCGTGGGCAACCAAACAAGCTTGGCAGCGTGCACAAGCTCAGCACTGATACGTCGACGAAGTCTAAGATCAAACAATCCTGTTTGCCTTCAGCCAAGCGCGTGCCGCGGCCCACGCATTGGGCGTACAACCCTTCCGACCGCGTTGGCCGTGCCATCGCGATACATGACACGCCGGGGTCGTCGAAGCCTTCAGTCAATACGCCAACGTTAGCAAGCACGCGTACTTTGCCGAGCCGAAACGCTTCGAGCGCTGCGGCGCGCACGGCGGCTGGCATTTCGCCGTGCACGATGCCGGCGGGCACGCCCAAGTGGTTCAATGCTCGCGCCAGGTTGCGCGCGTGATTGACGGTGACACAAAACGCAATGGTGCGACGATCGCGAGCGAGCTCTTGGATTGAGCGTGCGACCAACGCGTTGCGCTCTTCGATGTCCACAGCTTCGGCCAGTTCGGCGTCGTCAAAATCGCTGCCGCCCGACGACAAACGGGTGAGGTCGGCTGCGGTTGAAATTCGAAATCCGCGCAACGGCGCCAAGTATCCTTCATCGATCAAGTCAGGCAGTGATCGCGAATACACGATCTCTTCGAACACTTGGTCCAAGCCTTTGCCGTCGCCGCGCGACGTGGTGGCGGTAAAGCCCAACAGCGTGCCTGGCCAATCGCGTTCAAAGGCGCCAATCGTGCGCAACACCCGCAGGTTGTCGTCGGCAGGTGCATGATGGCACTCGTCGTAGATGATGAGGCCCAAATCGCGCCCAGCCAGCACGCTGCCGATGCGATCGGGATGTAACGACCGCAACGACGCAACCAACACTTTGGCTTCGGCGGGTGCACGCGACGTGCCGCGCTCAAGGCCAACGACACGTGTGCCTTCGAGCGCGTGCGACAGTTTATCCACCGCTTGCGCTAGCAGCTCTTCGCGATGCGCGAGCACCAGCACTTGCCGGGTTGCCAGCCGTGCTAAGTGCGAAAAGATCACCGTTTTGCCTGCGCCCGTTGGCAAACACACCACCATACGTCGCACGCCGCGCTGCCGTGCTGCGATGACTGCAGCGATCGCTTCGCTTTGATATGGCCGCAGACTAGGAGCGGTCACGCTGCAACTCTACGCAGCACCCGCTACTACAGCGCCGTGTAAATTTCTTGCACGTCGTCGTCAGCGTCGACTTCTTGCAAGAATGCCGTGACTTCAGCCATCGCGGCTTCGTCGAGGCTCATCAAGTTCTTGGCTTTCCAGCCCATCTTCGACGAGGTGACCGTCCACTTTTGCGCGGCGAGCGCTTTGCTCACAGCATCGAGGTCGGTTGGCTCGGAGTAGAACACCATGGTGCCTTCTTCGCCGGCTTCGAAATCTTGCGCGCCAGCTTCGATGGCTGCGGTTTCTGCATCGGGCGCGCCTTCTTCGGCGGCGGCGATGATCATGCCGAGGTGGTTAAAATCCCACGACACCGAGCCCGTGTTGCCCAGTTGGAACTTGCGGAACAACACGCGGATGTTGGTCGCCGTACGGTTGCGATTGTCGGTCAAGCACTCAACGATGACTGGCACGCGGTGCGGGCCGAAGCCTTCGTACGTCACCGCGTCGTAGTTCACTGGGCCATCGAGTTGGCCCGACCCCTTTTTGATCGCGCGTTCGATCGTGTCGCGTGGCACCGATTGGCGCTTGGCGGCGTCGATGGCCATGCGCAAGCGCGGGTTGCCGTTGGGATCAGCGCCGTTTTTGGCAGCGACGATGATTTCCTTCGCCATTTTGGAGATGATTTTGCCTTTGGCCGCGGCAGCTGCTGACTTGCCCGCGTTTTTCCACATTGCGCCCATGCGCACTCTCTAACGCAATTTGAAGCGGAAAACCAGCACCGTCGGCGCTTGGCTGGAAAGCTGGTGCTTTGCGGAAAAGATTCAAAGTTTCGACATCTTATGCACTATTCTGCAACTGCGCAGCGAGCCACGGCATAGCCTTGCACCGTGGCGGCCTCGGCCCGTTGCACGTCGAGCCGCAACTTCGAAGGTCCGGCGCCGCAGGCCGCAGCGTCTTCGACGATGCGGTAACACGTTTCGTTGGTGGTGGTCGGCCCACATGGCACCAGCGATGTTTCCGTCCGGGTACCATTCGCGCTGCGCGCACTGAGTTCTACGATCTCGCAGTCGGGTTCGCCACTGTCGTTGATTTGGGGTGCTTTTTCTAGACACGCTGCGTTCATCAAGCGCGCCGTCGAAGCGCCGACGTTGCTCAGCACCGAGCTGAAATCGTCGTCGCAAATCGACGAGGTTTGGCTCCGGCCGGGAAAGCCGCTCAAGAAGTGAGCGAGGCGAGGCGCAGGGAAAGCAAGCGAGCGTTCATCGCCGCTGCCGCGTTCACACGTGTGTGCGAGCCGCGCAACCGAGGGCGAGCTTGCTGGGTCAGCTTCAACGGAAATTGTCGAAAGGGTCGGTGCGATCACCCCTGCCACCATGACTTTGCGTTCATCACCTTTGCGCGCGATCAGGAAATCAATGTACGACTGAACTCCGGTTTGGTACTCGGCATTCGGGCGTGGCCGGCAATTGGTACGTTGCCCGAAACGTTGCGGATCTTGTTCATCGTCATCGCAAATCACGCCTTGGGCAAAGCAGCGATAGCTATCGAGCCGGCCCAGTTCTGGATTGCCACTGTAGAACTGCGGCCCGGTGGCTGAACAATCATCTTCATCGGTGACGATCACAACGGCAAGGTTCGCATCATCCCGCAAAAAGCCCGCGTTGCTGGCGTGATCCGGCGCCAGCGCACGCTTCATTGCTTCGAGCGGTTGTTCGTAGCCGCAGCCGACATCGCCAACGTGGGCAAGTTGCGAAAACGCCGTCGTTAGTTCGCCTTCGTAGTTCTTGCTGCGATCTGTATTGCAGGCTGGATCAACCACGTTTGAAAGAAACGGTTTGCCGTCGGTTGTGGTGAAGCCCTGCAGCTGCAAGTCGCCGGCGTCGCCCCAACCGTTGCAGCCAGGCACTGTGCCGCCATGCGAGCCCACGTCGGTTGTGACCACGCCGATGTGCACATTCGGTAGGCCACCTGGCAAACCCTCCAGCTGTTGCATAAACCGAGGAAAATTTGTGGCAAGCAACTGTTGCTCATCGGCCATCGAGCCCGAGCTGTCGATGACAAATAACACGTCAAGATTGCGATTCGGCAACGCGCTCACGCTTGCGACTTCTTGGTGGGTCGCGTTGTGATGGGGCGCGGTAGAGCAAGCTCCAGCGCTGGTGAATAATGCAGCCGCAAACAACGAGTGATAGACACGCATAGACGATCCTTTGGCAAAGGTGACGAGAAAACATCGCGTTCATCGCCGGCAAAGCCTTAGGCGAAACGCTCATGGAACTGAAGGCTAGGTGTGCGCAGCCGCAGAAACCTTCGCCGTGAATTGCCAAAAATGTTTTTTTGTCGGTGTCGCGGTTATTCCGCTAATGAACAACGTGCCACCACATAGTCTTGGGTCGTCGCAGTACGTGTGCGCTGCACTTCGAGCCGCCACTGCGATGGCTGAGCTGCACAGCGGGTGGCATCTTCGACAAAGCGGTAGCAAGTTTCGTCACTGCTGCCGTTGCATGCCTTGAGGCGTTGCTCGGTGCGCGAACCGGTGGCGCTGCGTGCGCTGAGTTGCACAACGTCGCAGAGTGGTTGGTCGTTGCCGTCGAGCCGAGGTGCTTGCTCCAAGCAGGCAGCGTCGATCAAGCGAGCCGCAGATGCGCCGAGCGTCGTGAGCACCGTGCCGTAGTCGGCATCGCAAATCGACGCAGTTTGAGTGC
>JAKQOD010000413.1 GCA_029565465.1 Deltaproteobacteria bacterium
CTTGTGCGTATGCCATAAAGCCTCCCAAAGGCGCGTCGCGCCGACGTGTTGTACGCAATAGTATTATCATGACTTCGGCCAACGCCAAGGTATTGCGTTGCCGTCAACTGCATAGGTTCGCGTTAACCTGCCAGGCGGCCCAAAGCCGGGACATGCCGTGGCGAAATCGAGTGCTTAAACCCGCGCCGAGCTTGGCAAAACATGCAAAAGTCCGCGCATGGCAAGCGCTACCGAGCAGCACGAAACCGACTATTTGGTGATCGGTTCAGGAATCGCCGGACTCAACTTTGCGCTGCGCGCCGCAGCGCATGGCAAGGTCACGATTGTCACCAAAAAGGCCTTGGTTGATACCAATACCAACTGGGCCCAAGGTGGCGTGGCTGCGGTGTTGGCTGCACCCGATACGATGGAACAGCACGTTGCCGACACGCTGACAGTTGGTGATGGCTTGTGCGAGCGCAGCGTAGTTGAAATGTGCGTTGCCGAAGGGCCGGCCGCGGTTGAGCGGTTGCTCGAACTTGGCGTCAAGCTGGCGCGTAATGCCGACGGCGAATTGGACCTGACGCGTGAAGGTGGCCACAGCCAGCGACGGGTGGTGCATTACGAAGACGTGACGGGTCGCGAGATTCAACGCGCGCTGATGGCTGCAGTGCGCAGCAACAGCAACATCACGATCATGGAAAATCATATTGCTGTCGACTTGTTGTCGATGGCGAAATACGGCGGCGAGCCAGCGTGCTTTGGCGCGTATGTGCTTGAGCGCGAATCCGGCGACGTCAAAACCATTGTTGCGCGTGCAACCGTGTTGGCGTCGGGCGGCACCGGCAAAGTGTATGTGTATACGTCGAACCCAGACGTTGCCACCGGCGACGGCATTGCGATGGCCTATCGCATGGGCGCAGCAGTGGCCGACATGGAGTTTGTACAGTTTCACCCGACGGTGTTGTACCACCCACATGCTGGCAGCTTTTTGATTTCCGAAGCGCTGCGTGGTGAAGGCGGCATCTTGAAGCTCGCGACCGGCGAGACCTTCATGGAAAATTATCACCCGCTCAAATCGCTTGGGCCGCGCGATGTGGTGGCGCGTGCCATCGATAACGAATTGAAAAAGTCGGGCGCCGATTGTGTGTATCTCGACATGACGCACCTCGACGCTGCGTTTGTGCGTCAGCGCTTTCCAAATATTTACGAGCGCTGCTTAAAGCTGGGCCTCGACATCACGGCAAAGCCGATTCCGGTCGTGCCAGCTGCGCACTACATGTGCGGTGGCGTCAAAGTCGACGAGCACGGTGCGACGACGATTCGCAACCTGTATGCGATTGGCGAGACTTCGTACACGGGCTTGCATGGGGCGTGTCGCTTGGCTTCGAATTCGCTGCTCGAAGGTGTGGTGTATTCGAATCGCGCCGCCGAGCATGTGCGCAGCATCGACAGCGTGCGGCCGAAGATCATCGCGTCGTGGACGGCAGGCAATGCGAGCGACTCGAACGATGCCATCGTGGTGGCGTTGAACTGGGAAGAGATTCGCCGATTCATGTGGTCATACGTTGGCATCGTGCGTAGCGACAAACGCTTGGAGCGCGCGCGCGCGCGAATCGAATTGTTGCGCAACGAGATCAACGAGTACTACTGGAACTTCAAGATTACGTCCGATCTCGTCGAGCTTCGCAACTTGGCGTTGGTTGCGCACTTGATCATCGAAAGTGCACGGCGGCGTAAAGAGTCGCGCGGGTTGCACTCAACGTTGGATTATCCAACCAAGTCGCCGGAAGTTCGCCACACCGAATTACAATTGACGTCGGGACCGCGCGGCTAACATGCGCAAGGTTGCGTCGGGCGCCGCAGTGTTGGTCGGGCCGTGGGTCGCGATGCTTATTGCCTGCGGCGACAATGAACCAGATCCCAACGATTGCGCGAATTACCGTCGACCGTTGCCGCAAGCGACGCTTGCCTGTGGCGTGGCGAATCTCGCCAAGCCCTCAGCTCTAGCAGCATGTGCCATCGGCGGTGGCAATTTTGGCCTATGGGCGTTGGACCGAGCTGGCTTGCCGGCGTTTGATCTGCGTGGCGATTACCGTTGCGAAATCAAGCCAGCGCATTTGGGCCAACTGGATGCGCCGGTACATGTCATCAGCGATGGCTTTGGCACTATGGCGCTGGCTCACGCCAGTGGTGGGATCGATTTGTTTTCGGCTGGACGCGGTGCCAAATTTCTCACCCACCGCGACCTTACGATCGATCCTGAGCGGCCAGCATTTCCGGCCCAGCTTGGCGGCGCCTTGGGCTACATTGTCGTCGACGGCATCGTGCATTCATTGCAGTTTGCAGACATGCCCGTTGCCACGGCTAGCACGCAACAACAACAGCGATTTGGGGTTGGGTATAGCGAAACCGTAACCCGCATCGGGGGCTTAGTCGTCACGCATCGTGTGTATCCCGCAGGGACGCAGGGTGCGGTGTTTAGCGATTTTGTGATCGAGAATACCGACGACAACGCCCACACCGTCGGTGTTGTTGAGTTGTATGACATCAACATTTCACAACTGCTGGCGGCGCCGCAGTGGCCTAAGGATGTTGCAACGCCGTTGGCCGAAGCTCCCGCGCTGGTTGATGCCAATGTGCCACCTTTGCTCAAGCAACGCGCCCGCCGCGACTTGATGCAGCGCTTTCGTCATGTGGTGACCTACGAGCCGCGTGCGCGCATGGCGTCGATCTTGACGCAACAAATCTTTCCAACCGTGAGCTACGACGACGTTGCATTGGTTGATCAATTCCCAGACACCATGTTCCTAGCGCCGCTGGATCCTACCGACAATCCCGACGCTGCGTGGTTGGTGGACAGCGAGTTATGGCCAAGCAAGGCGCGCGACGGGCTACCCCGTGTCAACAATGCTGGTCGCTTGTCCTGGCGCAGCCTTGATATTCCCGGCGCCAATCAACCTGGGGTGTTGGGCCTGCGCGTGCCGGTAACCGTGCCGGGACGCAAACAGGTGCGCAAAACGTTTGTGTTTGCTACGCAGCGACCCGATGAGGATGTCAACGCACGGTTGGCGGCATTGCGCACCTTTGCCTCGTTCAGCGACGATTCGCCAGCGGATGACGCAACGGCGGTCTGGCAGCAGCGATTGGTTTACGCTGCGTTTGGCAACGCGCGCAACGCGAGCGCCGTGCAACGCGAAATTGCTTGGTCGAGTTACATGCTGCAAGCTTTGGTATCTTTTGATCAGCGCCGCAGCCGCCGCCAGCTTGGTGAAGCTGGGCAACGGCGTTTCCGCGATGGCGTCGAAGGCACACCGGCGGACCTCGCGATGGTGGGCGATGCGTTAACATTGATCAACGATCGTGTGGCACTAGAAAATTTTGAAACTGCATATGCACTGCAACTACGCAAAACGCCAGATGGCGCTGGGCGTTTTGCAACGTGGTTTACTGGCATCGGATTGGTCGCTGATCCACCCAACAACGCGGCCCGTTCCGACGCCGATTTTATTGTTCACGCGATGTTTGCACGCTACATAGCCATGCGCCGCGACCTCGGCGCGCTCAGCGGGTTGTTTTTCTACTGGCCGATAACTGCTGACAACCAAGCCACCTTTGTTAGCCATTTGCTGACAAGTTTTGATGACCGTGCAGTGCAATATGGCGCGCTTGGGTTGTTGCCGCTGGGCAGCGGCGATTCGTCGTCGGGCGTGCTTGCTACCGCACGGGAACCGGCCACGCCCACCGGCGCAGCTTCGACCGTCAATACTGGATATGTTGGGCTCGGCTTTGGGCTATTGGCTAACTTGTTAGGCACCGACACGGATCCTGCAAGCATCGATGATCGCATGCGAGTTTTAGTATCGGCTCAAAACGACTTGTTGATGCGCCACGCGTGGAACGGCTCATGGTTTTTGCGTGCATTTGCCGATAGCGGCAATCCGCTTGGTATCGAAAACATCTATCTCGAACCGAATCTATTGGCGTTCAATAGTGGCGCGCTCGAAAATTTCGATGGCTTTCAATTCATGCAGCGGCTCTTCGGGCTTTTTGTGACGCCGATTGGCCCGAAGATCGCGGTCGCCGCGCCGGGTTGGGGGCGGGGCGCGCAACCGGGTGACCCAGATGTAGACATCGTTCAAACCTCGTTAATGCCGTGGTTCGCCGAAGCAGCGGCGCGCTCGTTTGGCTGGACGCAAGCGTGGGAGCTCGTGGTGGCGTCGACGATGTTTGCGCACGCCCAGAACTTTCCACATTTGTGGTACGGCATTTGGACAGGGCCGGGTACATATCAAGCACCTGATGCTGCGTGCGGTGGCTGTGTTGCTCCGCGGGAAGCCGAGTTTCCGGCGCTCAATGCACATGCGCATGCATCGTTGTTGCGGGCGTTGCCAGCGTTGGTTGGGTTTCGAGCTGCCGCATTTAGCGCGACGCTTGCACCGCCCGATGGCCTTGAAGAATTTACCGTGCAATGGCCACGGTTCTTTGTTTCGTACAGTCGCAATAGCATGCAGTTGTCTTCACCCTTTCCGCTGCAAATGAATGAATTGCGCATTCGCTTGCCAATCGGACTGCGCACCTTTGGCGAACAGCCAAAGGTGGTGGTCAATGGCACGGTATTTCAAAACGCGTTGGTCGCCGGCGATCAAGTCATTGTCGATGCGACGATGTTGAGTGTTGCCGCTGGCAATTTCGTGACGATCGAGGTGCGTTGACGTGCGCATGTTACCCGTGGCAACGCTGACGGCCTCCATTTGGCTTGCTGCATGCCAAAGCCGCGACAGTGCGCGCCCCGTACCGTCCGAAAAGCGGACAAATGATGCGCAAACGCTGCCGACCGTGGCACTGCGCAATTGGAAGCTCCACGTTGACGAGTTTGCGGCGATCGACGACGCGGGTCAGCCGGGGCAAGCGCGGCAGCTGTTGCGCAGCTTCGACTCGTCGATCGGCGGCAATTTTGCGTGGCGCGAACATGGCATTGACTACGGGCGCTGGGCGCTGCCCCCTGCGTTGGCGCAACAGCTCACAACGCTAGTGGCGAGCCCGGAATTTGCAGCGTTGTGCGACGCGCTAGATCAACGCGGACCTCGCATGCAGGTCACCTTGGCGTGGCCAGGCGGCCAACGAGTTGTCACGGTTGCACCGATCGCTGCATTCAGCGAATTTGCAACCGCCGCAGTAGCGGCGCAGCGCGCTACGCTGCTGGCTAATACATCAGCGTGGACGATCGAAGTAACCGGCCCCTTGATGGCAGCCATTGAAACGATGGAGGTCACCAGTGCCGGTGCCATCACGGTAAAGCTCGCTAGCGGCGCAGTGGTTACGCGTGGGCAGCTCGAGGTTGGTGCGCTGGGCAAGCTTACGCACTTGTTGTCGCTGCCTAGGTTGCGTGAAGCGCCGCCGCGCGTGCCGGCGGCGACCGCGGTTCCGACCAGCTTTCGCTTGCAGTTGGCGGCGTTGCCCGCAGCGCCGGTACAGGTAGTCAGTGGGTTGCAACCAGCCCTGCCTGAGCTCAGCGAGCTGTGGGATGTTGTGGTGGCTGCGCGCGTGGCGCTAGCAGGCGCCATGCCTTCATCGCCGTAGCCCACTATTCGGCGAATGCTGGCTCACTGAGGCAGTCGCGCACATGTCGGCGCAGGCCTGTGGCTGCTGACGCGGATTCCATGAGGTTTCACGGTGGCACGTGCGATGCAATATCCACTTGCATGAAGAAACACAGCACCGTCGGCGATCTTGTTGCTGATCTGTTTGCCAAGTACCAAAACGATTTTCACAATGATGCTGTCGCGGCGTCGGTGACACGCGATGTCGTGCATGAACTGCGACGGTTTGAACCGCGCGGCCGTAGCGCGGCTGCTTCGCCGGCACACGGTCGGCGCATATATGTAACGGCATAGTTGGATGGTTGGTTGGCATTGTCGTCGATGAATCGACGAGGAAGAAGGGCTTTATGTTTTCATGGACTATTACTTTTTTTGTGATCGCAATTATTGCTGCGGTATTTGGCTTCGGCGGCATTGCCGCTAGCGCCGCCGGTGCAGGGCGGATCACCTTCATCGTTGCGATCATTCTCGCGGTTGCATCATTTCTGATGGGCCGCAGCCGCAACAACAATTCGTAAGTGTAGGAGCGGACGTGCCGCTGAAAGAATGTATGAAAAAAACAGTAACGTTTGGGTTAGTTATCTCCGCTGTGTGTAGCAGCGTGGGGATTGTTGCAGCGGAACCGCATCGAAGCCGCAACGGTTTTACCTTCGGGGCGGCGCTGATGGCGGGACAGCTAGGTTGTACGACGAGCGATGGTGCCGATTGTAATAGCAGCGGAGCGTCAGAAGCTGGTGGGCTGGCATTGCGCGCTGGCGTGATGGTGCAGCCGAATCTTGCAGTGGCGTTGGATCTCTCGGGCATGGCCCATCGTGAAGATCGAGTGAAAACGTCGCAAACGTTGGCTGCGATAACGGCGCGCGGTTGGCTGGCACCGCGGCTGTGGTTGGAGGGTGGCGTCGGGATTGCGCGTTCGTCGGCGGAGTACGACTTGACCGTTGTAAACGTCATCGACGAATCCGAAAACGTGCTTGGCGGCTTGGTTGGGGTTGGCTTCGAAGTGATTTCGAGTCGCAACCTAGCGCTTGACGTAGGGCTGCGCGGCGCAACCTCGTTCTATCGCAATGACGTTCGGCTCTACAACGTGGCGCTCACGGTCGGGGTTAGCTTTTTCTAACCAGCGCAGCTAGGGTGTTGCGTTGGCGATGAAGCCAGCGCCATTGAACTTGTCGATGGCATTGCCAGACAGATACGGCACGATGCGGCCGGTGGTGATTTCGATGGCGATGAGTTCCAACCGCGTCATACCTTTGACCGGGCCAGGCACGGCAACCTTGCGCGATGCCAGCAGCCACACGCCGTCGGTTGATGCGTTGTAGATTTGGTAAATACCGCTGCTGATTTTGCGCACTGCGCCGGTGGCGGTCAGCTCAAATACGTCAGCGCTTTCGAAGCTGGCGTCGAGGGCAAACAACAACGAGTGCTGGGCAGGGTTGGCAACAAACTCATTGCGCCAGTTGGCGAACTCTTGCGCCGCGGTTGCAATGATCTTGAATTGGCTGCCAGCGTTGGTCTTGCCATTGGCGTCGACCCAGATTGCCGCACCGGTGTCCAACGTTTCAACGACAGCGACGCGTTGCTCGGCACCATCGCGTCGGAAGTAGACCAACTTGCCGCCGAGGTGAACCACGGGGCTCATCACGTTGGCTGGCAACCGATACAGCATGCCATTCGCGGGCTTCTTGCTACCGTCAAAGTGTTGCAAGATAACGTTGTCGCCTGCGATCGAGGTGGCTTTGTTAGCAACGCTGTCCCACTGTGGCGCTTGTTGGCCAAATACCTTCATGCGTGGCGCCGCGCCAACGGTGTATTGATTCCAACTGCCGCCGCGGCTGCGCAACTCTTGGGTAAACAAGGTGCGGCCGTGCGGCCCGAAGTAAACCGGTACTTCGAAACAAGCGCTGCCTTGTTGATTGCACTTCTTGTTGCCGATGGTGTGGCCGATCACCGTGCCGTTAGCGTCGCCGAACAACAACGCGGCTGGGCCGCGCTCGGCGCTCAACGTTTTGCCGTCGACGCGCAGCGGTGCTGCGCCATCACCTTGTTGAAAACTCAGGGCCCAGCGGGTGCCGTCTGCGCTCACCACGAGCTGGCCACCGGGGCCGGGTGTTTCAAGCACGAGCGTCGATGTTGGCGGCACACTCGTCGGGCCGTTGCCTGCGTTTGCGCCAGCGATTTCAACGCCGCTTTTGCCGATGTTGGGTTGGCGCTCGGCCAGGTAGATCGCTCGTGGTGGCGCTGTCATGGTGGTTGGCCGCGGCACGATGCGTTCAGCGGCGGCGGCTTGGATGCTCGCCGCGACCAATAACGTACCGATGCCAACCTGTAGTGCGAGACTGAGATGCGCCATGGGTGACAACAATACGAGGTTGTGGCTCGGGTGCAACGGCAATCAATGAATGATATCTTGGCGCCATGCTGGATGCTGTGTATGTGCGAACGCTGCACGCGTTGAGTATCCTGGTTCTATTGTCCGGAATCCGGACATTGGTGGCGCACGCAGAACGCGAGCAAGCGAGCCCCGTCGGCGGCACCGGAGCTGCTACCAGCGCGGTTGCGCCGTTGCCGCTAGCACTATTGCTGCGAGCGGAACTTGATGAGTTGGCCGTGTGTTGGCTCAAAGGTGGTGACGCGACCAAGAATCGTGATTGGCGTGGTGAAGAAGGCCAATTTGCCCGCTTGATGGAGCGAACGGATCGGTCCAGGGCGACCCTAGCAACCCAGCTGCGGGTCGTGAACCTTCCCGGCCGCAAACAGCGCACGGCAATTGAAGGCAATGGCGTATTTCGAAGCGAAGTCTTCCATGACAACTTGAGTCTGCATTTCGAAGTTACGACTTCGATGATGGGCATCGGCCAGCTGGCAAAACTGGAATTCATGGACGGGCAACGCGCGGTGGCGAGCTTTACGGTTGGCACTGTCTGGGCGCCGTCGGTTGGCGATGCCAAATGGGTGCGCTTGATGTTGCGTGACGCAATTTTCTCAGTGCCGCCGCCGCAAGGCGCAGCGTTAAACGTGCGCTCGATATGCGGCATGCCGCCGACGAGCAATGCGGCAGCCCGCGTTGGCCGCCAGTGCGAAGATGTAGTGACCACGCCAGGTGAACGCAAAAAGATCATTGCCGATGCCAAAGCTGCGATGTTGCGTGACGCGCAATTTGTCGACGACAACATGGCAACGATCGCGCAAATGCTGCCGAGCTTGTTTCCTTTTGGCGATCACGCCTGCTTGCGCGAATTGGGAGCGTATGGCAAACGGTAACGACTCTGCGGCGCGGCGGCTGATCACTGTTTCGCGATCTCGTAGCGTGTTAGGGTCTGGTGTGACTCGATTGGCAAAAATTGCGTGGTTGCTTGCCGCTGCCATCGTGGGCACCGTTAACCAGGGCTGTGGCCGGCTCGGTTTTGCGCCCATCGCTAACGATGCAGAACCGCTCAGCGACGACGCGGCCGATGCCATGGCTGCTAACTACAATGATTTTGGGTTGGCAACCAACTGGTCGACGTTTGACACCAAAAGCGTGAATCCGGGCGCCAGTGGTTTCGTTGGAGCCGCTTTCGATGGCCGCTATGTGTACTTCGTACCGTCGTACAACGGCACGCTCAATGGAATCGTAACCCGCTACGACACCCAAGCCGATTTCACCGTGACCGCAGCGTGGACCACGTTTGATACGACGACGGTAAATACCAACGCCCGCGGCTTCAACGGAGGCGTGTTTGATGGTCGCTATTTGTATTTGGTGCCGCAAGAAAATCTGCAGGGCGCCAATGGTCTAGTGGCGCGTTATGATACGCAAGCCGCGTTTAGCGACGGCGCGGCCTGGTCAACGTTTGATATGGCCACAGTGTCGGCGGGGGCGGTGGGCTATTACGGCGCAACGTTCGATGGTCGTTACATCTATTTTAGCCCGTACGTCGGCGTCCGCGCGGCGCGCTACGACACAACGCTGCCGTTCAATCAAGCGGGCGCATGGTCGCTGTTCAATCTCACCCAGTTGCTTACCGATGTGCCTGCGTATCCAGGCTCGGTCTTCGACGGTCGATACGCTTACTATGTGCCGTTGTACAATGGTGCTGGTGGTTCGGGCCGCGTCAGTCGCGTCGACACCACGGGGAATTTTACGACAGCAACGTCCTGGCTTTCTTTTGATACGGCAACATTGGCTGGCGCACCGAAAGGCTTCGTTGGCGGTACGTTCGATGGTCGGTATCTTTATTTGGTTCCCTTCGTTAGCGGGCAAGGCATGGCGCACGGTGTAGTAACCCGTTTTGATACGCGCCTTGCATTTGGCGCAGCGGCTTCGTGGTCGACGTTTGACCTCAGCGGCGTTGGTCCGAATGCGAAAGCCTTCGTCGGTGGTGCGTTTGATGGCCGGTTCGCGTATTTTGTACCCGCGGCCAACGGCGAAGTTACGCGTTACGATTCGACACAACCGTTTGAGGCTACGGCAGCTTGGGCGATTTTTGATACCGCCACCCTAGCCGCGGATGCGCGTGGCTTTAATGGTGCGGTATTTGACGGTCGATATCTGTACCTGGTCCCGCATAGTGGCAGCCGCGTTGCGCGTTTTGATTCCAAGACACCGCGCGCCCTACCAGCGTTGCCGTTTCACTTCGGTTCATTTTTGTAGGCGCGTTACGCGATGGCGACGATATCGAACGTGCGTTGCTTCGCGCCTTCGCCGACGACGATCTCGTCGTCGCGTAAGCGAGTCAAGAGCGCGCGGCCAAGCGGTGACGATGGTGTGACGACGGTTACCGGAGCTGCAGTATCGCCGTTGCTAGTTTGCAAGGGGGCCACAAGTACGGTGCCGCCGCCGGCTGGCGCAATCCAATAGGTGGCGCAACGGTCGTCGGCTTGGTCGC
The DNA here is from genome assembly GCA_029565465.1 of Deltaproteobacteria bacterium. Classification (GTDB taxonomy): domain Bacteria; phylum Myxococcota_A; class Polyangia; order Haliangiales; family Haliangiaceae; genus JABFXX01. Next base: position 10,451 of record JAKQOD010000413.1, read on the forward strand.
GCACAAGTACAATCGAGCCAATGCGTACCGGACTTGGGGCGCCGTTGCTGTCGAGCGCTTGCGGTTCGATCGTCATCGTTGAGACCGCGGTGAGACCGGTTTCTAATTCAGCGACCCGCTGCGCTTGGCCGCGGGCGACGTACGATTGTTCAAGGCCGCGCGTATCTTTGCTGTTTTCCGCTTTGGCTTCGGCGTGGGTGGCCCCTTCGACGGCGGCTTGATACGCCGCGCGTGCGGTATCAACGGCGCTTTGCAGGGCGTTGACCAGGGCAGTGCGCAACCCGACTTTGCGTGCCCGCACCAGGTCGTCGGTGGTTGGTGCCGCCACGGCCGCCACGGCCGCCACGGCCGCCGCGGCACCGGGGGCCGCTTTGCTACGCTTGACCTTTGGCGTGCTCGTGCTTTTCGTCATAACGCGTGCGCAGCTTATCCCACCAGCGCGGCGACGCATGTGCCGCAGCGGCACGGCTCAGCAATTTTCACACTCACCAGCGTCAACAACACTTCACGATCGGCCGTAGAAATCGATGTAAGTGCCTGATTTCTCTGTGCGCACCGCGCAATCCGCCACTGTTGGCGGCTCCGGCCATGCTGGCACCTGTCTCGCAATTCACCATGTTGCCCCGCTTTGTGGATCTTGACGGACGGCCAACAGGGCGGTGGTGGCTGCCGCGGCATGGTGCCGCGGTGGCTGTTTTTTCGGCGCGGAATCCTGCGGGAAACGGCGTCACATGGGCACGAGCACGGTCGCGAGCACGAGCACGAGCAGGGCCACGGACAGTTACACGGTCAGGGCCACGGTCACGGAGCACTCGCCGAAAAAGGAAACGGCCGCCCCACCATTAGGGCAGCCGCTCCAGCCATCCTCGATTTCGCGGACTCGCCATCCGCGTCCTCGAACCGTTTACATGCTCTTGCCAGCGAAGGTCGCGGTGGCGAGCGGTGCGTCAGTACCCGAGTAGCCAAGTTGACCGCCCCATGCGCCACGTTGAATCGTGTCACAGTTGTCGTCGCGGTTTGCGTCGCTGCACTTTGCGGTACCGTTGATTTTGAATTCAAGTGCCGAGGCGTCGATGCCGTTGATCTTGCTGTAAATCGCGCCAGCTGCGAGGGTCAAGCCACCGTTACATGCGCTTTCGAAAGCGCTTGGTGAGTTGATGTCGAGCGCTTCTGCGATCTTGATACCAACTTGTTGGCAGTCGATCAGGTTGGTGAACAGTTCGTTGAGGTTACGAGCTTGTGGGTCGACCAGTGGAATCACGGCTTCGTCGAGCGCGATGCGCACAACTTTGCCGTAGCTCAATGGCAACTTGTGAGCGTTGATGGTGACCTTGCCCGAGGTGTCGAGCTTGATGCCAACGCCGTTGGCAACAATGTTTGGTGCACCGTAGTCAGCGAACATGAATGGGATCGCGTTGTTTTGGATCTTGAATTCAACGCCAGTGCCGGTGTGCACAGCGGTCAATGCGCCGGGGGCGCCCGAGACGTTGAGTTCTGAAATCAAACCGAAGTTTTTGGTGGCGTCATCAAGCGTTGCACCGATGAGTTTCATCTTATTGACAAACTCAGGAGCGAACGACACCAAACGGTCGTTGAGGTAACCAGAAACGAACGGCACAGCGCCTTGCAGTGCGTTTTTGAGCGAGCCAGCCGGCATTTGCTCAAGGGCTTTCATGATCAAATAGTTTGCAGGGTCATCGGTGCCGTTGGTGGCGTCGACGATTTCGCGGAACACGTCGCCAACCGTGCCTGGCATGTTGGCCGCAATGTCGAACTTGCTGTTCAGTTCGTACTTGCCGCTCATCTTGAGGTCGGTAACGTCGTCTGGACCGTTAGGATTATCTGGGTTGTTTGGGTCAATCGTGCCGCCAGGAGCGTCGGCTGCACAAGCTGCCATAGAGGTAAGAGCGATGAACAGAGCGGCGGTGGTTTTGGTCGAGGTCTTCATGGTCTTATCTCTTTCGTCGTCGAGGATGGCGTTGCGGCCCGAAGTGGAGCGAACCGGCGGACGCTGGTGAGCGGGGTTGATGGAGAGCTGTATTGCAGCGCGTGTGCCAGCTTTTGACGGATCGGCCTTTTGCTGGGCGATCGCCTCGGTGCGGAACAAGATCAGCTAGTTAGCGCCTGGTTAGCGCCGGCACTGCCAACTGAATGCATCACATCGGCGTCCGGCACCTGGCCAGTGGCAACTGGTCTAGCCGGAGCCAAGCGATTCCCTGGTGTCAGCTGGCCGATCTTGAAGTCAATTTCACCTTCACACCTGGCCTTTTTTATCGGGAGTTTGCAGTGAAAGTCCCAGGGCCCATGAATGCGAAGGCGAATGCGCTCTATATAAAGGTGGGTCTCAATGAACTACTTCGAAGCGCTGCAGACGCACTACGAAAAAACCTGGGGCCCGATGGCGTCAACCGGGCGGCTAACGCACGGCCGCCGTGATGGTTGGGGCACTGACTTCTATGTTGGCAGGTGGCAGGTGGCAGACCTGAGCATTTGGGCAACGTTTGGCATGAGCGAAGCCCTAGCGTGCGGGTCCGATGGCGCACCGAGTGAGCCAGTGGAACTGTTTATGCTCGCGCGTGCGAACCCTGCAGACGAATTCTCCCATATTGAGACTCTAACGATGGTTGCGCATTTTCATCGATCCTTTGCATCGGACGGCGCACGGCTCGGCGTCGGGCATACCGTCAACTTCGGCCGGCCCTGGCTGCCCGCGAGTCGGTGCAGCTATGGCTTGGTATCGCGGCCCTATACCTATGGATCGCAGCTCGAGTCCGCGTCGCAGTGCCGCGTGCTCTGGCTGCTGCCGATTACGGCCGAAGAACGCGCGTACAAAATCGAGGCTGGCCTTGAAGCGCTGGAGCAGAAATTTGAAGCAGCGCCGTTTGATTTCACTGATCCGCTGCGGGCTTCGGTTATATGAATTGGAGAATCCACAATGCCAAATGGAAAGCTGAATGCAACGCCAACGATCGCGCGAGCCGAAGCGATTGCGATGATCGTTCCAGGCGCCGCTGTTGCTGTCGATGATCGATTGCGATGTTCGTTGCGATCCTTGAAGCGCCGACGTCGCTCGGCGAATTCGCCGATGCGATTGACCTCATTGGCTTAGCCGCATTTGTGCATCCGCCGTTGCGCACGCGGGCGATGCGAATCTTTGAACAGGTAGCGGCGACGACGCCGATCGACCAGCGCGCGTGGGCGGCGGAGTATGCGGAAAAACCGACGGGATGATCGGCCGGGACTGCTGAACAGGATTACAGGGGGATCGCTTGGGGATCGCTACCCCGGGCGCCGCTGGCCCGGGCTAGGCGGTGCCTTAGGCGGTGCCTTCGAAAAAGGCTTCGTGATACGAAGGCAGTATGTCGCTGACCGCCAAACCTGCTGCGCCCGTCGGGGAGCTATCGCTGCAGGCTCAGCCGTTTGCTGATGAGCTGATCGATGTGGCTGCGGTGAATGCCGCGGTGTCGGATGTGCTTGGCGCGCGGATTGATGCGGTGGCCGCGGCGGCTGGGCGCAGCCACAAAGCGCCGTTGACGAAAGCGTATGCGGTGCTGGGCTCGGCGGGCGGTGGCAAAACCCATCTGTTTGCGCGCTTGCGGCATCGCAGTGGGCTGCGACCGGCGCTGGTGTTGTTGCGGCCGTACTTCGGCGTTGGCATCACGCCGCGCGATGTGTTGGCCGCGACGATTGATCAATTGTGTGCCGGCACGCAGTTGGTGCGGATCGCGGAATTTTGGATTGCAGAGCCAAGCGCAGGCTCGGATGCCGACGACAAGGCGGCACTGGCAGCGCAACACACGCGTGCGATTGAGCAAGCTGTGGCGCGCATCATCGCGCAGTTACCACACGCCGAACCCGCTGCGCACATTATTACTGCGCTGCTGGCAGTGACCGGGCGCGTTGGTCCCGAGCGCTGGGCCGAGCTGGCGTGGCTGTCCGGCCGCGAGCCGCGCTCGACGGCGGAACGCATGTTGAACGAAGGCGATGTGCTGGTGGTGCTGCGTGTGTTGGCGCATCTTGCAGCGCCGGTTGCGCCGTTGGTGATCGTGTTTGACCAACTGGAGAACCTCGCTGGCGATATCGATTTACGAGTGCTGGCATACGGCAATGTGATCGCCGAGCTCGTCGATACCGTGCCAGGCTTGACGATTGTGCAACTGGCGGTGACCAGCGAGTGGACGCACAATATTGCGCCACGGCTGACGCTGGCGCAGCGCTCGCGGGTGGCCAACGATGTGATGGAGTTGCATGCACCAAGCCGAGCGCAGCGTGAAGCGTTGTTGCAAGCGTGGCATGTCGGCTTGTATCAAGGTGATGGGCCAGCGTTTCCTGCGCCGCTCGACGAAGCGCGGTTGGCGATGCTGCTCGATGCGCCATCGATAACGCCGCGCAAGTTATTGGCGGAGTTGTTGGCGGCGTGCACTGGAGTGCCAAGCGCATTGCGCGACGACGAGGTTAGCGGTGCGCTGCCTGTTGTGCGTACGACGCTTGCGGGCGCTGTGATGCCGGTGCCTGCTGCTGGTGGCGTGCCGACGGTGTCCTCGACGCTGGCGGGCGCGGTGCCGCCCGTTTCCAGTGGTGGCAGTGGTGTCGGTAACCCGGTTGCACCAGCGTCGACCGCGACGCTGTATGGTGCGTCGTCTGCTACATTCGCAGCTGTTGCGGTGCCGCAAGCGGCGTCGGTGGGCGCGGCCGATAGCAAATCGTCGTTGGTAGTCGCTACAGTTGCTGCTGCCGTTGTGCCGACTGCGCCGCCAGCGCCGAGCTTGGCACACGTGTGGAACTACGAAACCCAACGGGTGGCGATCGAACTCAAGCGACGCACGATCGAACAATTGCCGTGCGCGGATACGCAACTGGCCGAGGCGTTTTGCGCTGCACTGTCATTCGTCGACGGTGTTACGACCACGACGCGGCAAGAACGCAGCTTGGTTGTGATTGATGTGGTAGCGCAAGGCATCGACGGTGAAGAGCGGTGTGCGCTGGTGTTTATCACAGGGCTGCATCACAGCACGGTGGTTGCAGGCTTGAACAAAAGTATCGAGTTGGCCAAACAAGGCAGTGTTGTTGTTGTGCGCGAAGCACGGTTTCCGTTGGCGGAAACGTGGGCGTTGGTGCAAGAGCGCAGCGCTGAGTTTGATCGCATGCCGCACACCGGTTGGCTGTGGCTTACCGACGAAGATGTACAACAAAGTACGGCGTTGGCGCAGCTGTTTAGCCAAGCGCGAGGTCGACGCGTCCGGCTTTCGGACGGTGAAGCGCCGTTGTCGTTGGACGAAGTGCGGGCGCGGTTGGGCGAGTTGCTGACACCGTCGCAGTGGCCGATGGTGGTGCGGATCGTTGGGGAGCGGGAGAGCGGCACGGACACGGACACGGACACCGGCACGATCACGGCCAGTAACACGGCCACCGCCACGATCACGGACGGTGACGCTGCGGTCGACATCGACGCTGGCGAAAGTGACTTGATGACGACGGGAACGTTTACGCGCAAGGCTTCGACCACCGATGCCGACGCACTAGTCACGACCGGTACGTTCGTTCGACCGCGGGTGGACCTGGATAACGATGCACTGACAACAACCGGCAAATTTGCCCGAGGCCCAGTGCCGCCAGCGGCACCGCCTGCGCTTCAGACTCCAGCGACGAGCCGAAGCTTTGCAGCCCCACCGTTGCAGCCGCCACCGCCTGCGCAGCCGCCATCCGGCTGGATTCGGCAAGCTGGCTCATTGGGCTTGTCGGTTGCCAAAGACGCTTGGCGTAAATTTCGGCGAGGTTCGTAGTGGCGAGTGCAACCTGGATTTGTGTTGAATGCGGCGCGCGGCAAACCGAGGCCGGCCGTTGCAGTCGTTGCCAAGCAGAGCTGCTCGACGGGCGCCTCGCAAACGTGCGCGAACTCATGGCCGATATCGATTTGCGCGCAGCACTCAAACGCGAGAGTAGCAACCGCATGATCGCGGTCGCGGTCGGCATCTTGCCTGTCATCGTGCTTTGGATGGTGCCAGGCTATTGGGCAACACGCCGCGAACTCTTTGCCGTGCCGATGCTGGCTGATCAATGGGCGCTGATGATCGGCATTGCGTTGGTGGCGACCAAGGGCCTTGAGCGCTACGCTGGCGTCGCCAAACGGTTTCCGTATCTCGACGACAATCAGCAATTGACCTGATGGCTGGACGCACTGGCTTGTTTGCGTGGCCACGCGTGGTGCTGTTGGGCGGTCGCCTAACCTCACCACTGGGGGACAACCGTAGCAACTCGCAAGAAGCGGTCAACCACCGGCGCAGAGATACTGGCTTGTCGTCGAAAGGAAAACTACCGAATTGCGTTTAGCGTGGTTGACGATATCCTCGACCGATGAAAACCAAGCTGACATGTATTTGGCTCTTGAGTGTGCTGCTGGGTTGTAAGGTCGGCGGCGAAGACGTCAAGGTCTCCGTCAATTGCGAAACGGTTGCTGACCCCGCAGTTAACTGCGAGCTCAATCAAACTCAAGGCAAAAGTGCCGCTCAAGTCTGTTTCGACTTCTCGGTGACCTGCGCCAACGGTGCCGTCGTCAAAGCAGAGCGTAGTTGCGGTGATGTCG
>JAKQOD010000424.1 GCA_029565465.1 Deltaproteobacteria bacterium
AATGGCATCGGGCCCAATCAATTCTTCATGGAGGGCTTGCTCACGGGCAGGTATCGGCCGGCCACAGCGCTCAGCGACAGCAGCGGCTCGGAGCCCGGCCGGTTGTTCATCAATGGCATCACCAATGCGATCGACGATGGCGCGGGGCAATGCGGCATCAAGCACGGCCAAATAGCGCGCGCGCTCACGGCGGCTGGGCGCCCATTGCCATGCGTTCGCGGCGACCGCAAGCGCCGCGTCGCGCCGCGATGCCGCAGCCAAAAGCACAATGGTATGCGCAATCTCATCAATGCGCTCGTCGAGCCGACGTTCCAACCAAGTGGGCACCTGCCCTGCTGGCACACACACCGCGCCGAGCGCTAGCGTAGTGCGTTCAAGTTCATCGCACTCGATATCGATGCCTTTGTGCAGCAACGACTTGGGCACCGCAACCGCGGCCAACAATTCGGCCGCCAGATCGCGGGCCGCACGCCGCCGATACGTCATGGTCGCCAGCAGCTCGTAGGCTGCAGGCGCACCGATCGCGCGCAACGCATCGTATGCAGCTGACCGCATATCGTCGTGCCGATCGCCAAGGGCATCGGCTAAGCGGCGCAAATCCTCGTCGGAAACGACCCCGATTTCATCGGTGCCCGTGCTGCGGTGCTGCTCACGCCATAGCGCGCCCAGCAAGGCCAACGCGGCCGGCCGGATATGCACCATAGCCGCAACGTCGGAATCCACGAGGCGGCGCGCTACGTCCCGGGCCCGTTGCGCCACGAGCACAAACTCGGCGTTGCGTGGCGCAGCACTGCTGGTCCATTCGGTCAGCGCTGCAAACCCACTATCAAGCGCAATGGTGGGTTCGGTCGTGCGCGCCAGCAAGCGCACCAACCGCCCGGCAACGAGGGTGGCATGTTGCGCGCCCGTCGGGTGGCGCGCATGACGAAGCAACTCAAGCCGAAGTTCTTCAAGCGCAACGCGGACCGGCAGCTCAGCAATGTCAGCGCATAGTTCATCGAGCGCGCGGTGCGCCAAGCGCCATTGCGCAACCCGCGCAACATCGTCGTCACGTTGCAACCAGGTCGGCAATGGCGTTGCATCACACAACCCCAAGGCCCGCACCCATAAGCGCTGCAGTTCATCGGAAACGACGTGTTGCGGCGGCACCGTTAACAATGCAGCGCAGCCTGGCCGCGCCACGCCATCGGCCAAAACATCAACCAAGCGCGTGCGCAGCATCCGGGATGCAGCATCCCCACGCTGCAGCAACAGCTCGGTCAGCGCCACGGCCACATCGGCGCGGCCACGCAAGTGCAAGCGAGCCAAAAGATCCACCGCGTCGTCGGAACGAGCGGAAGCCAACTGCCGGTACAACAACGCAATCGTCGGAGCGTCGACCGCGTCATCCAGTGCGATATCGGCAGGCCTGATGCCAGCAGCTCGTTCACCTACGGCGGTAATCGCAAGCCGTGGCACCCGCTGCGCAAACCACCATGCCACCACCAACCACGCCAGGCCGATGCTGAGCGAAATCACCACGGCAGCGCGCGGCGCATGCAGCAACGAAAGCGTCACGCCAGCAACGACCGCGCCAACCCGCTTAGCGGTGCCTTCGACGAAGCCAGCGATGCGACCGCGCAGCGCCGTTGGCAACAGGGCTTGCACTAACTTATCGGTTGGGGTCTGCACTGCAGCGTCGGTCAACCTCGCCAGCATTTGCAAACCGATCGCCACGACCACAACGGCCGGTACCGTGCCCACCAGCAACGTGGGCACAAAGCTCACCGCGAGTACTACCGTCGACATCACCACCAGAAGCACAGGGCTTGCAAGTAAGCCACGCCCGACGCCCATGCGGCGCAACAGCCACGATGTCAGGCGCCACTGCACCAGTACAATCAAGATCTGCGTCACCATACGAACGGCCGCGAGTACCGAGGTCAACTCGGCCACCGAGGCATCGCTTTGCGCCATCGCACCGCCGAGCACAAAATAGGCTGCTGCCGCAAAGCCGCCCGCAAGCGCGGCAACTAACGCCAAGCCACGAGCCAACGGTGTACGTCCCGTGGCGGCCGCCCCAGCACGCCACGACTCGCTCAAGAACCGTAGGCCCAACCGCGCCGAACTCCGACGCAAACGCGCCCGATCGTTCAAGCGAGCGGCCATCACCATCGAAACGAAAAACAACGCGGCTGCAGCCCCGATCACGCATGCGGGGCCGCCATGCGCGAGCGGTATGGCGAGCAAGGCGCCGACCACGCTGCCAGCACCGCCGAGTGCCGCTAGCGTCGGCAGGTGGCGTGCGGCGGCGCGCGCGTCGAGCTCATGCGCAACGATGACCCACAGCACCAAGTCGATAGCCGCGATAACTTGCTTGCCGCCCACAAACCCGAGGATCGCCACGGCGCGTGGCGCGATCCAAAACAACCCCAACATGGCGGCACACAGCGCCAACGCACCACCACCGATGCCCAGCAGCAGATTTCGGCGCGACCAGGTGTCCGACAATGCACCAATCACGGCAAGCACCAGCGCTAACATCGCACTTGATGCTGCAACCGCAACGCCGATCCAACGCGCGCCAACGTGTTCAATGAACATCGCGTCAGAGACCGGCCCAAGCATGGCAGCTGCGGCGTTGGCACAGGCCAACACCCACGCAACATCGCGGGCGGTCCGCGGTAAACCGCCAAAGCGAAGGCTACGACCTGACATGCGCCACGCTAGTATAACATCGGGATTGGTCGCCTTCCGGTCGTCACGCGGTTACGTCGTTGCGAAAAAAGTATGTCATAGTAGCGGCATGGTTCGCTTGCGTTTCATTGCTACCGCCTTGGTTGCAACCGCCGGTATCGCGCTTGCGCAACAGCGTTCCAATCGGCCGGTGCTGCATGAAGATTTGCCGAGTCCCGGCCGCCGCGCCACACCTTCGCCGCTGGTTGGCGAAGCCAAGCCAAACAAAAACCCAGACGCTATTTTCGCTGGCGACAAAACGTTGCCGGAACCCACCGACACCAGCACGAAACCCAAAAACAACGAGCCCGTGCTCGGTAGCGGCGGCAATGTGGCGGCGGATCGCGCAACCGAGCAGCGGCCCGATCTCAACACTGGCAGCGACGGCACCCTGCACTATGTAAGTGTCTTCAACCCCGACGTGTTGCCGTTTAAGCGCATGAGTTCACTCGACACGATGCGCGACGACTACACCATGATGATTGCGTCGGCGGCGCTGACCGAAG
>JAKQOD010000443.1 GCA_029565465.1 Deltaproteobacteria bacterium
GGCCAAAGGCATCCACATTGCGCTGGGAACCGTTTTTTTGCGTTGTCAGGACCCAAGCTCAGGCGGATGCGGCAGATAGCTGTGCGGTGCGTGTTCGTGACCAATATCTCCTGCACCCTAAAGAGTATGTGCACTGGCTCGTCCACGACGGCTTCATTACTTACTATTCGTACGTAGAGTAGGTTGTTGCAAAGAAAACTCGCAACTAACCAAGGCAGCTGTCGATGGTTGCCACATGAACGCAAAGGTCCGAAAACACTGGCTAACTGAGATCAAAATGCGGGCTGAGTTGGTGTTGCTCAATGAAAGCCCTTATGTTGTGGACGGTTTCGCCGTCGCACTTAATGAAGGGATTGGCAGCGTCGCTCAATGCCCAATGCAGTGGCTGCGCACTCGGTTGGGGCTGACGGCGAGTGAAGAGCGGATGGTGTGGTTGTTGATCGCGCATGCGCAAGATGCGGAGGTGCGGCAGTTGCTGCGCTCGATCAATACGGAAAAAGTAACGGAGCCAACGATGGCGACGATCTTGGCAGTTGGCTACGGTTCGGATGAGGGCGCGTTGGCGCAAGGGTGGCAAGAGTTGGACGATGACAGTCGGTTGATGCGCTTTGGATTGGTGGAGCGCGCTGACGGTGGCGATGCAAACGTGCCGGAATATCAGCGCACGTACAAAGCGAGCCGGCGAGCGATTGGGTTGGCCATGGGGGATGCAGGGCTGCCGCGCGCGGTCGTTTCACCGATGCGGCTCGTGCACGCGATTGATGCAAATGCAACGTTGGGAATTGCAGATGCAACACGCGCGATGGTGACGAATTGGGTGGCGCAGAACGTGCGTGATCGTGCAGCGATGCATGGACAGATCGTCGGCGAGCCGACAACGCCCGTTGTTGCCGATGCGGTAATCCGCGCAGTTGGCTATGACGCTAACGGCCTCAGCCAAGCAAGCGCCGCTGCGATGGCGTTGCCAAACGAGAGCGTCGCCGTGCTGTTCATCAATGGCAAAATTGGCACTGGCAAACGTTCGCTTGCGTTGCACGCGTTGGCGCAGACTGAGCGCGCCGCCTTGTTGGTTGATGCTGCCAGTCTTGCCACCGACGAAAAAAACTTGCGCACGCAACTACGTGAGATTGTCCGCGAGAGCTTGTTGCAAGATGCTGTGATCGTCGTGCGTAATGTGGAAGCCATGCGTTGCAGCAATGGCATGGCCTTGGTTGAAGCTGAGTTGCTCGCGACGTTGCAAACCTATGCGTTAGCACCTGCGATGATAGTTACTAGCTCTGCGCTGACTCGGTTGCCGTGGCACGGAGCGATCACTGCATGCGAGATGGGCGAGCTTTCTAGCGCAGCCTTGGAACGGGTGTGGCAAATCGCCTTGCCAGGCGCGACCTTCGAAGATGCACGGTTCCTGGTCGATAATTACCCGTTGGCGCCAGCGTTGATTCGGCAGGCCGGCGCCGCGATACACCGCAATGCCACGGATGCTTCAATCACGATCGACAAGGTGCGCGCCGGGATTCGTAGCGTGGTTGACGATCGCCTCGCAGGTCTTGCTCGTCGGATTGAAACCACGCAAACCTGGGAGGACTGCGTGCTCGCCGATGAAGCCTACGATGCCGTGGTTGGGCTGCTGGCACGCGTGCGCGAGCGGCGCCAGGTATACGAACAATGGGGCTTTGCACGCAAAGTGGGGCGTGGCCTCGGCATCGCCGCGTTGCTCAGTGGCCCGCCTGGCACTGGCAAAACCATGGTTGCTGGCTTGATTGCGCGCGAGCTTGGCTTGGACCTCTACCAAGTTGATGCTTCGAAAATTAGCTCGAAGTGGATTGGCGAGACCGAAGCGAATTTGGCCAAGCTCTTCGATGCTGCCGAAGCTGGCCACGCCATTTTGCTGTTCGACGAGGCCGATACGATTTTTGGCAAACGCACCGAAGTCAAATCGAGCAATGACCGCCATGCCAACAGTGAAGTGAACTACCTGTTGCAGCGGCTCGAATCGTTTCGCGGCGTGGTGCTGCTAACCACGAATCACGAAAATGCCATGGATGCAGCGTTTGCTCGGCGACTGTCGACGCATATTCGGTTTGCGCTGCCAGAAGTTACGGAACGCGCCGCGTTGTGGCAAGCGTGTTTGCCAGCCGACGCGCCGTGTGCGCAGGGGATCGATACCGCTCACTTGGCGGAGCGTTTCGCGATGAGTGGTGGGTACATTCGCAACGCGGTGTTGCGTGCTGCATTTTTGGCTGCGCACGAAAAGGCGCCGATTGCGATGGCTCACCTCGTGCGCGGCGGGCAGCAGGAATACGCAAGCATGGGTAAAGTCGTGATGGGGTAGGGCGAAGGCCGCGGTTGATGCGGCCAAGCCGCTAAAACCTGCTGCGAAAGGGGCCGTGGAGTTGACCTACGCCGTCGACAACGCTATGAAATCGGTATGGCAAAGCGACCCGCAAACCGCACGATGATGAGTCCACGCCGGTGGGCTGCGGCGCTGCCATGGCGGTCGTGTGTTGCGAGCGTCGCGGTTGTTGCGCTTGGCGGTCTTCATGTGGCTGGCTGCCGTCGCAACAATGGCGTGTCAGATGAAAAATTGGGCGGTTTGGTGGTTGCGCCGGTGTTGGCCGAAAAGGCGGTGTCGCTCGACGCTGCGGCCAAAAATCCTGCGGAACTACTACGAGCGTTGGACGAGCCGCTGCGAGTTGGCAAAGGGGCGTTGGCGCCGCACAAGATTGTGCAGAGCAACAGCAATCTGATCACCGAAGGCGGCAACGTCATCGACAAGCTCGACGAACAGACGGCCATTGAAGTCGCCGAAGGTGGGGCTTGGCACGCGGTGTATACCAATACCGGCGACAATGGGCGCGAAGCCATCTTCGACGGAAAAAAACTCTTTTTGCGGCCGCGCTACATGGGCTGGCATGGTCGTGCGCCCAACGACGCCGACGAGCCGGCCCAGTTATTGGCCAGTTATGATCAAACGATTGCCGCGAACTGGGATTTGCTGATGCCAGGCGCCGAGCTTACCGACCAAGGCGTGGTGCAAGTGGCTGGTCGTGCCGCACGCAAAATCATCGCTAAGCTTGCACCGAGCCCTGATACGCCACCACGTGAGCCACTGCCTCAGCGTGCTTGGCGGCAGACCCGCAAAGTCACAGCGCTCGATGCCGAATTTGTATTCGATGCCGATACAGCTCGCTTGTTGTCGGCCAAGATTACAGGCGCGATTGAGTTTACCCGCGACAATCGCCAATTCAAAATGCAAGTTACCAGCACGCGTACGGCCGATGCCGTGGGCACACCAATTACAATCGTTGCACCGCCACCAAGCGAAGTTGTGGCGACGCCTGAGCGCGCACGTGAGGCTGACGATCGTGATGCGCTGCTCGAAGGTATAGCGCCACCAACGCGCCGGCCGTCAACGCCTGCGGTGACCGGTGACCCAGTTGGCGGTAAGGGCCAAGGCACGCCGTGACATCGTTAACTACGCGCCGCGATTATTTAGCGCGCCATCGCAAAACCATTATTGCAAGGTCGTTGGCTGGGACGTTGGTTGCGGCGGTTCCATTGCCTTTTCTCGACGACTGGACCTTGGCGGCGGTGTTGGGCGGTGGCTACAAGCGTATCGCTGCTGACTACCAGATCGATCTCGATGAAACGGCCATCAAAAACTTGGTGCACGGCCGCGCCCAGCCACTAGCGTGGGGCGAAGTTGCGCTTAGCTCGATCGGCGCGCGGATCGCTGGCCGCACTGCTCGCCGGATGATGGTCGCGTTGGCGACCGCGCGTGGCGCAAGCGCGGCGCAACGAACGTTTGTCACCATGACGCTGTTTGATCACTACTGCGCGAAGCTTCATACCGGCTTGGGCCTCGACGGCAATCGAGCGCTGGCCCTGCGTGATGAGATTGGGCGCGCGATCGATGCGACGCCAGGCGCGTTGGCGTTTCATCCATTTCGGCGCGGTGCGCTCGCTGCAGTTCGTGCCGTGGCGCGTGCCCCATTTGAATTAGCAGATATGGCCTCGGCTGGCGCCATTCGCCGGCTGTTGTCGCGTGGCGAAAGCGTTGCCGAACCCGAAGCCCTGACCGAGATCGATGCCGCGGTCGAAGCGCAGCTTGCTGAAAGCAAATCGTTTCTGGCTCGTACCGTCACTGCCGTCGAAGCCCAGCTTTCGGCTGAAGCTAATCCATTTCTCGACGCTGTCATTGATAATTTTGAGCGTCGTTGGCGCGCTCGCATGGCCGCCAAGGTTGATTAAAGGCATCGCATGACAAACACCGTGCAACCGAATCGTAGCAACGCCGACTGCCGCGCCGCGCTCACCACTGCCAAGCGTATCGTCGTAAAAATTGGCAGCCGCTTGATTGCCGAGAGTCCAGCCGGTCGCCCGGCCGGCATTGCTGATCAAGTTGTAGCGCTGCAACAGTCCGGCCACGAAGTTATCGTGGTCAGCTCGGGCGCCATTGCCCTCGGCATTCGGCGCTTGCGGTTGCCAGCACGGCCGACCGATTTGCCAGGGCTGCAGGCAGCAGCAGCGGTTGGTCAGAGCCGGCTGATGCAAGCGTGGGAACACGCCTTCGGTGCGCACGATCGTGCGATTGGCCAAGTGCTGCTCACTCACGACGATCTCGGCGATCGTCGGCGTTTTTTGTCGGCTCGGTTAACCTTGCGTGCGCTGCTCGATCAAGGCGTGATTCCGATCATCAACGAAAACGACACGGTGGCGACTGACGAGATCAAATTTGGCGACAACGACCAGCTAGCAGCGCTGGTCTGCAATTTGGTTTCGGCAGATCTGCTGGTGATTCTGACCGACGTTGAAGGCGTGCGTGATGCAACCGGCGTGCGCATGCCGGTGGTGTTCGACATTGAGCGCGAAGCTGCGCCCGTTGCCGGTGGCAGCAGCAAAGATGGTGTTGGCTCCGGTGGCATGGCATCAAAAGTTTCGTCGGCGCGCATCGTAACGCGCACTGGGGTGCCAGCCGTCGTTGCGCCGGGCCGCGAGCCGCGCGTGTTGATCGATATCTGCAAAGGTCTGGACGTCGGTACATTATTTGTGCCTGGTGACAGCGTGCTGTCGAGCCGCAAACATTGGATCGCCTATGGTGCCAAGCCGGCTGGCAAGTTGATCGTCGACGCTGGCGCTGTGCGGGCGATGGTGAGCCAAGGCAAAAGCCTGCTGCCGGCTGGTATCACAGCTGTCGAAGGCGACTTCGATGCTGGCGATACTGTCTCGGTATACGACGACCAAGCACATGAAATTGCGCGTGGGTTGGCGGCCTACGGGGCCGGCGATTTGCGCAAGATCCAACGCTTGCAATCGGCCGCTATCGAGGCGACCTTAGGCTTTAAGAGCCTCGATGAAGCGATCCACCGCGATGATTTGGTTGTGTTGTGAGTAATCCAACGCTGGTGGCTGACGTCGTCGCTTTGGCTCGCGCTGCGAAAGCTGCAGCTCGCATCATGGCCAAAGCGCCAGTTGCCCAGCGCCGTACAGCGCTGGTGGCAATTGCCGACGAAATTGTGGCGCGGCGCGATGAGATACTGGCTGCGAATGCACGCGATCTCGACGCTGCGAAGGCCGCTGGCATGGCGCCAGCAATGCAAGATCGCTTAAAGCTCGACGGTGGGCGCGTGCAAGGGCTGGCCAACGCCGTACGAGCAGTGAGCCAAGCGCCCGATTTGGTTGGCCGACTCGAACGTGCTGAGTCGCTGCCGTCGGGTTTAGAACTGACTCGGATGCGCATTCCGCTGGGTGTGATCGCGATGATCTACGAAGCGCGGCCAGGCGTCACCACCGACGCAGCAGCGTTGTGTCTATGGTCAGGCAACGCTTGTTTGCTGCGCGGTGGCTCCGAGGCATTTCATTCCAACGCAGCGCTCGGTGCTGCGGTTGCGGCCGGGTTAGCTGCGGCTGGTTTGCCTGCAACCGCGGTGCAAATTGTGCCGTTTACCGACCGCGAAGCGATTGCCGAATTGGTCAAGCTCGACGAGCTTGTCGATCTGGTGATTCCTCGGGGTGGCGAAGGCTTGATTCGTTTCGTCGCCGAGCGGGCCCGGGTGCCGGTAATCAAGCACTACAAAGGCGTGTGCCACATCTTCATCCACGCCGCTGCCGATCTCGATATGGCGCTCAACATCATCGACAACGCCAAAACTCAGCGGCCTGGGGTTTGCAACGCCGTCGAAACGGTGCTGATCGACCGCGCGATTGCCACACGCGCGGTGCCAGCGTTGCTCAACCGGTTGGCTGCGCGGGTTGAGCTCCGTACCGACGATGAATTTCGAGCGATCGCCGCCCACGCCGGCCACCCGGCCGCCGCGCAACTACGGCTTGCCGACGAAGCCGACTGGCACGCCGAGTATTTGGACTTGGTTTTGGCCGTGCGCATCGTCGACGGCCTCGACGGTGCTATCGCTCATATCGAGCAGTACGCATCGGATCATACCGAGTCGATTATCACGGCTGACGCCGCGGTTGCTGAGCGTTTTGTGCGCGAGGTGCAGTCGTCAACCGTCATGGTTAACGCTTCGACGCGGTTCGCCGATGGCGGGGAGCTAGGGCTGGGGGCCGAAATCGGCATTTCCACGACAAAAATACATGCCTACGGCCCGATGGGTGCCGAGGGTTTGACCACGACAAAGTTTGTAGTCCGTGGTAACGGACAGGTTCGCTCGTAACAGCCAAGGCACCGAATGACTCCTAGCAAGACCAAAACCTCCAAGCCAGCCGCAGCCCGCGGTGGCAAAACGGCAGCTGCTGCCAAGTCGGCGCGCACCAAAGCGCCAGCCAAAGGGCCCAAGCCTGACAAGCCACGCTCGCGTGCGACGGCTGTGTTGGCCGATAAGCCAAGCAAGTCTGAGAAGGCCGAACGCGCAAGTAAAAACGCGGCAGGTCTTGATGGCTCGTTGCGCGCGTTGGCGTTTGCACTCGAAAAGAAGGCGCTTGAGCCAGTGTTGCTCGATGTCCGCGAGCTGTGCTCCTTCTGCAACTATCAGCTGGTGCTGTCGGGCAAAACCGACCGCCAAGTTGATGCGATTGCCGATGGCATCGCGATGGGCCTCAAAGCCGAAGGCATTCGGCCGCTGAGCAGCGAAGCGACGCGCGGCGGCCAGTGGGCGCTGCTCGACTACGGCGATTTTGTGGTGCATGTCTTTGTGCACTCGGTTCGCGAACACTACGACCTCGAAGGCCTGTGGAACGACGCTGCCCGCGTGGCGATCGACGTGCCAGCCGAAGCGCGCATTCCGATTTCTGAACAGTACGCGTAGCTGATTGCTATGAAGGTCACGCTGGCTGTCATTGGCCGCCTCAAAGAAGCGTACTTCGTTGCAGCCGAAGCCGAATACCTCAAACGGTTGCGGCCGTACTGCACGATCAACGTCGTAGAGTACAAAGACGAAGCCGCCGTGGCAGCAGCGTTGCCGGCAGCAGCGTTGGTCTATGTATTCGACGAACGTGGCACCTCGATGGCGAGCACAACGTTTGCGCGCGATGTCTTAGCCGCTGCCGAACAGCACGGTGCCGGCGCGCCGGTGTGGTTTCTGATCGGTGGCGCCGACGGCCACAGTGATGCCATGCGCAAGCGAGCCAAAAAGCTGCTGAGCTTTGGCCAGTTCACCATCGCGCATCGGTTGGTGCGGCTGTTGGTGTTGGAGCAAATCTACCGTGGCTTCCGCATTGTGCGCGGCGAGCCGTATCATCGCGAGTAACCGCGCACAACGTTAGCGCTTGTTGGCGTCTTTCATTGCCCGGTCGATTTCGCGCTTGTCGTCGGCTTCGCGCTTGGTGTTGCGCTTGTCGTATTGTTTTTTGTGCGTCACCAAGCCGAGTTCACATTTGACCCGGCCGTCTTTGAAATACAGTTGCAACGGGATCAGGGTGTAGCCGCGCTGTTGCGTCTTCACGGCAAGTTTTTCGATCTCGGCTTTGTGTAACAGCAGTTTGCGGATCCGCCCGGTGTCGTGACCGAAGCGATTGGCCCACGCATACTCGTTGATCGTGATGCCGTGCAGAAACGCTTCACCTTTGCGGATTTCAACCCAGCCATCAGGGATCGTGGTGCGCGCTTCGCGCAACGACTTCACTTCGGACCCGACCAGCACTAAGCCGGCTTCGATCCTTTCATGAATCAAAAAATCGTGGCTGGCTTTGCGATTGGTGGCCACCACCTTAATGCCTTCGGGCTTTTTCACCTTGCTGACACCCTAGCAGATTACGTTGTTAATTACGCTGGCAGGCGCCTGCCACGAGCCTGCAAGTCGCTCACGTTCAGAACCCGGTTTAGCTTCATGGTGGTTGCCAATGGGTGGCGTCCAAGTATCTGTAAACGCTTAGGTATTGTTGATTTGCAAAGTTTCGGAAGTTTCTAGACCGAACCTTGCGGCCCTGCGTTTGACTACTCACGAACGGCGCGCTGACCAAGTTGGTCGCGCAGCCGTTATCCCGGAGGCTTTATGCGTCGTTATTTTTCTTCAGTTGCGCTGATGTGCTCACTCACCATCGCTAGCTCTGCCGCATCGGCCAAAATCATGCCGGTCCGCGAAGAAATTCCTGCGGCACTGCGCGACATGCCTGCCGAGATGTCGTTGGAACCGGATCCCTCGCAGATGCCAGCCATGCCGATCGCGCCAGCCGTGCCTGACCGCGACACGTTGCGCACCATCCTTGCCGATCGCCGCGCTACAAACCTTGCGATCTTCCATGCGTACGTAGTCGCGCAACAATATCCAAGCAACACGTTTCGCAATCGCTTGGCGAACGTTTGGAAAGACGCCGAGGGCCATCCCTGCGCGGTTGCCAATATGGTGATCGGCTCAGGCAACGTTGCGTTGTTTGACCAAGTTGCAGAAACCGACAACTTCATCAAGGTCGCCAATGTCAAAGACGGCGAGTTCGCCGATTGGATTTTAACCTCGGGCCTTACGCAACAAGAGCTCGCACTGATTCAGCGACCGTTTCAGCCCGTTGCAGCGAAGCCGGTTGGCCCCGCCGCAACCCCACAATTCGCTAAACCGCCACAGGCCATGCCCGCGCAGCCTGCCGCGGTGACGATCGATGCCCGCAAGAAAGCCCAAGACGTTGCCCGGCTTGCAAAACTCTACGCTTCGATCGAAGCAAAGCTTGCAGCCAACAGCAAGCGCAGCGTTGAAATCGCCGTCACGCGTTTGATGAAGGACCGCGACTTGGCGCTGTCGACGATGATGTACGCCCGGCGCGCGCCGGCCGGTCGGTCGTAAGCGCCGCAGCCGGTGCCGTTTTTATTCTAGACCCTTTGATCTTTGGAGCTTGTATGCGGATTTTGCCTTTTATGCTCGCTGGTTGTGTCTCTGCAATGACGTTGTTTGCTTCACCGGCCGCGGATGTCGCCGCGCACCCGCACATGCGCGACGAATCGTTCGCACAGGTCGAAGATATGCCGCTCGGCAAAGTCGGCGTCGACCCTGTCGCTGTGCGCCATGCGTTGGCGGCTGCACGCAAAGCCAATCTCGATGCGTTTCACACCTATCGCACGACGGGTAGCTATCCGCACAATACGTATCAACCGGGTGCGCTGAACGTTTGGATCGATGCCGAAGGCCACACGTGTGCCGCTGCCACCATCATCAAATTGTCCGGCGCTGAAGAGTTGGTGAATCAAACCGCACGCGAAAACAATTTCATTCGCTTGGTTGATGTCAAAGACGGCGCCTTGATGGATTGGATTTTAACCTCCGGTTTAACCCAAGCCGAGTTGGTGACAATTCAAGTGCCGTTCATGGACATCCCCTCACCCGCTGAACAACGTGCGAATGCGCGGGCGGTCGCCAACGCTGCCCGCGCGCGCCAACGGGAAGACGCCAAGCTCGCCAAAAAATATATCGCGATTGAAAAAATGCTGTCCGCCAAGAAACAGACGGAGCAGAGCCTTGAGATCGCAACGATCCGCTTGATGCAACACCCCGAGCTGGCGCGTGCGTTGGTTGCGCGCTTCGGCACCGTGCCACAAGCCGTTGCGCCGACGCCCGTGGCACCACAAGGCCCAACCACCCCACGGTTTGCCCAGCCTCCATCGGCGTAGCGGCTGGCCGCTTAGGCGGGCGCGCGTGCGCCAGCGACTTCGCGAACCACCGCGTTGAGCACCTCGGTGCCCCAGGCCAAACCCGCCACCGGAATGCGTTCATTATGGCCGTGGAACATGTCGGCAAACTTAATGCCGGACGCTTTTTCGATCTTTACCGGCGAGAACCCGTACCACTTGGCGCCAGTTTGGCTGAAGTACTTGGCGTCCGTGAAGCCCGGAATCATGTACGGCACGACGACCGCTTTGGGTTCCCGTTCCATGATGCAGCGTTCAATGATGTTGAATACGGGCGTTGCAACTGGTTCGGTCATCACAGGCGGCGCGGACTTGATAATTTCAAGTTCAACGTCAGGCCCAAGCACCGCGCGTAGTTCGGCAAGAAAATCCTCGTCGCGTTGCCCCGGCAACGTGCGGCCGTCGATCTCAAACTGCGCTAGCCCAGGAATCACATTGGTCTTGCTCCCTGCACGCACCACCGTGGCTGACGCAGTGTTTGACAGCAACGCGCCAAAGCTGCGAGCCACTCCCGTGCTAGGCACCAGTCGGGCAATGCGCGCAAGTAGCGCAGGGCGTGCTAGCAACTTTACTAACGGTTGCACCAACGCGGGCTGTTGCGAGCGCAGCGCATCGAGGAACTCGGTCACGTACTTCGTTGGATGCAATGGCATGGTGGCATTGCCCAACTTGGTCAGCGCTTCGGCCAGTTTGTAGATGACGCTATCCGCGCGCGGCATCGACCCATGCCCCGGCTCACCGCGCAGCGTTGCGCGCACCCAGCAGAAGCCTTTTTCGGCAACTTGGATTGGATAGAACGTAGTGTCGCCGAGGTGCAGCGAAAACCCGCCACTTTCGCCGATGGCATATTCGGCCTCCACCAGTGAACGATGATTTTCAACCAAGTAGCGAGAGCCTAAATCGCAGCCCATTTCTTCATCGGCAACGCCGGCAAAGATAATGTCGCGATCGAGCGTACA
>JAKQOD010000446.1 GCA_029565465.1 Deltaproteobacteria bacterium
CTTCGCGAATTTCGTTGATTTTCAACGCTGCGCCATCCGTGATTTTGATCATCGATTCAGGGCCAGCAGCATCAACCATGTTCATGGGTGCTGGGGCAGTCGTATGTGAATGAGTATGGACGTCGCTCATTGGATTCCTCGTTTGCAAAAAGTGGCTGACCCTACCTGGACGATTCCAACAGGGAAAGGCTTGGTCAGCCAAATCTTACCCTTACGGAAGGGTTTTGCACGTCGATCTCTGCAAAACAATGCAAACTTCTATGTTTACGGACACTTACTTACCTGTAAACTCCGAATGCATGTCGATGATCCGTTGCGCAGAGTGTCACGCCAACATCCCGGTGCCTGCCGAACTAGAGGCACGCACCATGAAATGCCAGTACTGCGGCGCCACCCAACCGGTGCCCGATCTGCTGGCACGTGAACATGCCCTGCTGCAACGCAAGATCCTTGAACAAGAAGAACGTGAACGCACGACCCGTGCGCTGATCGATCAACAAGACCGGCGCGAAGCTGCGGTCGAACGCAAAAAGAGCATTCGCTGGGGCCGCATCACCGCGATCTTCACCATGTTATTAGCGCCAACCATCATCGCGATTACAGTCTACGACTTGCCGGCGCGGCTTGGCTTTGGCGACGCTGGTGCCGATCGGGTTTCGATTGTTGCCGAACAACTCAAAGGCCGTGGCTGTACCGTACTTAGCGGCTCAAAGTCCGAATATGCGACGGGCGCAGTTACCAAGTTGCTGCCCGGTGCCAAAGGCTGTGTGCGCGTGTTGGCCGCTGGCGGCCCCAATCAGCATTCGCTGACCATTCGCATCTTCAACGGTGACGGCAAAGAAGTTGGCAAAAGTGCCAGCTCAGCAGATCCACAGCTCGAGTACTGCACCACGACCGAAGGCACGCTGCGTTATGAAGTTGTGCCGGGCATGCTCGACAAAGGCCGACTCACCCACATGGCCTTAGCCTGCCCTGCGGCGGCCGCCGCACCGGCTGAAGCGCCGCCTGCAACGACGAATCCCAAGAAGCATAAATAGATAGCCGCGGCAGCGTTGTGCCCACCCTACATGCGCGGCCAGGCAAGCGTTTGATTGACGTCAAACCTGCGCGACGGCGTTCACCACCTCGTCAAACAAGCCTTCGAACAGCGCACCACTCAAGTAGCGCTCACCGCTGTCGGGCAAGATGACGACGATGGTCTTGCCAGCCCATTTCGGATCGTTGGCCAAACGCACGGCAGCCGTCATCGCAGCGCCGCATGAAATACCGACGAGGATGCCTTCTTCTTTCGCCAAGCGACGAGCCATCGCGATGGCTTCATCGTTGCTCACCGTTGCAACTTCGTCGACGATCGACAAGTCGAGATTTTTCGGCACAAAGCCTGCGCCGATGCCTTGGATTTTGTGCGGACCGGGCTGCACGGTTTCGCCAGCACGGGTTTGCGAAATCACCGGTGAATGAATTGGCTCAACTGCCACCGAGTGCAGCGCCTTGCCTTTGGTATTTTGCCAAAACCGCGAAATCCCCGTGATGGTGCCGCCGGTGCCGACTCCGGCGACTAAAACGTCGACGTTGCCGTCGGTGTCTTGCCAGATTTCCGGCCCGGTGGTGGCTTCGTGGATCGCAGGATTCGCCGGGTTTTCAAACTGCCGCATCAATACATAGCGTTCAGGCTCTGCAGCCGCGAGTTCTTCGGCTTTGGCGATAGCTCCTTTCATGCCTGCCGCCCCGGGCGTCAGCACGAGTTTGGCGCCAAACGCCACCAGTACTTTGCGCCGCTCAAGGCTCATCGTTTCCGGCATCGTTAACACGCATTCAATGCCGCGTGATGCAGCTGCAAACGCCAACGCAATGCCAGTGTTGCCACTGGTAGCTTCAATAATCGCTTTGCCAGGCGTCAGTTCGCCTCGTTGCTCGGCCGCCCAGATCATGGACGCGCCAATGCGGCACTTCACGGAATACGCCGGGTTGCGGCCTTCGATCTTGGCGAGAATCGTAGCGCCGGCGCTTCCTGCGACCCGGCGAATCCGCACCAGCGGGGTACGGCCGATGCTACGTGAGTTGTCGTCGAAAATAGCTGTGGTCATGCCTGCAGGTTGCCACAGAAATACGAAATCCGCTATAACGGATACGCTGCCAGGCCTATTTTTATAGCTGCCGCCAGATCGTGCGCGACCCACTGACTTCGAAAAAGAAGCCGAACTCAAACACGATCACACCGTTTTTGACCAACTCAGCAGGCGGATTCGGAAACGGACCTGCCACGCGAAACGACCGTAAGGCTTCTTCGTCGAGTTCAGCCAACCCACAGCCTTTGAGCACCACAACGTCAGCAAGCGAGCCATTGGGCCGCAGCGTGACGCGCACTTCGGTTGGCCAGGTCTTGTCGGAGCTAGCGCTATTGCCATACTTGCGGCCGAACACGACCCCCGGTTGCCACGCTTGCGCAACGCTGCGTTTGACTCGATTGAAGAAACTAGCATGGACCCAGCGTTTGGAATTGAGCGCGGTCTCATCGCCTTTTTCAACATCATCGAGATGGTCGACCGAACCACCGCCGGCAACACGCTCTAACACTTCGGCGCTCGGCTTGAGATTCGGTACGCGAGGCACGCCGCCACCGGCGCCACTTTGCCCGGGTGCTAACTCGCTTTGTTCACGTTTGGCTTGGGTGATCGCACCATCACCGCGCTTGGCCGCTGCACCGTCACCGGTTCGGCCGTCGATACCCGCAATTTGGCCGCGGGTCTTGGCGTCCTGAGGCGTTTCCGAAGGTGCTTTGGCGCCGACGGTGCGCATCGCCAACGGCCCTGGCGCGTCGGGCGCTTTGGGGCTGGTGCCGACCGGCCGGTTGCCTGGATCTTTTTGCATCGACGCTTCGCGGGCATCGTTGGTAGCAACCAGCTCGGGCGCTTTGGGTTTCGCGATCATCGGCTCTTGCACCGCGCCGCGCGCGACGGTTTGTTTATCGACCTTGATGTTATTTTCGGACAAGAAGCGCGTGTTGTCTGGCTCGGTATCCGTGTTCGAGTTGACGGTTTCAACAATCTGCATCGGCCGCGTTGGTGCAGGTGGTGGCGGTGGCGGCGGTTGTTGCATTGCCAACTCAACCGGCAATTGGACTGGTTTAGGTGCGGGGGCCAAAGGTTTCGCCAAAAGCACTTCGGGATCGAGCTCTTTGATTTTTTTGGTCGCGTCCGGCGACATCAAGCTGAGCGCGGTATCTGCCGGGACCACACGGCATTCAGCGTTATCGCGGCCCCACTGTTTTTGAACCTCAGCAGCGCAAGCAGTAGTATCTACATCACTGCGCTGCCACGGCGCAAAGCACAACGCGGAACGCGCAGCAGCAACCAGCGCAGCGTCGGTACCACACGATTCATACAGTTCAATATCGGCGGGCTCGTCGAGCAAGGTAGCTGCCGGCGTGGGTGGCGCTGGGCGACCGCCGTTGGTCATTGCGCTTGCAGCCAGCAAGACGCCAACGTGCACCACAACGGCCACCGTACTTGCCAAAGGCAAGTTCAGCGAGCGTGAGCGCGAGCGTGGCGGGAACACAACCGGAGTGTAGCGCGTCGGTCGGCAACGATCCACCGTGTCGTTCAACAAGGGCGGCGCCCCACCCGGCACCGGCTGAACTATCTAGCGCCGTCCATGCCAGCGACTTGGGTGCCACCTTTAGCTTTACAATCGGCTTCGGTGGCGTCGATCCAACCTTGGCCTTTGCATGCATTTTGGCCAGCGCAGCTGCTTTTGGCGGCAGCGCATAAGCTCTTGCCTTTGCATTCATTAATGCCGCCGCAGTGAATCTTTTTCTCCACTTTTTCGGCGGCGGTTGGCGCTGCGCCGTTTTTGGCTTCGTCTTTTTTGCACGCATTTGCAAACAAGCCAGCCGCAGCAAGTGCGATGAGGGTTCCTTCTTTGATACTTACCATGCGCGCACTATGCCCAATCTTAACGTCATTGGCGAGGCACTTCGCGCACCTGCGGCATCCTGGCACGCATGGCGCTCGGCGATCTTGATTGCTGCAGCGTTGGCGGCCAGCAGTTGCGGCGACAATCAGCGCATCTTGCCCAAAGGTGATGGCGTGTGCGGCACCATCGAGCTCGCCTTCCCCGTGGTCGGTGGCGCGCACGTGCCCGTGTGCTCGCTGGTAACATACAATAGCAACCCGCCAACCTCCGGCCCGCATTATCCGAACTGGGCCAAGTTCCAAACGTTTGCAGCCCCGATCGGCCGACCGTTTTGGGTGCACAACCTCGAGCACGGCGCGATCGTCATTGCCTACAACTGCCCCGACGGTTGCGCGCAAGATGTCGAAGCGTTGCAAGCCATGTTGGCAGCGCGCCCAGCAGATGCAAGCTGCACCGCTGCGGTGCGCAATCGCTTCGTCATCACGCCCGATCCGTTGCTCGACACAAAATTCGCAGCGAGCGCATGGGGCTTCGCGCTGCGCTCCGATTGTTTCGACCTC
The DNA here is from genome assembly GCA_029565465.1 of Deltaproteobacteria bacterium. Lineage (GTDB taxonomy): Bacteria > Myxococcota_A > Polyangia > Haliangiales > Haliangiaceae > JABFXX01. Next base: position 4,476 of record JAKQOD010000446.1, read on the forward strand.
GCTGCGTTGAGCGACTTTATCGACGCACACTACGCGCAGGGCCCCGAAGATGTTTGCACCGACGGCATCAACGTGCTCGATCCGCGCAATGAATTCCCTGCGAACTGCCCGTAGGACCGCAAACTAGCGCATCGGCACATATGGTGGCGGCTGCCGCACCGGTGGTGGTGCGATCACAGGCTGTGATGGCCCCATCCGGTCCGATGGCGAGCGCATATCGCGATCCGCAACGATGATGAGATAGCGTTCGAGCACGATGCGCTCCTCGCTTGGCAAGCCAGCGCGATCCTGCATTGCATCGATCCGCGTTGGCCAGGCCGATGCCGCTTGATCAGACGGCGCGGGCGTCCGATGGCAACGCCCACAACGCTTTTGAAGCACCGCCAAACCTTGTTGCAGCTGCGCCAGATTGGCGTCACCCCATCGCTCTTGCGCATGCTTAGCGTCGACCAGCGTTGGCTCCGGGGCCAACGCTGCACCACAGCCGACAACGCTCGCTGCAGCCACCAGAACAAGCCCGCACAGCTTCACAAATTGCACCCGATCCATGCAGCACCATATAACCGATCTGACGCAGTGGTGAGCCCGTAGCCGATGCCTATTACGGCCCACAGCCGATGCGCCGAAGTCCACGCCACCGTCGGGCCAAGTTGCAACGCCGTTTGCGCACCGGCGGCGAACGTCCGCTGCGCTGCAACTTCAGCACCTAGCCGCAAGCGCGGTGTCACTTCCACATAGCCGGCCAGATTGCCACGCGTGCCCCAGGTTTTGCCGCTTGGGTCGCGCTCGCCAGTGACCGCAACGTTGGCAACCGCGGTTACCGGCCCAACATCGCGCTCAAGCACCAACGCCGCATCAACGTTCGCAACCCGGGTCGCAGGATTCACGCCAACGGCGAGGCGCGGCGCGAGGGCAACCAGATGGCCACGCTCAAGCAAATGATAGCGAGCATCGACCCGTACTTGCTCGAAGCCGAGAGCTGACGCGGTGCCAGCCGGTGCGGCGCCAGTGCCGGCCGATTGTTGAGCGAAGGCGTAGGTGGCGCCAATGTCGAGCCGATTGCTAAGGCCGTATCGTACCGCGAACGCCATGGCAAAACGCTGCGGGGCTTCGCTGATGCCATCCTGGCCGACTGACGTATGCACCACATTCACTTCGATGCGGGCGACCTCGGCGTTGCTGGTGCCAAATTCATTAATCCGCACGAAGCTACGGCGCTCCGCGGCCGCAGCGTGCGGCCAGCTAGACGCCACCACCAACGCTGCCATGAGCAGGCCGCTCCGCTGCATCAGGCCCAAACCAATGGGGCCCCAGTCGCAGCAGTCGCCTGCTCCTGCGTCACCCCAGGCGCTAGTTCCACCACGCGAAAGCCATTGCCGCCCGTCGGTAGCGCCGTTGGCGCGAACACGCCAAGCTCGGTAATCACCAGCGACACCGCACCGGCCGCCGTCAGCGGATAGTCGCAGTTTGCCACCAGCTTATGTTCGCCGTCTTTGGTGGTGTGTTGCATCATCGCCAAGACCGTCCGGCAACCGGACGCTAGGTCCATCGCACCGCCGATGCCCATCACTTTGCCGCCGGGCACGGCCCAATTGGCCAAATCGCCATTGGCTGCCACTTGCATCGCGCCCAATATTGCCAAATCAACATGACCGCCACGAATCATCGCAAACGACTGCGCCGAATCGAACGTTGAGCCACCCGGCAACACCGTTACGGTTTGTTTGCCAGCATTGATCAATTGTGGGTCTTCATCGCCTTCAAACGGAAACGGGCCCATGCCAAGCAAGCCGTTTTCCGAATGCAACCATGCGTGACCTTCGGGCAGATAGTCGGCCACCAGCGTCGGCAATCCGATACCAAGGTTCACCAACGAACCAGCTGGAATTTCACGTGCGGCGCGCCGCGCCATATCTTCTTTGCTAAACGGCATAGATCAGCTCCGCTTCCGAACGGTACGGTATTCAAACGCGTTTTCGTGCTCGCGCACTTCGACGATGCGATGCACGTAGATGCCCGGCAGATGCACATCGTCGGGGTCGATGGCGCCATTGGCAACCAATGCATCGGTTTCAACGATGGTGGTCTTTGCTGCGGTTGCCATCACAGGATTAAAATTGCGACCGGTCCGCCAAAACCGCAC
>JAKQOD010000449.1 GCA_029565465.1 Deltaproteobacteria bacterium
CACCATCAGCGTGTCCGGCGCCGGAGCTACGGCCATCGTACTCATGATCGCCCCGCCCAGCTGCCTTTGCGGCAGGCGACACCGACTCAAACATGTCCCACATGCCCTGTGGAATGAGCATGGCGAGTTGACCACCGACGACGGTGTTGAACGCCTCGCTAAACCGGCCGCGCACGCCTGCCGCGCGCGCCTCAATCGCACGCGTCAATTCGGCCAAGCGCGGATCGCTTGGATGTGTGGTCGCCGAGAGCCGGACGAGTTCCAAATGCATCTCGGCAATCGCCGCAACGTCTTGTGCTTTGAGTTGCGCCAATAACTGGACGGTTTCCTCGCGCATGATCAGCACGTTGCCGCCCACCATCCCTGCGAACGTCGCGTAACGAATAAACTGGCTTGGCTTCACGACGCCGCGTAACGCTTTGTCGACTGCAGTGCCGGCTTTCGAAATCGTCGCTTCGTTGCCACCAGCGATTGCCGCTGCTTCTCCCGCCTCGGCACGCGCCAATGCGGCTTCCGCGCGAAGGCCGGCAGACGCCATGCGCGCATGAGCGAGCATCGGCAATAGATTCATCGCCAACTGCCCAAGGCCCACCGCCAGGCCTTTGGTATGCAACGTGCCGCGACTCGATTTCTCGAACAAGTCGTCGATCGTGGTTGCACTGCCAACAACCATTTGGGCCACCATCAACGGAGCTGCAGCATATGGCGCAAAAATCATTGCCATGGAGGTCGCCGCCCCCATCAGTACTTGCACGGCTGGCTCGACGACGGCGGACTTGATGTCCTTCCACCGCGATGTTGTCGCAAGTTCGAAACCCACCATCTTGCCGGTGGGTTGCATTTTAGCGGCGGCAGCGCCAACGGTGGCGGCAACAGGCGTCGCAGGGCCCATCGCCTGTGCGAACACGGCAACCGTGCCGGTCGGATAGGTCTTACAAAAATCAACGAATGCCGATTCAAGCGCAGCGTCAAACGTCGGCGCGATGGCGTTAAAGACATACGATTCTTGCTCGAAGCGCCGCGACAAATCGCGAATTCGCACGCCGACAAGAGGTCCAGAGGGGCTCGCAGCGTAGCGTTGCACTTCGCCGTACAAATCAAGCGGCCCCGACGCGACACCTTCGGTGCGCGAAACGTACGTGCCTCGCACATCAAACATTTGCCACCCAGCCGCCACGTCACTCTCGATGTGCTTGCCTTCTTCCCGCAGTTTGCGAATTTGTTCATCGAAGCTGGCAATCGCTTCTTTCACGTCGCTGGCTTGTACCCGTTGCCGCAAATAATCGCGCGCCGCTTCTAGTTCCGCGATGCGCATCTCACGCGTTGCTTTGCGTTCCTCTAACGATTGCATGACATGGCGTGGATCCATGTCGCCGTCGTAACGGGTGCCGTGGTCGTCGCCGCGCCTTGCGATCTTATCTTTCGCCCAACCCAGATCGAAATCGTTTTCTTTGGCGGTCATTGCCGCCAACGCAAACGGACTCGCGCCTGGGCCCATAATTTCGGCTCGACCGTCATCGAGCCGCGCCGCTTGCGTTTTGACCGTTACTAACGTTTCCACTTCGGCTGGTAGAAAATGATTCGAGCCGACCTTCGCCGTCACCTTAAAATCAGCAGTAACCTCGCCAGGTTTGAGCGCCAATTTGATGCGATTCGTCAACGCGTCTTGATTTGCGCCACGCGTTGCGCCCGCGAATGCTTTAGTAGACTTCCCGTCGACGCGCTGCTGGTGCCAGGCCACATCGTACGCACTCTTGCGACTTTCAAATGCCGCGCGCTGTGCTGGCAAAAAGAGCCCCATACGCACCAGATCCCAATCAATCACTACTTCAAAAGGCACATTGTCGCCGCTGACGACTTCACCGCCATGTTGCGTTAAGCGTGCAGGCAGCTCGCCCTTCGTATACTCAGCCTGTGCAGCTTCCGCTGGCGATTTCGGTTTCGGAGCCTGTTGTTTGTTTTTCTTTACGTATCCGCGCCAGGCTTCTGCGCCAAAAATGGCGGCGCATTCTGTCTCCGACAATTCGACGTAGACGCCTGCGCCGCCGACGTAGCCGTGTAAGACTTCAGGCTCAGTTGCAATTGGCAATTGGGTAAATGCCCATAACGCCTCCGAAACCTTGGAGCGCTCTGATTCAGGCAATGCGACTTTCATCGCAACCGGAAGCTCCGAGGCCATGGCAATCGACACGCCAAGCCCATTACCTCGCCGGCCCACCACCGCATCTTTGCCGGGTGGCAATCCAATCACCGCGAATACCGCAGCCGTAATCTGCAATACGATTTGATTTTTCTTCGAAGATGCCTCGGGCAGCGATGTCAAGGCTGCCACCCGTCGCAGCGATTCTTCCTTTGCCCAACTGATCGCGCCTGCACTTCGTAACGCGAGCAAGCCTTGAAGTATGTGTTCAGTGGGGTTCGTCGCGACCCAGCTTGCTCGATACACAACCGTGAGCTTGGCGGCATCAACCTTAATGTCGCCGGCAAGTTGGCTATTGATAACATTGATGGCCGCAATTGCAGGCGCGGAAGCCGAAGTCGTCGGGTTCGTTGCTCGTGGTGCTGGCGCGGGCATGTCGCTTTGTGCCGCAGAATCAGACCCAATGATCGTTTCCGCTTGCACTGGCGCTTTGGCCACGCTTGATGAACCGGCGAAGGTGGCGGGGGCAATGGCAGCAACGAGGCGCGGCGCGGGCGCTGCGGCGCCGGGGCGTTGGAATTTGAGCAAGGTGGCCGCGTGATAGTAGTTGTCGACGGCGGTAGCAGGGTCAGCGGCGGCGGCGTTGAGGGCGGCTTTGGCAGCGCCGTTTGCGGACGCATTCACCTGGGCGGTGAGTTGCTCGAAGACAACGCGCAGCAAGGCTTGCACTCGTGGGCGATCGGCGGCAGCGGCTTGGATTTCAGCAAACTGCGCCGGAGGAATGAAAACTTTGAGGCGATTGGCAATGATGATCGGATTGATGGAGAGATTGACGAGGTTCGGTGGCAATGTAACGGGGGCTTGGGGCGTTGCGTCGGGCCCGTGGAGTGCAGCGACGGGCGCGGTGGAATAGTTGGCTTGCGCGATCGAGGGCTTGTACTGCGGGCGGGCGTAGCGGTCGGCGGTGTTTGTTGATGGGGAATGCTGTGCATGCGGAGCATGCTGCGCGTCGCTGAGGCGCTGCTGTTGTTGCGCGTGATCGAGGTGAGCTTGAGACGTTTGCTGATTCGATGACGCATCGACGGCGGGCTTGGCTTGCAGGCCGCCGTCGGCATCGTCGTCGGGACGAGCGCGGTCACTCATGGGTTTGGCCCCGACGGACGAAGTTGCATGGCGCGGCTATCGCGGGGTGTGATTGGAAGTTGCGGACAAAGTTGGGCGTGATCGCAAATAAATTGCGAGCAAGCGCAAGCGACGGAACCCAAAGACACCAACAACACGGTGTTAGCGTCGCAAAATGGTGGCGTTGGCGTCAAGGAGGAAGGCCGATTGTTGATGACTGGACGCACCGTTCGTCGGTCGATTTTCCGACGGAGATCGATGGCCACGCATCGGAAATTTTCTCAAACCGAGGCACGGCAAGATGCACTGGCACGGACAGCTTCACAGACACGGACAGGTTCACGGCCACGGCTACGGCCACCGCCGACTACCGGACCTCCGAAACGCAAAAACCGCCGCGGCGGGTGCAGCGGCGGCGGCGGGAAACTGTCGACGGAAACTGTCGACGTGTGGCTACGTTGACGCTGAGGCGATGCGACTAGCGCACAGCGCCGGTGAGCATAACGAAGCCGCCTTTGGCTTCGGCTTTGACGTTTTCAACTTTGACACCGCCGAAGGCTGGGAGCGGGATGGTACCGAGGGTGCCGGCAGCGACAGCGACGCCGCGCGACAAGCCGAAGGACACGATGGCTTCGAATTGGTCGTTCGACAAAGCGTTGGTGCCTTCAACGCCTTCGACGGAGTCGAGCACGTCGACGGTGATGTTTGGATTATCGACGGCCAAGCGCAATTCGCCGGTGGCCGTGGATTCTACTTTCAAGCGCACGTCGCCATTGATCGACGCTGCCGTTACCAATGCACTTTCGTTGTCGGTGAACTTGGCCATCATGTCGCCAATGACAACTTTGAGCGAGCCGTCGCCGTTGGCGTCGACGGTCGGTGGCAGCAGCGCCAACGTTTCAATCTTTGAAAAGAGATTGCCTGCGG
>JAKQOD010000463.1 GCA_029565465.1 Deltaproteobacteria bacterium
ATGCGAACTTTTTGCCTATTCATCCCTTCATTACTGCCTACTGCTGGAGCTAAACGTGGCGATCACTTACCTAAAAAAAGCGGCTAAGACCCCTGAAACTGAAACGGCTACCGCGCAGCAAGTGGTCACCACCATGTTGGCCGATATCCAAACTCACGGCGAAGCCGCAGTGCGGCGCTACGCGTCTGATCTGGATAAATGGAGCGGCGCGATCATCGTCACACCAGAAGAGATCGCGGCCAACGCGCGTGAGGTGCCCGCACAAGTCAAAGCCGACATCGACTTCGCTATCGCGCAGGTGTCGCAATTCGCGCAGGCGCAGCGTCAGTCGCTCTCTGAGTTTTCTACCGAGTTGCATCCCGGTGTCACCGCTGGGCAGCGCGTGATTCCGGTTAACGTGGCCGGTTGCTACGCCCCGGCGGGCCGCTACGCCCACATCGCCAGCGCCTACATGGGCGTGGCCACTGCCAAGGCCGCCGGCGTTAAAACCATCATCGCCTGCTCGGGCCCGTTTCGTGGTGGCCCGATGCACCCGTATCTGCTGTATGCCTTCAACAAGGCGGGCGCGGACGTGATCATGACTTTGGGCGGCGTGCAGGCGATCGCCAGCATGGCCTATGGCCTGTTCACCGGAAAACCGGCCGACGTGATCGTCGGGCCGGGCAACAAATTTGTGGCGGAGGCCAAGCGCACGTTGTTTGGCAAGGTGGGTATCGACGTGTTTGCAGGCCCATCCGAAATCGGGATCATTGCAGACGACTCCGCCGACCCAGACATCGTTGCTAGCGACTTAGTCGGCCAAGCCGAGCACGGTCACGAGTCGCCCGCGTGGCTGTTCACCACCAGCCGCTCGATGGCGGAGGCGGTGATGCAGCGCATGCCCGCGCTCATCGAAAAGCTGCCACCCACCGCGCGTGATGCTGCGGGTTCCGCGTGGCGCGATTACGGCGAAGTTATTCTTTGCGACAGTCGCGAAGAAGTGGTTGAAGTGTCGGATCGCTACGCCAGTGAGCACTTGGAAGTGCACACGTCTGAGCTTGATTGGTGGCTTGCGCGGCTAACCTGCTACGGCTCGCTGTTCTTGGGTGAAGAGACGACGGTGGCTTATGGCGACAAAGCCAGCGGCCCTAATCACGTGTTGCCGACCAAAGGCGCGGCGCGTTATTCCGGTGGGCTTTCGGTGCATAAGTTTCTCAAGACGCTTACATGGCAGCGCATGACGCGCGAGGCGGCGCGCGACATTGGGCTGGCCACGGCGCGCATTTCACGTCTCGAAGGTATGGAGGCGCACGCCCGCACCGCTGACGACCGGCTCGCCAAGTATTTCCCCGGCGAACGCTTTGATCGCGGCACGCCGGTTGAGGTTTAACGTGGAACTCTGCAAGGGTAGGCGACGACTTGGCGTCGCTCGATGCAACGAGGAAGCGCGGCCAAGTCCGCGCCTACAGACTGCATAGGCAAACGTGGCAACAATGAATAAAGCGCATTCGGCGAACGGCAGTGCTTTTGGCTTGAGCGGCCGTACGGCATTGGTGACCGGCGGAAGTTCTGGGTTGGGCGAGGCGATGGCACTGGCGCTTGGGCAGGCCGGCGCGCGCGTGCTGCTGTTGGCTCGTCGCGTAGGACAGCTGGAGGCGGCCGCTGAGCGGCTGCGGGCGCACGGCGTCAGGGTCGACACCTTGGCGTACGACTTGGCGCTTCCCGCTTCGGTGCAAGACGCCGCGTTTGAGGCGCAGGCGATAGCGCCAGTGGACATCTTGGTCAACGCTGCGGGCGTGAACTTGCGTCAGCCGTTTGCTGAGGTCACGCCGGAGAGTTGGGGCATGCAGTTGCAGCTCCATCTCGGGGCGCCGTTTTTCCTAACGCAGGCACTTGCGCCGACCATGAAAGCGCGCGCCTGGGGCCGCATCATCAATATCGCGAGCTTGCAGAGCTATCGCGCATTTGCCAATAGCGCGCCCTACGGCGCAGGCAAGGGCGGCATCGTGCAGCTCACGCGCGCCATTGCGCAGGAGTGGGGGCGCTCTGGCATCACCTGCAACGCCATCGGCCCCGGGTTTTTCCCCACGGCGCTGACCGCGCCGGTGTTTGCAGACCCCACGTTGGCGCAGCGTCACGCCGACCAAACCTGCCTTGGGCGCAACGGCGAGTTGGCCGACATTCACGGCCTGACTGTGTTTCTTGCTAGCAACGCCTCGGCCTACTTGACTGGACAAACCATCATGCTCGATGGGGGATATACCGCCAAATGACCACCGACAACCCACACGACGCGTTTTGGATGCCGTACACGCCCAATCGCCAGTTCAAGCAAGCGCCGCGCATCCTGCACTCGGCCGAAGGGGTTGCGTATCGAGACGCCCAAGGCCGCGAGATTCTCGATGGCACCTCGGGACTCTGGTGCGTGGGGGCGGGTCACCGTCACCCGCGCATTAGCGCCGCGCTAAAGCAACAAATCGATCAGCTCGATTTCGGCTCGAATTTTCAGGTCGGGCATCCGGGCGCGTTTGCGCTGGCGGAGCGCATCGCGTCAGTGGCGCCCGAGGGGTTAGATCGTGTGTTTCTGGTCAACAGCGGTTCTGAGGCGTGCGACACCGCGTTGAAAATCGCGCTGGCTTACTGGCAGGCGCGCGGGCTGGGCGAGCGCAGCTTGTTTATTGGACGCGAACGCGGTTTTCATGGCGTGGGCTTTGGCGGCATTTCGGTGGGCGGCATGACCAACAACCGCCGCGCGTTTGGTTCTGCGATGTTGCGCAGCGACCATCTGCGCAGCACGTGGGATCCGTCTCAGGCCTTTATTCGTGGCCAACCCGCGCTCGGCGCCGACATGGCAGACGAGCTGGAAAATCGCATCATCGCGCTGCACGGCTCCAACACCATCGCCGCCGTAGTGGTTGAGCCGATGGCCGGGTCGACCGGCGTCTTGGTGCCGCCCGTGGGTTACTTGCAGAGACTCCGAGAGATCTGCGACCGGCACGGGTTGCTGCTTATTTTTGATGAGGTCATCACCGGCTTTGGTCGTCTCGGGCATTGGTTCGCGGCGCAGCGCTTTGGCGTAGTGCCCGACATGATTTTGTTCGCCAAAACCGTGAGCAACGGCGCGGTGCCGCTGGGCGGCGTGCTGGTCAAGCGCGAAATTCACGACACCCTGATGCGCGGGCCGTTGCATCTCGCCGAGCTGATGCACGGCTACACGTGCTCCGGTCACCCGCTGGCCTGCGCGGCGGGCTTAGCCATGATTGATCTACTCGAAGACGAGCAGCTGATCCAACAAGCCGACGCTCTGAGCCAACCGTTTGAAGACGCAGTGCACGCGCTGCGCGCCGTGCCGGGCGTCGTGAGCGTGCGCAACATTGGCTTGGCCGCTGGCATCGAACTCGCACCGCTGCCAGGTCAGCCCGGTCTGCGCGGCGCGCAAGTTCAGGAAGCCGCGTTTCACGCTGGCCTACTCACCCGTGCTCCCGGCGACGCCGTGGTGCTTGCGCCACCCTTCATCAGCACACGCGAGGATATCGGT
>JAKQOD010000465.1 GCA_029565465.1 Deltaproteobacteria bacterium
GCGCAGCTTGTTGACGACCAAGGTCGCCAATGCTTCGCCGTCGATGTCTTCGGCGAGGATAAGCAGCGGACGGCCCGACTTGGCAACTTGCTCAAGCACAGGAAGGAGGTCCTTCATGTTCGAGATTTTGCGTTCGTGGATGAGGATGAGTGCGTCGTTGAGCACGCATTCCATGCGTTCGCTGTCGGTTACGAAGTATGGCGACAGGTAGCCACGGTCGAATTGCATACCTTCGACAACGTCGAGTTCCGAGGTCATCGTCTTGGCTTCTTCAACCGTGATGACGCCTTCTTTGCCGACTTTGCTCATCGCTTCAGCGATCATTTCGCCGATAGCTGCATCGCCGTTGGCCGAGATGGTGCCGACTTGGGCGATTTCGGTTTTGCCTTTGGTTTCGGTCGACAGCTTCTTGAGCTCGCCAATCAGCGCAGCGACTGCGGTGTCGATGCCGCGCTTCAATTCCATTGGGTTGTGGTCAGCTGCAACCAGCTTCGAGCCTTCGCGGTAGATGGCTTGGGCCAACACGGTCGCCGTGGTGGTGCCGTCGCCAGCGTTATCGCTGGTCTTCGAGGCAACTTCCTTCACCATTTGCGCGCCCATGTTTTCGAACTTGTTTTCCAGTTCGATTTCTTTGGCAACCGTGACGCCGTCCTTGGTCACCGTTGGAGCGCCCCAGGATTTTTCGATCACAACGTTACGGCCACGTGGTCCGAGGGTAACTTTCACTGCGTTAGCGAGGGTGTCGACGCCAGCGAGAACGCGTGCGCGGGCTTTTTCGTCAAAAATAATGTCTTTAGCAGCCATGGTAATTCTCTCTTTTGCTCTGTGTGAAAATGGTTATCGCGCGAGGCGCGGGGGTGACAAAAACGCGGGGACGCGCACGTCCCCAAGGCCAATCATCCAATGATGCCGAGCACTTCGTCTTCGCGCAGGATGACATGCTCAACGCCGTCAACCTTGATCTCGGTGCCCGAGTACTTGCCGAACAAAATGCGATCGCCAGCTTTGACATCGAGCGGGATCAGCTTGCCATCGTCGGTTTTCTTGCCAGCGCCAACCGCGATGACGTTCGCTTCTAATGGACGTTCTTTGGCAGAATCTGGGATGAACAGACCACCACGGGTCTTTTCAACTTCTTCAACGCGACGGACGAGAATGCGATCTTGGAGTGGACGAACGTTCATGTGAGTCTCCTGTAACGGTCTGTGACGGGGTTAACTGGGGCAGGTGCTGCACTTTGTTAGCAGTCGCCTGCGTTGAGTGCTAATGGCGCGCATACTAAGCCTCGTTGCGGCTTTGGCAAGGGCCAAATTCGATCGAAACCCATTAGATTTGTTCAATACTTACAGACCGTCCGGATTGGGCGGGATCTGCGTGTGTGTAGTACTCGGATCGCTATCGAAATCGCTGTTTAGCCAGGTTTGGAACCATGATCCAACTCACTGAAACCGCTAACAAACTTGCACCTGGCGCAAAATCATTGATCATTGAAATCATGGACGTCACGTTGGCAACTTCAGTCGATGCTTTCTTCCACGAAATTGTCACCGAAGCGATGGATGAAGCAGCCATCGGAGCTTCGGAGACCGCCAGCTGGTACCTGGTGAATTTGCTGGGCGATTTTACCCGGGCACGGCTCACGGATGACCCGCTGGGGGTCAAGTTGGTCGAACCAGCGGCGGACGCGGCCGAACGGGTGCGCAAGCTCAAAGAAGTCGGCGATACCTCACTTTATGTAGCAGGCTATTTTGCCGAGTCGCTGAGCCGCACCCTCGTTGATGTTGACTACTACGTTGGCTTGGGCCAAAGCGCGTATGGCCAGCTGTCGCGGCAGCTGGGCACGGGTGGCGCGATTGGCGAAGTGTACGGCGAGCTCGCGGAAAACTTTCCAAAGTTTGTCGATGTGTTGATGGCGGTGCGCCGGCGCGTTGACTACTCGACGACTGACGTTACCAAGCTCTACGAGATTTGGTTGCGCACACGCGACGCTTGGGTTGAAAAGCGGTTGCGGCAAGCCGGCCTGATCGTGGGTGATGTGGATCCGGGCTCGCTGGTGATTCAGTGAGCGGCACGCTGCGTGCGGTGCAACAAGGCTTAGAGCAACTCTATCGAATCGATACCGGCGTCACGGTTGATGACTACGTAGTTGGCCACGATGTGCGTGCAGCGTTGGCGCCTGGTCGGCAACCGCGCGAACAATTGTTGGTGAGCGAAGCTGGTGGTGAAATGGAGCTGGCGTTGTTTCTTGATCCGTCAGCGATCGCGAACCTGGCGCAGCGCGATCCGCGCCATCGCCTCGATGAGCATAACGTCGGCGACTTTTTGTTGGCCCTCGAAGGCGTTAGCCACTTTGTGTACACCGTGATGTGTGCGCAACAACATCGCACCGTCAGTGCGTTGGAACTTGAGCTGCAAGCCGAAGTCGATAAGTATCTAACCTGCTTGTTGTTGAGCGAAGGCGACGGCGATGCGACCAGCCGCTCGGAATATTGGCGCCAGCGATTGTTTGTATCGTGTGAGTACGACGCCGACCTCGATGCCGACGAACACGATCGCTATCGTGCAGCGAATGATAATGCGTTGCGCTACACCGGCATGCTGCAGGATCGCTTCGTAACAACCCGGCAAATTCCCGCGATGCTGGCCGAAGCGCGGCGGTTTTATCGACGAGGATTGGCCGCGAAGTTGGCTAGCGCTGCGAGCCGCTAAGCGTGCGCGTTTAGCGTTCGACGCAGTACAGTCGCAGCGCGGTGGAACACTGATCGACGAGGCCTTCAAAGCCAGGCCAATCGAAGGCTGCGCTGCGTTCGGCCATGCCAGCGGCCGAGCGCCAATTGTTGCAGGTGTTGACCTGGACGACTGCCGGGTCACCGCCGGTCCAAACGCCGCTATCCGCGGGAACTGTGCCATCGGCGGACAGTGTGATGTACGTATGTTGGACGGCGCTGGTGCCCAATAATCCGACGGTGATGCCATCGACGCGCTGATACGTGGTGGTGCGAGCATCGAGTAGGTTGTCGAGGGCTGCCACGCCAGGGGCTGGCAACAGTGCTTGGTAGGTGCCTGGCAGTAGGGCCGCCGTGGCTTCGGTTTGGCATAACGCGTCGGCGGTGCGGGCGCTACCGGGGGTGAATTCGCCATTGCTTAGAAAAATGCGTTTGTGGGTAATCGGCGGTTGGGTAAACGCGTGCTGCTGACCGCGTTCAAAACAAAATAAACGCAGGGTTTCGCTGCACGGATGCGGGCCATCGGACAAGCGGCGCCATTGCGCCAACCAAGCCTGGTCACCTTGCGGCACTGTACTCAACCAGTTGTTGCAGTGAAAATTGGCAAAATCGCCGCTCCAAACCCGATAGCCATCGTTCGCTGCATCGACCACGATGCCATCGGAATATTCGTTGATGGGTTGGAAGAACGAACCGTCGCTGAGCTGGGTTGGCAAATCGGCAACCCAGCGGCCACTCGGCAGTTGCCAACCACGCGAGTTGGCAAACAGCTGTGCCGGGTCGGGCCGCGTATCAGCTTTGAGTAATGCAATGAACTCACCGTCGAGGCTCGCGATCGCGGCTTCGGCTTGGCATATGGCGTCGGCCCCAGTAACGCCACCAAGGTTACCGTTGAAGCGGCCACGTGAGACGAATGCTCGATTGGCCCGCGCCAGGTTGCCGTCGCTGGCATCCGCATCGTTGCGACCGTCTGCTATTGTGGCGTCGTTACCGACGCGTTGCTCGAACCCCAGCCGGCCACACGCTGCGCTTGCGAGTAGCAAGCCCGCGATGCATGCCCTGGCCAACATCGATTTACTGTACACGTCCACGGGCCGAAGACCATACGTCCGACGGCTGCAAGCGCGGGTCGGCGGCAATGCCAGGGCTCAACCGTTTGCTACTGCCATGCGCAGGACGCGCGCTTGGCATTGCGCAGATAATATTCCGATGCTGCAACGCATGGATGAGCGTTGCCATCAGATCGGAAGAGC
>JAKQOD010000481.1 GCA_029565465.1 Deltaproteobacteria bacterium
TGTAAGTCGCGAAAGTTTTGGGTCGCACGCAAATCAGGATAACGCTCCACCACTACCGAGAGCCGCGCCAGCGAGCTGCTCAGCGCGTCCTGCGCTTGTTGATACTTGGCAAACGACTCGGGCGATGTTGTCGGCGACGTCGCGGCCGCTTGGGTCACGCGCGCGCGTGCTTCGGTGACGGCAAGCAGGGTGTCGGCTTCGAATGCAGCCGCGCCTCGCACCGTGTTCACCAGGTTCGGCACCAAATCGGCACGGCGTTGGTAGTTGTTTTCGACGTCGGCCCACGTGCCTTGCACACCTTGATCGAGCGTTACCAAACGGTTGTACGAAGTAACAAGTGAAATTACCAAGAGCGCCAACACGATCACCACGCTGGCAATGACCCAGCGGCGCAACAGATGTGGACGCGCGTGTTCCGACGATGATGCAATGCTTGCCATGCAGCGATGCGTTGCATCTTCTGCGCCAAGTGCGGCTACGGCGCTGGCGCGTGCCCGGTTGTCTGCGTCGCGGCGCGCCTTCGCAACCACCACAACGCCACAGTGAGCTGCCCTGCCACAGCCAACGCACCGTCGAGCAGCAGCGCGTAACGCACGCCGAGCCAGCCAACCGTTACACCGGTTGCCAAGGCGCCCAGCGACATGCCGCCGCGCATCGCGAGCAGATACAAGCTCACGGTTTGGCCCAACGCGTGGGGTAACGCCGCTGCTTGCAACACTACATTCGCCGATGCATTGCAGATCGTCATGGTGGCCCCAGCCGTTGCAAGCAGGATCGGCAGCAACCAACGCCATGGCGTCAGCGCCGTCGCAATGAGCGTTGCCGCACACAGGATGCCCGCGGCGGCGCTCAGATGGCGGCGATCTACCGTCGAGGATATCGCTAGCAGTGCGAGCGCGCCCACCAGCCCGCCCGCACCAAACGCGGTCATTGCAATGGAAAACGTAGTGGCATCACCATCAAACGATGCATGCACCAGCACTGGCGTAAAGGTGATCAACGGCGAGGTCAGCAACGCACTGATAAACACCGTGAGCAATGCACCGCGAATCTGCGGTTGTTGCCAGATCGTGCGCACGGCGTGCCAGGTAGTTGACGGCGCTGCATCGGCCGCTGCCGGCGTCACAACCCGCGCGCGCGGCGGCAAGATCCACAATGCAATCGCAATAAACGGCACGTACGACGCAGCACTCACTGCAAAACACGCCACGGCACCGACGCTAGCCAACAGCACGCCTGCGACCGCAGGCCCCAAGATGCGCGACAAACTGCGCGATTCCCGCTTCGAGCGTTCGCTCGTGCGCTCCAGATTGGGCAGTATTCAGCGCTATCCCACGATCGAGCTGCGCGCGCGGCACAATCGTCGGCACGATCGATTGAAACGCTGGCATCGACAGCGCATCGGTGACGCCGACGACAACCGACAACGCAATGATGATCCACGGCGTGATCTTGCCCATCAGCAGCAACACCACAATGATGGCAGGGCACAGCATTTGAATCGACTGAAACAGCGCAATCACATGGCGACGGTCGCGGCGATCGGCGAGGCGGCCGCCTAACAAGGTGAGCGCCCAGGTTGGTGCATTCATCGCAAACGCATCGAGGCCAATCAAAAATGGCGATGCACCCAACGCCAACAGCAACCACGGTTCAGCGGTTTGCTGCGCCCAGGTGCCGATGCTCGACAACAAACTGGCAAACCAAAACGTACCGAAGCGTCTCGTAAACAACAGCTGCAGCGCGCCACGCCAGGTTTGCAGCGCGCTGCGTGCCGGTTGTTGGAGTTGCCGATGCGTAACCACGGCATGGTGGTTTCACGATTCGTGCCACTCGCCGGCGCGGCTGCTATGGCAACAATTCAAATGTAATCGCTGGACTCGTGATTACGCTGGTCGGCAACATACGCGTGCGAAATTCGATCTTGCCAACACCGCCGCCGCCACCGCCACCCGCGGACGTGCCAAGTAAGCCAGGGTTGCCTTTACCGGCTGGTGCATTAATCGCGCCGCCGTTGCCACCGCCGGTGCCTCCGCTGTCGTCGCTGCCGCCGGTTGCTGGCGTTGGCGCATTGCCGCCATTTTTTCCA
>JAKQOD010000486.1 GCA_029565465.1 Deltaproteobacteria bacterium
GTAAGCTCAAGCCAACGCGCATGCTGAGTATACAGCCGATCGAGGGCCTCCCACGCTTCGGTGTCGTCGGGCCATGTGCTCACCATTTCAGCGAAGGCTTCGATAGCGCGGTCAGGCAGTTCAAGTTCGCGCTCGTAGATCGACGCAACTTTGGCTTGCGCTGCCCGTGCGTCGGCCGAGCCTTCTGCAACTTCGCTGATCTTGTTCAGGCTTTCGATCGCTTTGCTCCAACGGGCGATCGCTGCGTATTGCTCGGCGAGCCGTTGGTACACGCCAACATCCGATGGTGTCAG
The DNA here is from genome assembly GCA_029565465.1 of Deltaproteobacteria bacterium. Taxonomy (GTDB): domain Bacteria; phylum Myxococcota_A; class Polyangia; order Haliangiales; family Haliangiaceae; genus JABFXX01. The sequence goes on from JAKQOD010000486.1 coordinate 294, forward strand.
CGTCCGTAAGCGTTCATAGGTTTCGATCGCATCATGCGGGCGGGATAACCGCTGGGTATAAATTTCTGCTAGCTCGGCTAGCAGGGCAGGCCGCTCGGCAGTCGGTGCGGCACTGCCTAAGCGCGGATCGGTGCGCTCTTCTAATGCGGCAGCCAGCTCGACCCAGCGGTTTTCTTGACGATACAGGCCTTCGAGGCGTGCCCGTGCTGCGAGATCGTCGGGGCGAATCCCCAAGATGCGACGCAGTTGCGCTTCGGCTTCGCGTGGCCGGCGCTGCTGCAAGCGAATCGATGCAACTTCCATGAGCAAATCGGCGGCGGCTACCGGCGTATTCGCGGTTTCGGCAAGACTTTGATAAAGGTCACCGAGGCGGTCCCAGGCTTTGTGTTCCGAGGTTACGCGATGCAAACGCGCGCGTGCTTCGCCATCGTCGTCGGGCAGCTTGCGCGACTGCGAAAAAGCATTGGCCAAAGTATCGAAGGCGCGGCCAACGTCTTTGGCGCCGGTTTCCCAAACTTCAGCGGCTGCGAACAGCCAACGCAGTTTTTGCTTGCCGTTGGCTGCCGGCAGATTCTCAAACGTAAACGCGAATTCTTCCCAAGGCGTATCGAACGCGCGGTTGGGCAGCGAAGGGACAGGCGTGCGCCGAATGGAAACCGGACCTTTTTTGCTTGGTGGCAACGGCGGCGCCATCGTAATGCTACCAGCGCGGCTGCCGGGTATCGGAGGTGGCGCGGTTGGATTAGGCCGCGACCGGCCGCTTGGTGCAGCCGATGGCACGGGCACTGGCACGCGTTGCCGGCGCGCTGCCGGCGAAAGTTCGAGTTCGGCAAGATCAATTGGTTGGGTGCTATCGCCAACGGTCGCGTGATCATCGGCTGCGATGTCACCGTCGAGCAATTCTTCGGTGGGCAAGCGTGTTGGTTTTGCCAACGCTGCGCCACGTTGTGCTGATTGCGCAGCAGCTTGCGCTTGAGCAACGGCGGTTTCGCTTTGAATCGTCGCCAACGCGGTATCGGCTTTGGGCGTTTTGTCGGCGTCGCGATAACGGCCGATCACTCGCGCTAAGCGCCATAACGCCGCCACGGTTTCGGTATCGTTCGGGTCGATCAGAAATGCGACGAGATGGGTGCGGAACGCGCGTGGCGCGTCCTTGAGTTGTTCTTCGAGCACGCCGGCTTTGCGACGCAGCGCCATTAAGCGCATGGGAGTTGATGTCGCGCGTTCAACCAATGCTGATTCCAACGCCACCACTTCTGACCAAGCACGAGCTTTGGGAGCGAGCGCAACCAACGCTTGGCGCGCTTCATCGCGATGCGGAGCCCACGAAAACGCCGCTAACAATTCGGCCATAGCCGTGCGCGGTTCGCCGAGTTTTTCGTCGAGGATGTGGGCACGGCGTAAATGCAGGTCGACTTTTTCAGGCGCCGTTGCGGCACCCAACGCCAAGTCATAACCATCGAGCAGGATTTTGTACGTCGGGCGCGCGTCGGCTTGGTGGGCTAGCCGTTCGAGTTCGCTCAACAGGCCTACATCGCGACGCTGCACCGCCAAGGCTTCCGCGATCGCGGCCAACGCGCGATTGCGATCGCCAAGCTTTTGCTCAGCCAAGCGCGCCAGCTCACGGCTGTGCTGCACGTAGGTGGCAGGCTCCAATGGCACACCGTCACGGCCCAACGCGATCAAGCGTTTGCGTTCCTCGATCAAGAAGTCAGCAAATTCACGCCACAATTCGAACGATTCGGCGCACTGCCGCAATTCGCCGATGGTTTCTTGATCGGGGAACTCGTCGTGCGATTTTTTGTACCAACGAAATGCGGTGCGATGATCGCCGATTTTGGTCGCGCACAAGCCAGCGATGCCGCTCATGAGTTGGCAACGTTCCTGCGCATCGACCAGCGTTCCGAGGTATTTTTCCAAGACCCGGACTTGGTCTTTGTGGCGACCCACGCGGCCAAGCAGCTCGGCGGTGGCGGCCAGTGCTTCTTGCTGCGTTGGATCAATCGCCAGCACGCGTTCGAAGGCTTGCAACGCACGCGTGCTGTCGCCTAACCGATCGCGGCAGGTGGCGCCGATTTCTAAGCCTCGTGCGATTTTGCGATTGGGCTCGCTAGTGAGATACATCTCGCGTTCGGCAACCCGCACCGCTGCGTCGAAGTTGCCGCGGCTTTCGTACAAGGCACGCAAAGCGGTATGCGCTTCGAGGTTGTGTTGGCTGACCGTGCCGATGAGCGCTTCGAGCACCCGGATGGCTTCGTTCGGCGAACCGAGCCGGCTCTCGAAGACGCTGGCTTGTTCGAGTGCTAACGAGGTAGCCACTGCGGCGTCGTGCTCGGCGAAAATCTCCACTTGCCGCCCCAACACGTCGGCGAGTTCGCGCCAGCGCGCACCAGTGCGATGTAAGGTGGTAAGTGCGGATAGCGCGGCGCGGTGCTTGGGCGAAATTTCCAGAATGCGGGCGTAGAGTTTGCTTGCGCGCGCGGCATCGCCTAAGCGGCGCTCGACGACATCGGCAAAGCGTTCGAGTTGCGCCGTACGCACGGCAGCTTGTGGCGAACCGCCTTCCGGCAATGGCCGATTGCCTTCGATGCGTTCAAGCACGTCGGCAAGTTCACCCCAGCGCTGATTGCGTTCGTATAGATCGGCCAGCGCAGCTAGCGTTTCTGCGTCGCTTGGTGAGCTGGAAAGGGCTTTTTCCCACCGGTCCATCGCCGAAGGCTCGTCGAGCCGTTGCCCCGCCAACTGCGCGAGCCGCTTGTACAACTTGCAGCGTTCCGACGGATTTTGGGTGGCGGCAGCGTGGTATTCCAAGGTTTGCTCAAGCCGCGGATCGCCGGCTTTGTCGAGCACGCGCTCCATACGTTCGAGCGCATCGCGATCGCCGGGAATCAAATCGAGAATGGCAGTGCAGCTAAAGACCACGCCTTCAACTTCTGCGAGCCGCGTATCATACACATTGGCCAAACGGCGCAGCATGTTGAGGCGTTCGGTGCGCTTTGCAACTGGCCAATCGCGTGGCGTGGTTGGCAGGCCAGTGACTTGCATCGACGCTAGATCGGCATCGAGCTGGCGCCGCATGGTCAGCGCCAAGCCAGCGTCGTCGCCTTCGCGTTCGTACAATTCGGCCAACGCTTTGAGCGTTGCGTCGTCACCCGGTTGCTCGTTGAGCAGCTGTTCGTAGGCTTCGATAGCGCGGCGTGGTTCAATTTGCCGTTCACGATAGGTCTGCGCCATGCGGCGCAACGCATTGGTGCGTACGGTTACATCCGGCGCAGCGGCCACATCCGATTCCAAGCCTGCCACCAGCTCGTCCCACATCTTGGCGCGCGACCGCAGCCGTCGCAACGCTTCGTTGACCTTCGGATTTTGTGGCGAGATTTCCGCAATGCGCTGCCAGGCGTCGGTGGCGCGCGCGATATCGCCCATGCGCAATTCGGCGAGTTGGGCAATTTCTTCGAGTCGCCGTTCGAGCTCTTCGATTGGTTCGCCAGCTTCACGCGCGTTGTCGAGTGCAAACTCGTACAAATCGCACAAGCCTCGCCAATCGCGTCGTTCACGGAAATGGTCAACGTAGCGAGCCAGCGCTTCTTCGTGCTCGGGCGCGATCGTTAATGCGTGGTGCAGCAGTTGGGCTGCACGGTCCCGGTCGTTTTGGTGTTCGCGTGCAATCGTCGCCAGCTCCAGCAGTTCGGCAACTGCAATCGTCGACGGAATTTGGTTGCCACCAGCAGCAAGTTGCTGCTCGATAAAAGCGGTGAGCTCGGCCCATTGTTGACCATCGCGCAGCAGGTTGCGCAACTCGGTTGCTGCGCTGCCGTACGGGGCTTCGGTGCTTGCGATGTCGCGCAGCAACGCAATGAGCGCTTCGCGATCTTGCTTTGCATCGTTCGAGCGCAACGGTCCACGCAGCAAGTCGGCCCGCCGGTGCAAAATGGCGACTCGCGCTGTAGCGTCGGTCGCATGATTCGCCCGATCGGCCAACAAGCCGTCGAGGGCCGTCCACTGTTCGGCGTCCGCCAACAGCGGTTCGAGCTGATCACCTGCGGCCTGCAACCCCGGATTCATGCCTAAGGCTCGGCGCAGTGCACGGATCGCTAAGGGTTGTTCGCCACGTTGCCGATAGGCTTTGCCAACGTCGGTTAATAACGTTGCGGCCCGTTGCATGCCGTCGGCGAGCTTGGCTTCGGGCGATGCGTACACATCCGCCAGCAGTTCGCGTACGGCAATCGCCGAGGTATCGAGGCGGGCGGCTTCTTCAAGGTTGCGCAACGCCGTGGTGGCATCACGGTTGGCCCACGCGAGTTTGCCCAGCTCGAACCGCACAGCGGCTTTATTGGCACTTGGTGCATCCTTGGGCATGACATCAAGCTCAGCTTGATACAGCTTCGCCACCATGGCTTGATCGCCAAGCGATGCGTACAACTTGCGCGCTTCTTCAAGCGCGTCGATGCGCAACGGTTCAAGTCGCCAGCTTTGTTGCCAATGCCACAAGGCCCGGTCGATCCGGCCCAAGCGGTCATTCCAAAGCCGCGCGGCAGTGCGGTGTTGTTCGGCGCGGCGCGCGATCACCGCGGCCGTTGGTTTTTTGCCTTTGGCAGTATCAGCATCGCAGCGCTTGCCCAGCTCGCTCAGCTCATTCTCAACAACTTCAGCCGCACTTGCAGCATCGCCAACCTGCATGGCTTGTTCAATGTAACGGTCGATGGTGCGTGCGTTGATTGGATCCAGGTCAATGGCTGCGCGCAAGCGGCGTAAGCCGGCTTCGGCCGAGCCAATGAGCAACAATGCTTCACCTGATTCCGACCACGCTTCGGCGGCTTTGGCCGGGTCAGTTTCGCGTGGCGCCCACATGGCGCAAAGCTCTGCTAATTCAGCGCCAGCACCCGCTGCACGCAGTTGGTCGCGCAGTTCGTTGAAACTCGCAGCGTTGGGCGCTTTGCGGAATTCCTCCAGTTGAGCGGCGTATAAATCTTCAGTTACAGCGTCGTCGTGGAGGGTGTCTTCGGACATAGCGGCGAGGCAGCTCCTTGGCGCGGCAATGAAAGCTGCCACGCACGGTAGAAATTCTACCATTGGGAGTGCAAATGGGGGCCGCTACGGCCGGTCTTTCGCTATTCGAAAGCGGTGGTTGGGTTAGGCTGGTTGCAAGCGATTGTTCCCAACCATGGGCCAGCCAACGTCGTTACGTCGTGTCCTTTAGCGTTTGGCTCGTCGCTGTTTTTTGCCTTTGGCGGCAGGAGCCAACTTGCTCGCTCGCTTCTTATTCTTCACGGGTGAGGCTTTGGTTTTCGCAGCGACCGTTGCCTTTTTCTTTGGTTTATTCTTGCTTTGAACCCGTGGAGCATTTTTCTTCGACGGTGTCGGTTTGGTTTTCGGTTTCGCAGCTTTGCTCTTCGCCTTCACCTTTGTCGTCGGTTCGTCGATGTCAAAGTGGCCGGGGTCGGCTACCCCAATTTTTGCAGCGTCGGTCCGCCACGCGTGCGCAAAGTTCGCCATCCATTGCGGACTGGTGCTGGCGTGAGGCGTGATTTCGTGTTGCACGATGTTGGCCAGCATCGTAAGCGAGCCTGGTTTCACCACGGCACCATCGCCGAAGGGATACAGAAAAAGATTTGCCACCACCTTGCCGGTATCGCCATCAATGACGTCGATGGCTTCGAGGGCTTTGATGGACACGTTCTCCTCGCTAAGTGAGTCGTCAAAGAGCGCGGCAAGCTTGTAGTTTTGGGAATCGAGGTCACGGGCAAGGATCGCTGTAAGCTGCTTGCGTAACGCTGGCGGCGTCGTTTTGAGAGTTCCTTGAAAAGGCTTGCGGTAATTGGCAAGCCGGAAACCGGAACCGCTGATAGCCGGCGGTGGCTTCGGCACCGGGGCTTTTTTGCTAATCTCGCCGAGCGCTTTTGCAATATTGGGCTGACGTTTCGCGATCTGTTGCAGCGTCGCGCGTTCAAGTTTGCGGCTAGTTGGCGTGCTACGCTCACTTTTCTCCATCACAAATCGCGCAAGGCTAGCGACGTCGAACTTTTCTGCTAACGCAAGCGCGAGTTGGATGGCACTATGTGCATGGGTCCGTTGCAATCCGGCAAGTATTGCCTCTTCACGGCGAATCTCTGGTAGTGCTGCAACGCATTCGACCGCTATATCCGGAGGCATGGTTTCCGAAATCGGTAGAAATTGATCCCACGTTGCTTCTAGCTTGACCCGCGCACGCACCATTGTGAAGAATGCGAGCTGTTTTTCAAAAGCATCGTCTTCATTCGAATCTGGGCCGCTGTCGGTTTCAAGAACTTTGCGAGCCCAACCCACGCCAAGGCCATCACGCAGCCAACCGTTAGCGACCAGCCATTCATTTTCGCGCGGACTCAAGCAGTACTGATTGTTCGGAGCGTTAACAAACACTAAGGCCGCGAGTCGGGTGTCACCGGGCAGCTGGTCAAACAGCAGCGGCCACCATTGTTCTTGCGACTTGGCTGACTGCGCAGCTTCCTGCAGCGCTCGCCACAGTGGCAGCCGCCGCTTGTCGAACTCCACCAACGTCTCCATCGTGCCGGGTGGCAATTGGCCAAGCCATCGCAGATTGGATTGGGAATCAATCGGCATCGCAATGGCATAAAACGGTAACATCGCCAACGCGACGATTTCAGCAACGGCGCGCTGCTCAACCGTGAGGTCACTTGGCAGCGGAAAGAGGTAGGCCCACGCGCCTTCCCTTTCCCTTTGAGGCAAGCCAGCTGCAGTGCAGGCAGCTTCGGTCTTCGGCACCGATTTGGCAGCGAGCGCTGCGGCAACCAATTCGTCCAGCGTAGGGTTGAGGTTTTTGCGCAACTCTTCAATGCGTTTCATGTAGGCCCCCCCCGCTCAACA
>JAKQOD010000528.1 GCA_029565465.1 Deltaproteobacteria bacterium
GCGTGGTCGGCTGCGCTGATGCCAGCTGGCACAAAGCTCGATACCATGATCGGCACTTCGGCCGGCACGGCATTACACGCGATGGTTAGTAGCTCCGCGCGTTCGGCTTCGCTCGCATCTTTGTCGCGTAACAACAAAACCACCTGGTCGCGCCAGCTGTGCGCTCGATATGGCGGCAATGCTGCGCGCAGCGCAGATGCAAAATCACCATGCTGCGCCGCCATCACATGGCGATCGGTGATCAGCAAGACCCGCATGAGCTACTCGATGAGCCCCGCGGTTGGCGACGACGCATTGGCATAATCGCGGCGCGGCATGCGGCCGGCCAAAAATGCTTTGCGCCCACCATCGACGGCTAAGCGCATTGCTTCGGCCATCAAGACTGGTTTTTGCGCACCTGCAATACCCGTGTTCATCAACACGGCAGTACAGCCGAGCTCCATCGCGATCGCGGCGTCAGACGCAGTGCCGACCCCCGCATCAACGATCACGGGCACATTCACGTTGTCAATAATCAACCGGATGTTGTGCGGATTGCGAATTCCCAAGCCTGAGCCAATCGGCGCTGCCAATGGCATCACGGCTAGACAGCCAGCGTCGGCCAGGCGTTTACACGTGATCAAGTCATCGGAGCAGTAGGGCAGGACCTTAAAGCCTTCCTTGACCAACCTCGTGGCGGCTTCGACGGTTGCCGTGTTGTCGGGAAACAGCGTTTTGGGATCGCCAATGACTTCGAGCTTCACCAGCTCATCCATGCCCAGCTCGCGGGCCAAGTGCAGCGTACGGATGGCTTCGTCGGCCGTGTAGCACCCGGCGGTATTCGGCAGCAGCACGTAGCGCTTGCGGTCGATGGCATCGAGCACGGTTGGTGCGCCGCTTTTTAAATCCACGCGGCGCAGCGCCACCGTGACAATTTCAGCGCCTGATGCATCAAGCGCCGCAGTGGTTTCTGCGTTGTTGGCGTACTTACCAGTGCCTACGATGATGCGCGATTTCCATTGCCGGCCGGCGAGTGTCCAGGTGTCAGTCATGCCCAAGCGTTACCACACCAGGGGCTGTCTTCAAAATCCGCACCGGCCGCGACCGGCGCAGTCCTAGCCGCCACCAACGAAGGTGACGACTTCAAGTTGATCGTTGGCTTGCAGTTCTGCCGTGGCGTGCTGGGCGCGTGGCACGATCGCACGGTTGCGCTCCACTGCCACAGTTTTGCCGCCAAGGCCAAGCTGCACTAACAGCTGTGCCACCGTGCTGCCCGGTGGCACCACAACGGTTTCGCCGTTAACTGAAACGGTCATGGTTGCCATGCTTTGCCGCCTTACCGCAGGATGCACGTCGGTGCAAGTAGGTAGACGTCGTCGCTTGCGAAGTACGACATCCAAGTCACAGGCTGCGGCAGAAATGTGAAGTTTGCGTCACAGGTCAACCCGTCCAAAAGCGTGCAAGTGTCTGAATGGTCACAAAATCAGGGTGATCTCCAGGTCGGCACGGGGCTTGCGATACATCTGCCCAGGTCCACGTCGGACCCCAAGGGAGTTTGCTTATGACTCTTCATTTAGGTTCGGTAGGTTCTCAGTCAGTGCGGACGTCAGTGCAGGTTACCTCGGGGAATGTCGTACCGCTGCGCGTTACCACGCCAGCTGTAGCGGCTCATGCAGGTGAAGATCCGGCACGCATTCGAGCCGCGATTGCGCGCTCGCCATTGTTTGCAGCGTTGTCGATCGCAGCCATCGAAGATATCACGGCACGCGTCGCGGTTCGCCGCTTTGCATCGGGTGCCAATGTGGTGTCGCAAGACGAATCCGGTGACTCGTTATTCGTCATCATGAGTGGCCGCATCAAGGTCGTCATCGCAGGTGAAAACGGCCGCGAAGTTACGCTTTCGATGTTGCGCAGCGGCGAATCGTTTGGCGAGATGTCGCTGTTTGACCAAGCGCCACGTTCCGCTAACTGCGTGGCGGTTGAACCGGCGCAATTGTTGGTATTGTCGCGAGAAGATCTGCTCAAGCATGTTGCCGCGCACCCACGCACGGCGATGAATCTGCTCGGCGAAATGGCGCGCCGGTTGCGCCGCGCCGACCAAACCATTGCCCAACTCGCCTTGTGCGATGTGAATGAACGCTTGATTCACCGCTTGGTTGGCCTGGCCCGTGATGAGGGTGCAACCAGCCCCGAAGGTTTCGTGGTTCGGCGGCGGCCTACCCAACAAGAATTGGCCAACATGATCGGTAGCTGCCGTGAAACCATTTCGCGCGCCTACAACCAGTTGGCACGCGATGGCTTGATCATCGCACGCGGTCGCTCATTGGTGGTGACGCAAGCGCTGATCGACAAATCGGAAAAGCGCAAAGCTGCGTAATTACGCACGGGCCAGCACCCACCTGGCGAGCGCTGCTTGACAGCGCACGTGGTAAAGCGCCAAATTCCCGCACATGTCTTCGTTTGTTAGTTCTTCGACGATGATTCGCCGTACTCGAGTCGAAGTTGACTTGTCTGCGATTGTGGAAAACGCAGGCGCGCTTACCGCCTTGACCGGCACCAACGTCTATGCAGTGGTGAAAGCCGATGGGTATGGGCACGGTGCAGTGCCCGCTGCTCAGGCAGCCGTTAAGGGCGGCGCCACCTGGTGCGGTGTTGCCCGCAT
>JAKQOD010000325.1 GCA_029565465.1 Deltaproteobacteria bacterium
CAAACCAGCGCGAAAGCCTTCACTAGCCGTCAGCGTTGTAAGTTCATCACGCAACGCTTCGCGTCCATAAAAAACGTCGCGTTCGCCTTCGCCAAACGCGTCGCCACCTCGAATGGGAGACACTGAACCTGGATACGTCGCAGCCGCCACAGCGCGAGTATACATGCGCAGGCGGCCGACAACGGGTGAAATGCCGCCAAATGGCGTACACTACGCACATGGCGCCGCTTCGCTATCATTACCAACTGTTGAGCTTGGCCATGGTTGCGGTCACCGCAGGCATTGCGGTTGGCCAACCCAAACCCGGTCAGGCTCGACGAGTACAGCTCGCGATTCACCTCGATAGCATCGGTGGCGAAGGCTACGGCGCATCGACCGACGTGATCGACGAGCAAATGGCAACGGCTGGCCCCAGCGGCGATATTGCATTTGCCGGCTTGCCACGCGATATCGACCTTGGGTCGGTTGAATTGGCAACCGTGGACGGCAAACCTGCACCGGCCATCGCCGAACAACGCTTTTGGCCAGCCGACGACAGCCCCGAAAGCCATTTACTACGCCAGCTCGGCAGCCCGGTCACCGTCACCACAACGCGCGGCGAAGTTGTTGGCTTGTTGCGCGCTGTGGATGGTGATTCGATCGCTGTCGAAGTAGGCAAAGAACTGCGCATTCTTCGGCGCGGTGCATTTGTCCAAGATGTCCGATTTGCAAGCTCGCAATGGCGCCCAACCGGTATGCTCACATGGCGTTTTGTCGACGGAAAAACAGCCACGCCTAGCATGTTAGGGGTGCGCTACCGAACCTCTCAAATCAGTGCAACCACCAACCTTTCCGCCATGCTTGATGAAGCTCGCCGCACGATTGATGTGTCCGCGCTCGTTACCCTCCACAACGGTACGGGTGTCGACTTTGGCCCAGCGCAAGTCACCATTTTCACCGAGCCGACCAGCGACCTCGTGGCACCATTGCCCAACGCGGTTCTGCTTGCGGCTGCAGCCGATGTGACGGTTGCGTTGTTTCCAGCGTTGCGGAAAGTCAGCGTAACGCCGATTGTCATCGTCGAAAGTTCGCTGCCGCTCAAAGGAATTGAAACTGAGCGTGAGTGCGGCGTGAGTCAATCAACAGCCGACGGCATGACGGCACAAGGCTATGAATTTGTCGCTGCGCCCAACGCCATTTTGCCACGCAGCGCGATCCGGCTAACCACCGCCAATCAGCTGCCTGTCGATGACGATGTCACCTTAGAAATCGCCAATGGGCGTGGGCTATTGGTTCGGGGCACCGCGACCATCGAAGTGGAGCATCAACAAGTTGATTGTACAACCGACGAAAAAGCCAATACCCTGCGGGAAACCATCTCGTTGACGGTGAGGAACACTGGCAAGGCAGCAATGCAAGTTGAGTTGCGTGAACCGATGGAGCGTAGTCTGCGGTGGAAAGTGGAGCGCAGCAGCGAACCCATTGCCGAACGCACAACGCTTGAGGCGCGCTTTCGCATCAACGTGCCAGCCAACGCAGAGAAACAGGTTACCTACACCGTGGTCTATTCGTGGTGAGAGCCCGCGTCGCATGCGTGGCGTTGGCGTTCGCTTGCGCTTGTGCAGGCCGCCCAAGGGCTGCGACCACGGCCACGGCACCAACGAAGATCGATCTATTTCGCAACAATCGCGCAGTCATCGAACTGCACCAAAACGTCGCGCTGCACGCCGGTTCGCAAGAACTCCGCATCGCGCTACCTGGACGACCGGCCAAACTTGATGTTGGGAAGGTGCAAACCACAGCGACCCTGGTGAGTTGGCACCTCACAGGCGAATCCGAGCAAGCCGCGCCAACGCTTGCACTCACGCTGAGCGCTCCTCGTGCCGGCAATTATGATGTCAGCGTGCACTATGTCGTCGACGTGCAGCCGTGGCACGCCGACTATCGTGTCATCATGCAACCAGCCGCAGGCCAAGCGCTGCTCGATGCGAGCCTCGTCCTCGATCTGCCGTATGGCTTGCCGACGGGCAACTTGGTCGTGCACGACTCGGCGCAGGCCGCCGATGCGGCCACCAACGCCGGCTTCGCGCTGGGCACCGTCGAGCTGCCCGCCGGCGTACTGCGGGTGCCGTTGTTGGCGCGTCACACGTTGCGTGCGACGCCGCACGTCACGGTTGACTTCGCCAGCCCCGACGACGCCCGCGGTTTGGCGATGTACTCGACCGAGCCTGAAGCGGACCGAACGCTTACGGCTGCCGTGACGTACGAGGTTGCGGCAGGCGCCCCCGCGTTGGCCCACGCACCGCAGGGCTCGGCCACCGTCTATGTGCAGACCGGCCAAACCCGGCCGGTCCGAGCTGCGCAACTGAAGTTGTTTGAAGGCGCCGAGCGCCAACCGAGCCTGCGGATCCCACTTAGCGAAGTTGCCACCATTATTGCGCACCGTCACCGCAGCGAGTTTGCCTATCTTGCATCGCGCCACCGCGTGGTCGAGCAGTTCGACTTTGAAATCAGCAACCAGGCTGACGTCGCAACCACCGTCACAATTGCCGATCGTGCAACGCGTGGCACCGAGTGGTGGCTCGGTTATGTCAACGCGGACCATGTCGCCAAGACCCCAGGCACCGAACAAGATTTCAGCCTGCGAGTGCAGGTACCGGCCCACAAGACGCGCAAAGCGATGTATCGCATCGTGTACTCAGGTTCGCAGCTGTAGCCGTTTGCAGCTGGGTTGGGTAGGATGCGCCAGCATGATTGCTCAGGTTAACCAACTCTCGGTGCGCTACGGCCGGCGCAACGCCGTCGACGATATTTCGTTTGAATTGCGGGCTGGTGAATTGGTGTTGCTGCTGGGCCCCAACGGGGCTGGCAAAAGCACGACCCTGTCAGCGATGTCTGGGGCGATCACGCCGACCGCCGGCACCATTACGATCGCGGGCCAGCCCGTTGTAACCGATGCAGCCAAAGCCAAGGTCGGCTTCGCCGATCAGCCGCCGGCCCTCTACGAATTTTTCACCGTCGAAGAACACGTTGGTTTTGTTGCACAAGCACGCGGCGGCGATCGCGCCGAAGCGACCGCGGTCCTCACCCAATTGGGGCTGCAAGCGATTGCTGCACGCCCGTGCCGCGAGTTGTCGTTTGGCATGCGGCAACGGGTTGGCTTGGCGGCCGCGTTGGTGGCCAACACGTCAGTCATCTTGCTCGACGAAACCCTCAACGGTTTAGATCCGCATGCTACCCGGCATGCGCTTGCGGCGCTCACGGCAGCAACAGCGCGCGGCGCCGCCGTGTTGATGTCGACCCACTTGTTGGGCAGCGCCGAGCGCCGCTGTGATCGGGTCATGCTGATGAACAAAGGCAAACTCATCGAAGATCTGCATGGCGATGCGCTGGCAGCCCTCGCGCAACGTGGCCCAACTGCACTCGAAGACCTTTACGTCGAACGCATCGCTGACGAAGGGCCAACCTAACCATGTTGTCGAGCCGCGAGTTTCAACGCTGGGAACGCCAAGCCGCGGCGCGCACGCCGTCGCACGCATGGCTGTGGACCGTTGCCGTCGCAGCCGCCTTAGCGGGTTGGGTCTATCACGGCATCGACCATGGCGATCCCACCACGCGTTGGCTGGTCGTCGCAGTTGCGGGATTTGCGTTGGCGTTTTTGCGTGCACCCACACATTTTTTTTGGCGCTCCGATGCAACGTTGTTGGCCCGCTTGCCAATTGCTGGCCACGTACTGTTCGACTCGGGCTTGCGACGCAGCTTGCTCGATGCCAGCCGCTACGCGTTAGTCTTGATTGGTGGGGCCGCGCCTTTGCTGGCAACCGACGCACACGCCACGTTGCCGTACCTGGCAATCGGGGCAGCATTGGTAGCGATGGCAGCAGGTGCAGGTCCCGCCGCATGCGTCGGCGCTGGCACATTGGTGACCCAAGATCGCGCCCGCCAGTTACTCGCTGGTAGCGCGCCTGCAACCGCACCCACTGCTGTGTTAGGCGGGCTGCCCGGTTTCGTTGCCGCCATCGCCATCGTGTTGGTCATCGGCTGCGCTGGCAGCCTTGATGGTGGCAGCGCCGAGTTACCATGGCCCTTGGTGGCCGCCGCGCTCGCTACCGTTGGCGTTGGCAGCGCGCTGGTTGCGCGCCAAGCCTGGGCCGTGCACATGCCTGCGATGTTGCGCGACGTCACAACCCTCGATCGGCAGCAACTGGCGACTTTGCAAATCTTGCCTGCTGCGCCACTGCATCGCTTGCTGGCCCCAGCGATGTCACCAGCGGCCGCGCGGTTACTCGACGTGCGCTCACGCTTGATGAGCCGGCGCTATCCCATGGCAAGCGTTGCCGGCGCGCTTGCATTTGTGATCTTGCTGGTGCTGGCGATCTGGCCACGCGTGGATCTTTCGTTGTTTGTGACAACCGTGGTGAGTTCAGCGGTTTATGCAGTGATGCTAGCGCGCCGCCTCCGACAAGCACCAACCGCCGTGCCACGGCTTGAACGCGCGCTTGGCATCACCGAAGATGTGCAGCGCAGTGCACACACCGCGTGGGTACAAACGTGGTGGTGGCTGTTCGTCGGCGTGCCTGGCGGGATCGCCGCGGCGCGTGCCAATCAGCCTGCCATTGCGGTTGGAATCTTAGCTGTTGCGACGCTACTCACAATCATGGCACCGCGGCGGCAGTCACAGCCGGCGTAACCAAAAAGTGCATGGCACGCACGCCATCGCCGATGCGTGTGCCTAAACGCAGGTGCTTTTGCGTGCCTACATCGAACATACAAACCACCTCGGTGCGTTCGCCGGGCTGTACTTGCACGATAAAGCGTCCAACGTGCGCCATCACAAAAAACAGGCCAACACCCGCGCCAACGCTGGCGAGGTTTGGTGCGCCTGAGGCTTCACGAGCGCGGGCAATCGCGGCGACGACCGACGCTTTTTCTAACCGGCCAAACCAGTCCGTGACTGCAACGACCAACTGATCGTCGTCCCAAAACCATTCGACCGTTGGCACTGCCGCTGCCGCTGCCGACGCACCGCGGGGTGCGTCGAGTTGCGCATTCATGATCACTTCGTCGACGACGCTTTGCACTCGGGCCAACGCCGCACGGCGCAGCCCACGCAGGTGGCAAAACCCCACCAGTTCGCGCACCGCCTCGTCACGCGCCGCAGCGTTGGCAAGTTCACGTTGAAAAATGGGTACCGCAGGGTCGCGTCGAAACCGAGCGACGCCAAAGCCGGCTGACGTCGCCGCAACCGC
>JAKQOD010000557.1 GCA_029565465.1 Deltaproteobacteria bacterium
TGGGGCTTGCGCCACGCCTGCCGGTCGCGCAACGGAACGTGCTGTTGTTGCGGTTTCCAATCGTTGCGTCCCACGTCAAATCATTCGAGCTGCGGTTAACTTCTTTGAGCCAAGATTCGAACAGTGGCATGTCAGGTTGCGCGGTTTTGGCGCCGCTAAAGGCAACGCTCCAGCTACATGGCATGGTGCCGGCCTGGGCAGAGTCGCAGGTGCAAGCGAAATCCAGTGGCACTTCGGAGTGGTCGATCTTGACCAAGCCCGACAACTTGGTATCGGCTCCAATTATCACCAAGGACGCAGGCAACAACAGCGACCTGCTGTTTGGTGTTAACCCGATGGACCACGAGAGAATCATTTCCTTCTTGGCTGCACAAGGCCAGCAGGGAGCGCATCTTGCGGTGCTGATTGCGCCTACCGTTGTTTCGGTTTCTGGCGCGTTTCAAAGTCGAGAAAAGCCTGTGTGTGATTCACTTGCGCGGCCGCCGCAGATCACCGCGCAGGTCTGTTATTGATATTTTTCGCGGACGTGGCTTGACAGAATAGCCTAAATATCGGTAAAAGCTCCGGGCTCAAACAAAAGGGCGGTTAGCTCAGCGGCAGAGCGTCGCCCTTACAAGGCGAGGGCCGTAGGTTCAATCCCTACACCGCCCACTGTTGAAAACTGAAGATTTCTGGAGCGGTAGTTAAGTCGGTTATAACGCCGGCCTGTCACGCCGGAGGCCGCGGGTTCGAGTCCCGTCCGCTCCGCCAATAACCTCACGAAAGTGAGGTTTTGGTTTTTTCGGGGTACCGATGGGCGATTCATCGCGACTGGCTACGTTGTCGCTGCGCTTCCGGTCCTCACGTACAGGAAGTACGCTCCGGTCCGGTTCTCGCTCCGCCTTGCCATCCGCGCGCCTCGCCCATCGGCTTCGCGATGGCGAAGCTACCCGGGCAGCGCGGATCCTGGCGTGCGCCTGCGCGCTGGTTCTCGAAGCGCCTTCGCAGCCACCAGGCTGCGCGCTGCAGCCCGAACCAGTGAGTTCTGCAAGAAAGCACGGCCCCGGACACGATCCCAGTCACGGACATGGACACGGACACAGACAGGGACACGAACCCAGTCACGGACACGGACACGAACCCAGTCCCGGACATGGACATGGATACGGCTCACAGACACGCGTTGTGCTGCGTTGTGCTGCGGAGCAAGCCGCACTAGATCAGGCTGCAGCGCGCAGCCTGGTGGCTGCCAAGGCGCTTCGAGAACCGGACCGCAACGTACTTCCTGTACGTGAGGACCGGAAGCGGAGAAGCAACGCCGGCAGACGCCAGGATCCGCGCTGCCATCTGCGCAGCGCCGACGCTATCGGCGGCCGCGCATCTTGCTGCGCGCGTCTTCTACCAACGGTGTCATTGCGCCAACCAGTTCTGGCGCGCACAGCAAGCGCACGGTCGCGCTCGGTTGCCCCAAGGGCATGTCTTCCAGCAGGCGCGACAGGGTCACGGCGCCGTAGCGCGGATGGTCAATGACATGTAGCTCTTCATCGGGCTTGGCGACATAGCCAGCGTGCTTGGCGGTGTCGATGTGCATGTAGTAATGCCCGTGTTTGCCAAAATGCTTGGTTGCGATATCGAGGGCCGCAGGGCCTAGCTTTTCGGCGACCCGCGCGTCGTCACCAAGATCGAAGGTTTTAAACAAGCGTCGGTCAACTACCCGGCGTGCGAGGTCGGCTAATACCGGGTCGTTTGCGGCAGGGTTGCCGTAGCCAGCCCATTGATCAAGCGCGGTCTGCACCGATACGTCGTGCAGCGCCAAATAGTCACCGATCGCAACGGTTTCGCTGCGCGCCAATCGGCCGCCGGTAACGAGGCCTGAGGGTTCAGCACCGTTGCGCGCCAGCTCGGCAAAGCGCTCCATGGTCTTGATGAACAGCCACTCAGCGGCACGCACCGCTTTGTGGTGATAGACCTGCGCGTACATGTACGAGCGCGCGAATAAATATTGTTCGACTGCGAACATGCCGCGTCGATAATCGACCACCAGATCTTGGGCTGGCGGGCCGTCCGACGCAGGGTTCCGCACCGTGCCGATTTGCAACGCGAAGATGATCCAATCCAAATCGTAGGTCGCATAGCCAGCGCCGGAATAGTGGCCATCACGCAGCAAGTAGTCGAGCCGATCAACGTCGAGTTGCGACGACACCAACTTACGTGCATACGCTGGTTCATAATCTTTGCGCCAAAAACGCTGCAGCGTGTCAGCTAGACCAGGTTCGACGCGTTCGAGTGCGGCGTGCAATTCTTCGTCTTCGGCAACGATGCGCGCGCCCCACGATTCATGATCGCAACCAGGGAACACATGTTCCCATGCATGCGAAAACGGCCCGTGGCCAATGTCGTGGAGCAAGGCTGCAACGCGAACATGGCGTGCTAGTTGCTCGTCGAGCCGCAGTTGTTTGGTGACACGCTGCGCGACGCAAAAGGCACCCAGCGCATGGCCAAAACGCGAATGTTCGGCGCCTGAGTACACCAGCCACGCAAAGCCCATTTGCTTGATCCGCCGCAGCCGTTGCACCGCGTGGGTATCTAGCAAATCGGCAAGCGGACGATCTTCGCCTTTGAATTCAATTAGGCCATGGACAGGGTCGCGAAAAACACGGTCTTTGCTCGACGTAGGCACGGCCGGATTGTAGCAGTGCCACAGCGCAATGGTGTGTTTGCACACCTAACGCGGTGGTTTTGCTGGCGCTGGCAGGTTGATTGCTGCTTCGATTGCGCCGGCTCCGTTGCCGTCGTTGGCGGCTGGTTGGCTGAAGGCAACCGCATTGCAGGCCTGGCAAGAATCCGGGATCGGGATCGCTGTAGTGATGGTTTGACCTGGTTGCGCTACGCGCCGAAGTTGCCGGACAGGATTGGTGGTGCCGAGCGTGGCGCCTGCATTTTCACCGCGCATCACGTCGGTGGTGATGCTGCGGTCGTAAAACGCTAACCAGACCGAAGCGTTGGCCGGCGCGGTGACGGTTAGTTCTACGTGGTTGCGCTGCCATCTGGCGGTTGCTGCAAGTTGGGCAGGGCGCGGTGCTGCAGCGAGTGCGGCATCGACCGCGAGCCGATTTGACCCGACCATACCCACGCGGCCATCGACGACCAGCTGCGGTGTGTACACGCGATGATCGAGCACGGCGGCGTACGTTTGTTGCCGATCGGTCCAATCGGCCGACGAAAATGGATCGGCCCAGCCGAGGTAGTTCCAATAGTCGACATGAAACGCAAGCGCTACGACATCGTCGCGCTGTGCAAGCTTGGCGAGCACGGCGTCCGCTGGTGGGCAGGAGCTACAGCCTTGCGACGTGAATAGCTCGACGATGTGGACGCCAGGCGTCGACGGCGCGGCCCGCGCGATGCTGTCCGCCGCAGGCCCTGGATCGGGGATGGCATCGTTGGGCGCGCCGCCAGCAACCGCTGGCGCCAAGGGCAAATTGCGACTTGGTGCTGGCGTGGCGTTGCAGGCGGCGGAAGCGAGGAGGGCAGTCGCGGTCAAGTTGCGGAGGTTGTTGCTGCTCGCCATGCACTGCATACGATTGCCGCTC
>JAKQOD010000569.1 GCA_029565465.1 Deltaproteobacteria bacterium
CTGCCTTTGAACTATCGCCAAGCGGGCGTCGCGCATCATCGCGGCATCGTTGGCAGCAATGGCCATATTCATCGCGAAACGATTGCCCGCCTCGCGCCGTTGTTCGGCAGCTTGGCGCCACCGCTGTAACGCCATTGAGGCATTCGGTCGCAGGCGGCGTTTCGACGCAGGAGCGACATCCGCGGTTGACGATTGAGCTGCGGCGCGATACGGGTAGGCATGTCCAAATTCGCTTCTACCTTGGCAACGATCCTGGTCGCAGCAGCACTTGTTGGCTGTGGCAAAAACAACGAGAAACCAGCCGAAGGCACCCCAGTCGGCACGACAACGGGCAAACAAGAAACGGCACCAGCGGGCTCAGCCGCACCAGCTCCAGCACCAGCGGGCTCAGCCGCGCCAGCACCAGCGGCCTCAGCCGCGCCAGCGCCAGCAGGCTCAGCTGCACCAGCCGCCGGCGATCCAGTTGCCGAAGCCAAGCAACTATTTAGCACCGTGTGTGCAGCTTGCCATGGCGCGACTGGCGTTGGCGACGGCCCAGCAGCTGCCTCGCTCAATCCAAAGCCACGTAACTACAGCGACGCCGAATGGCAAAAAACCGTGAAGGATGAAGAAATCGCCAACGCGATTTTGCTTGGCGGCGCAGGTGTTGGCAAGAGCCCAATGATGCCTCCGCAACCACAACTCAAGGACAAGCCTGAAGTTGTTGCTGCGTTGGTACAAATGATCCGCGGCTTCGGCAAGAAGTAGCCGGCAGCTCACGCGCGTTACGACAACTTGTTACCCATTTTGTAGACTCGCGCCGGCGGCAAATGTCGATAGCGCGGTACGTACGCACGCAACACCGCAATCGAATCAACCGCATCTTGGCGCAAGCCACCATCGCTCAACACGGCTTGGGCCCGCGCTACAATGTCGTCGCGCGCCGCTTTGGGGTGATACACAAACGTCTTGGCGAAATACACATCGTCGTCAAGCCCGACCAAGCGTAGTTCGGCCACGTCGCCGAGTTCAACGCCAACCAGCGACCGCGGCTCGACAACCGCGAACGCGGCACCACCCAACAGATCCAGCAGCTCAACGCGGCCATCGCGCATCGCGATGATTTCAAACAAGCTGCGATGGCTATGTGCCAACGCGGTAGCAACGTGTGCCGCGCGTGCAGCCCCCTCCCCTAGCCAACGCCGCGCCGCGGCCAAAGCCAAAGACGGCTCGTCGCTGACGGTGGTGCATTCGATCACCAGCCATTCAACGAAGCCCGCACTCCAAATTTCCCAGAGCTCCTCGTCTTGATGCACGTTGCCACGGCGCTGCTCATAGTGTTTTCGGGCCAAGCCAACCGTTGCATCAGCAACACCGTGATGGGCGATTAACGCTTCCAACGTGCGCTCGATCTGCGCGGGCACCGACAAGCTAACAAGTTCAAGGTCGGTCAACATCAGGCGCCGACGCGCGTACGCGCTGCGATCATATCGTCCGCAAACCGGACAAACAAGTAGTGAGAATCGTGCGGCCCAGGCGAAGCTTCTGGGTGATACTGCACGCTGAACACCGGCTGCCCCGTCACGGCGAGGCCTTCCACCGACTGATCAAATAAGTTACGGTGGCTAACCACGGTGCCGGCCGGCAACGTCGTTTCGTCGACGGCAAAGCCGTGATTTTGCGCCGTAATCTCAACCTTGTTAGTCACCAAGTCTTTGACTGGATGATTGCCACCGTGATGCCCAAACGGCAACTTGTAGGTTTTAGCCCCAAGCGCCAACGCCAAGATTTGGTGCCCCAAACAGATTCCAAACACCGGCTTGCCCGACGCGACCAAAGCGCGAGTTGTGGCAATGCCATATGTAACAGCGGCTGGGTCGCCGGGGCCATTCGACAAAAAGAATCCATCAGCACCGAGCGCTAATGCTGCGGCTGCCGTCGTCGTCGCCGGAACCACGGTTACCTTGCAACCCACATCGCGCAACTGGCGCAAAATGTTTTCTTTGATTCCAAAGTCATACGCCACCACATGGAAGCGTTCCGGCATCAGCGGTACGCCGCGGCCATCATCGTCGGCTTGCCAGCTGCCAGCGGCGGCGCCTTGCCATTCATACGCAGCCGCACACGTAACCCGCGGCACCAAATCAAAGCCATCCATTGATGGTG
>JAKQOD010000330.1 GCA_029565465.1 Deltaproteobacteria bacterium
CACAAACAGGTGCACAGGCACAGGCACAAACAGGTGCACAGGCACAGGCACAAACAGGTGCACGGGCACGGTCAGATTCACACACGCGGACGTGGAACCACTTCCGCGTTGTACGACCACGATCACGCGGCGTGATCGCCCGCGCCCGATTAGCCGATATTAAAGTCTTCTTTAGGCGCACTATCGTCGCCCGTCGTGAACCGCGCGAGCTGGTACATGTCGAAGATGTCGTGCTTCGTACCGCCGCCAAGCCATTGGGCGTACAGCTGGCCGATAATCGGCGCCATCATGAAGCCGTGCCCCACGAAGCCGCTCGCCATAAAGAAGTCTGGGTCGTCCGGCGCTGCGCCGAGAATCGGATTGCCGTCCGGCGAACAGTCGTACGGCCCAGCCCATTGCCGCAGCACTTTGACGTTGCGCAGGGTCGGCATCAAGCGCGTCAGCCGGCGCGCATAGGTTGCCAAAAATTCCAACGACGAGCCCATGTCGTACGATGCGCCATGGCCTGGCAGATTCACACCACCAACGATTTCGCCGCGCATCGATTGGCTACAATACAACCCACTTGCCAGTTCCGACACCATCGGCCCCAAAAATGGCTTCAATGGCTCCGATGAACAAATTTCGTGTCGAATCGGCCACGTTGGGATTTCGATGCCCAGCATCGCTGCGATTTGTGGTGACCATGAACCGGCCGCGTTAATCACACGCCGGGCACGAATTGCGCCACGTGGCGTGTGCAACGTATAGCCGTGGCTTGCGCGATGTAACCCGCCGATTGGTGTTTGGGTAAACAGGCGCGCGCCAGCTTGAACGGCTTTTTGCGCGTAGCCCCACAAGAACGGCCATGGGAACAATACGCCGTCGGAAGGATTGTAGGCTGCGCCAACAATGCCGTCGAGATTGAGCTCAGGCACGATGTTTTGTGCCGCCGATGGTGAAATCAATTCAGTGGCTACACCGCAGCGATTTTGCAGTGCGATGTTTTTGCCGAGTCGCGCCAATTCGCGATCGGTGCGAGCCAAAAACAGATAGCCGCCTTGCCGAAACCAAACATTGACGCCGAGTTCAACCGCAAAACGTTTGCACAGCGCAACCGACTCTTGCATCAAGCGAATGTTGACTTCGGTTGACCACTGTTGCCGCACGCCGCCGCCGTTGCGTCCCGACGCGCCTTGCGCAATGTAGCCGCGCTCCAGCACGACCACGTCGCGCAAGCCCGCTTGGGTGAGATTGTATGCTAGCGATAGCCCCATGATGCCGCCGCCGATGATTGCAATTTCGCATTGCTCGGGCAGCGGCGTGGTGACCGACTCGTGTGGAATGTCGCGGAGTTCGTTGGCTGCCATCATGATGTTTTGTCACTTGGCGAAACAACAATCGGATCATCGGCGAAGCGATGCGCTGCTGGATCTTCAGCAAGCAAGCCAAGCGGCGTCGGTGTCAGTGGTGGCCGTGCCGTAAACGGTGCAATCGCTGTTGGCGGTTGGCCAGTGAGTCGAGCCAGCTCGGTGGCAACCAAGGCCAAACACTCTTTGCCTTGGCACGGGCCAGTGCCAAACCCGGTATAGCGTTTCACTTCTTCAATATCGGCGTAGCCGCGCGCTACACAATGCGCCACATCTTTCACCGTCACATCTTCGCATCGACACAAAAAAACTTTATCCGACATGCTGCGCTCCTGCCGTGAGGTCGGCAACGATCGCGGCGCCGATGTGTTGGCCGTGCTCCGCAGCGGCAGCAGGACCGAGATATCCAGTGACGTCGCCGGTTGCGTAGGCGCCCCGAACGCTGGTGCGGCCGTGTGCATCGACGGTGACCGCATATCCGCCAACGTCGGGATCCAGCGTTACGTCACAGCCTTGCATACGCGCACCTTCCGATGCTGGTGAAGGCAAGGCGACGACAGCAACGGTATCGCATTCGATGCGCTCGCCGGTGCTGAGTTCGATTGCGGTCACGTCATTGCCAAACAATGATGTTGCGACCGTCGCAACGTCGGCCAGCGAAACTGTTCGCACCACGCAGCCTTCATCGCTCAGCGCGTCAGCAACCGCCGTGGCGTGGCGGCGCACTTCGGAGGCCGGCACGCCGCCGCGCTCACCGTCGACGATCATCACAATATTGTCGCCAGCAACGATGTCGTGGGCCGCCAGCAACCGCCCAACCGCGCGCGCAGCAAGCACGCCTGGCCGGTCATTGTTTGCAAACGGCAAGTTGGCAGCGTAGCCGCCGGTAGCCCACAACCATCGACGCGCTTGCACGCGCACGAGGGTTGCTTCGTTCCACTTGCCATGGCTTGCGCCTGCAGCCGCGATGACGACGCCTTGCCGCACATTGCCGGGCTCGGCGAAATAACCGATCGCTGTTGTTTGGGCAAGCAGGGTGGCACCCGCGGCCTGGGCGGTCGCCACCGCCGAGGCTGCGGCGGCGCGACCGAAGCGGACATCGGCTAGATAGCTACCGCCGAGTTCGAGCTGCTCATCGAGCACGAGCACGGAATGGCCCGCGCTTGCGATTGTTGTTGCAGCTGCAAGGCCGCTTGGCCCAGCGCCGATCACAACGACATCAACTTCGACCGCAACGACCGGCTGGGCGATTTCGTTGTCGAGTACGGCTTGGGTCATGGTGGGCAATTTGCCCAAGCCCGAAAGCGCGCGGACTACCCGGTTGGCAACTTTGTTCAACACCGTCGCGCTGGTCATCAACGTATGATGATCCATCCCGCGCCGATAAACTTTGTCGACGGCGCCTAACACATCAAAGCCGGCTGACGGAAACGCATTTTGGCTTTCTACCAAAGCGCTATCGCGGCAACTCGCTTGGCAGGCACGCAGATTCGGGACACCGTCAATGCGAACCAAGCAGCCGGAGCAGTGCCCTTCGAGGCAAAACGCGCCGCGGGGCCGGTGATACTTAAGCGATCTCGACAGCACTTTCTGCCCAGCCAGCCAGGCTGCGGCAGCATAGCTGTCGGTGCTGTCACCTTGCAACGCGTCACCGCCAAGCGAAAATGCCACGGTTCGCGTCGACGATTCGTTAGATTTGGTAGTGCGGCGCGCCACCGCCGAATTCATAGCATGGTTGCTTAGAGGGTTGCCGAGGGGGCAGGCGGCATTTTTTCAGGAAGCCAACGACCTGAGCGGAGATGCGATATCGACGGCGGCTTGCGTTGACCTGTTTGCCTACAGTGGGCTACCGTCGCGGCGTCGGTTCGATCACACGGGGAACTACAAAATGGCGACAGCTACGAGACCATGTCCATACTGCGGCGCAGCAGTCATGATGAACGCGCCCACCTGCGGCACTTGCGGGCGTCCAATGCCACCAGCTCAAGCGCAACCGC
>JAKQOD010000574.1 GCA_029565465.1 Deltaproteobacteria bacterium
GGTTTCGGGGGCAGCCAGCGTTAGCCTTGGGCGTGCGGGTTGCGTATCGTGCCGCCGACGGTGTGCAACGCAATGTGGGGGCGGTTGATGCGTACGTTGTTGCAAGCGAACCCATTGGACCAGTCACGCTGCACGTAGGTGTCTTGCTGCAGGACTTTGCCAGCAGCAGCAATGGCGCACGGGTTGCGTTATCGGACCAAGGGCTCAGCATCCGCCCGATGCTTGGCCTTGAGTGGCATCCTGCGCCCTACCCGAAAACGACGCTCGTCGGCGACATTACCTGGGTGCCTGAGGTGCGAGCAACCGGCACCCAACAAACGTGGCTGGCTGGCTGGGGCGTGCGCTATCAAGCGGCTCGCCGGCTGGGCGTCGAGTTGTCGGTCCGACATCGGCAAGATGAAGGCTTGGCCGCAACCACCGTGCTCGTAGGTGCACGGCTTGCTTTTGGGCCAACGTGAGGCGGCGAACACCGGGCTCGCTCACATGTTCAAGCGGGGGCAATGACCGCTAACAGTTTCGCAGCGTCGACTTGCTCGCCCACCGCCGCATGCAGGGCTTGGATCGTGCCAGCGGTGCTAGCTCGAATCGTATGTTCCATTTTCATGGCTTCAAGCACGAGCAAGGCGTCACCGACGGCAACCTGTGCGCCTTCGGCCACGAGCACGCGAATAATCTTCCCTGGCATTGGCGCGGTAAGCCCGCCCTGCACGGCCTCGGCGCCTGGCTCGACGAAACGCGGTGTTTCATCCAACCGTAACAAACGGCCTTCGCTGGCGACCCACACCGTTGCACCATCGGCGAAGACCCGGCAATGGCGGCGCAAGCCACCCGCTTCTTCAAACCAAACCGCCTGCCGATCCGCTGCAACTTGAAAATGTGCGATGTGCAACCGCTTGCCGCCAATGGCGATTTCCACGCTGCGGTCGCGGACCAAATAGCCTAGTTCGATGCTGGCGTCTTGGCAACGATAGGTAACCAGTTGGTCCGAAAACCGGACATTGCGCCAGCCAGGAACGATCGCAATTTCGTCTGCCGGCTGGCGGCGGCGGCGCTGGTCGATTTGCAGCAGCGTTGCAGCAACCGCAGCCACCCGCAACGGATCTAGCCCGGGGGCCGCGGCGGCTAGCTCACCTGCATGCTGGTCGACGAAATGCGTATGGAGGTCGCCAGCAACAAACGCAGGATGGCCAAGCACACGATGTAGATATTCACGATTCGACACCAAGCCCGGCGCCCATAGCTGTTGCAACGCCCGGCGCAACAGCGCAATCGCATCAGCCCGCGTCGCGCCGTGGGCAATGATTTTGCCAAGCATCGAATCGTAGTGAATCCCGACCGTTGACTCAGCCGCAACACCGAGGTCGTAACGCACACCTGGTAACGCTTCGGTTTGCACTGCGCCCAAACGCCCAGTGGTTGGCAAAAATTGTTGGCTTGGATCTTCAGCGCACCATCGCACTTCGATGGCGTGCCCTGTCGCAGGTGGCGCTACCAAAAAACGCAAGCGTTCGCCGCGTGCGATGCGCAATTGTTCGATAACCAAGTCCACGCCGCAGGTCAATTCGGTGACTGGGTGTTCAACTTGCAGGCGCGTGTTGACTTCCAAAAAGTAGAAAGCGCCGGCTTGATCCAAAATGAACTCAACCGTCCCAGCACTTACGTATCCGACCGAGCGCGCAAGCGCAGTCGCGGCTTGCGCCATCTGTTCGCGCAAGCTTGCCGATAAGGCAACGGAAGGTGCTTCTTCAATGATCTTCTGATGCCGCCGCTGAATCGAGCATTCGCGCTCCCACAGATGCATGACATTGCCATGGGCGTCACCAAGGATCTGAATCTCAATGTGGCGTGGCCGCTCGATGTAACGTTCTAAAATGAGGGTGCCATCGCCAAACGCCGCCATTGCTTCGCTTTGTGCGCGTTCCAAGGCGTCGGCCAGTTCGCTTTCGGAACGCACGATCCGCATACCTTTGCCGCCGCCACCGGCCGACGCTTTGACCAACAACGGAAAGCCAATATGAATCGCCGCCGCAGCCAACGTGGCGACGTCTTGCGCAGGTTCGTTATAGCCAGGCACCACTGGTACGCCAGCCGCCATTGCGAGCTCTTTGGCTTCACGCTTTTTGCCGAGCGCGCGAATCACGCTTGGCGGAGGCCCGACAAAGATCAACCCGGAATCAACGACCGCCTCGGCAAAGTCCGCGTTTTCGCTCAAAAAACCATAACCAGGATGGATCGCCTCGGCGCCGGTCTGGCGAGCTGCATCGAGGATCTTATTGGTAACCAAATACGACTCGCGCGCCGGCGCGGCGCCAATGCAAACCGCTTCGTCCGCAAAGCGGACAAAAGGAGCATCGCGGTCAGCATCTGAGTACACCGCCACAGTTGAAAGGCCAAGGTCCCGGCAGCTGCGCATGATGCGCAACGCAATTTCGCCGCGGTTGGCAACCAAGACTTTATGAAAGGAGCGAGGTACGGCTTGACTAGATGACATGGCTAAACTCTCGACATGGGATCAACAACGGCAGGCGACGATTCCAACAGGGGCACCTAGTGCCGGTACACGCCAAAATTGCGGGTGCCTTGCACGGGTGCGTTGAACGCCGTGGACAGGGCAATGGCAACCACGGTACGCGTATCGCGTGGGTCGATGATGCCGTCGTCCCACAAGCGCGCGGTGGCAAAGTAAGGATCCGATTCTTTGGTTAGCTGCGCTTCGATCATTGCTTTACCAAACTGCAATTTCTGTTCATCGACGGGTTCATTGCGTTTGGCAGCCGATTCGCGCTGGATGATTTCCATCACGCCAGCGAGTTGTTTGCCACCCATCACGGCGATGCGATGGTTCGGCCATGAAAACAAAAAGCGCGGCGCATAAGCGCGCCCCATCATGGCGTAGTTGCCGGCACCAAAGCTGGCGCCCGTCATGATGGTGATTGCCGGCACCGTCGAATTCGAAACTGCGTTGATAAGCTTGGCACCGTTTTTGATAATGCCTTCTTGTTCATATTTTTTGCCGACCATAAAGCCGGTGATGTTGTGCAGAAACAACAAGGGCGTGTTGGTTTGGTTACATAGCTCGATAAACTGCGCGCCTTTTTGCGCCGACTCGGAGAACAGAATACCGTTGTTGGCCAAGATCCCAACTGGATAACCATGCACGCGGGCCCACCCGCAGACCAAGGTGGCACCGTACAGCGGCTTAAACTCGGAAAAACGCGAACCGTCGACGACGCGGGCAATCACTTCGCGAGCGTCGAACGGCGTCTTGATATCGGGTGGCACGATACCAAGCAGGTCTTCGGGATCATGCACAGGCGGTTCGGCTGGCCCTGGATAAGGGCGCGCCGCAGCTTTGCGCCAGTCGAGGTGGGCCACGATTTCGCGGCCCAACCGCAAGGCGTCATGTTCGTCTTGCGCGAGGTAATCGGCGACACCTGAAATGCGAGCGTGCATTTCGGCACCGCCGAGCTCTTCGTGGCCGGCGTCTTCGCCAGTGGCCATTTTCACCAACGGAGGGCCAGCGAGATAGACTTGCGCTTGCTGCTTCACCATCACGGTGTAATCGCTCATGCCCGGTATATAGGCACCGCCAGCCGTCGAGCTACCGAACACCAAGCAAATGGTTGGAATGCGTTCCGCGGATCGGCGGGTTAGATCGCGAAAGCCCGCGCCGCCTGGCACAAAGATCTTCGATTGATTCGGCAGATCTGCGCCTGCTGATTCAATCATAGAAATAGACGGCAAGCGGTTTTGCAGTGCAACGTCGGATAAGCGCGCTGATTTCGCAACCGACAGCTCACTCATCGCACCGCCTTTCACGGTTGACTCGGTTGCCGTGATCAAACATTCGACGCCTGACACCCGGCCCACGCCGCCAACCAGGCTTGCACCAGCAACGTGGCCTGCAACCTCGCGTCCGGCAAGCGGACAAAGTTCGAGGAAGTATGAGTCACGATCCAACAGCAACTCGACGCGTTGCCGCGGCAACAGCTTGCCGGCTGCAAGGTGGCGGCTGTTGTACTTTTCGCCGCCACCCGCGGTGGCCTCCGCCAAGGCCGTCGTTAGCTTGGCTACCGCAGCGCGGTTGGCTTCGAGATTCTCGGCAAATTCGCGCTGGCGCGGATCAGCATTGGTTGAAAGCACCGGAAACAACTGTTGCGACTCGGCGGTAGGCACCTGGCGACTTTACGCGCTTGCCCGGCAAATACCAAACGATGGCGCCCACGCCGCAAAAAATTGACTCCTGGCAACTGAGCCCGCGAAAATATTCGGATGCGCTGCGCGAAGCATGTTTTGTGGGTCACCTTGCTTGGAGTCTGTGGGGCTGCCCCAGCGCATGCCGATGCCCGTTACGTACTCGAACCCGGCGACACGCTCGAAGCCGTCGCTCATAAATTTGGCTGCGCAACCGATGCTGTGCTGCGGGCCAATCGTGTCGACACGACGTTGCTGCCCGCTGGTACGAAAGTGCGCGTTCCGAGTTGTCGCCGCCGGGCCAAGGTCGCACCACGCACGATTGCCGCTGAGCCCAACAACCTCAATCCCGCGTTGGCGGCGATTGACGGTGCCCGAACGCCCGCCGCCGCCCACAACGAACCAGTGGCAGACACGGTTGCCCCAACGGTTACAGCCGCCACGGCCAGCATCGGGGTCCCATGGCATGGCAAGCTGCAGGGCGGTCAGCAGTTGCCAGCCGGCGACGGCTATGTTGTGCGCCGGCCCCAGCGCACCTGGGGCGTCCCGCACGCAGTTGCCTATGTGCAGCAAGCAATTCGCAACGTGCGCAACGAATTCCCTCAATTGCACGACGTCGCGATCGGCGATATGTCGAAACTTGGAGGCGGTAAAATTGACGACCATCGCTCGCACCAGAGCGGACTCGATATCGACGTTGGCTTCTATTTCAAAACTGTGCCAACGAATTATCCAGCCGCGTTTGCCTCGGCCGATGCAAACCTCGATCTCGAAGCGACGTGGGCGCTGGTGGCGGCATTTGCAAACCAAGCGAGTGCCACGGATGGGGTTCGCGTGATGTTTCTTGATCACCGTGTTGCGGGTCGCTTGTACAACTTCGCCTTGGCCCGCGGCGTTGACCAAGCCACGCTTGACGCCATGTTTGAATATCCGCATGGCAAACGCGCTGGGGTGGGCATCATTCGGCACGAACCGAACCACGCCGACCATGTCCATGTGCGGTATCGCTGCGCCACGGATGACAACGCATGTAACTTGCCTTAGTGGCGGTCATTGGGCCCGAACGAGCCCAACTACATGACCGCCGCGGGCTGTTGAGACCCAGGATCCGCGTTCGATGACGTCCAATCGCTGTCCAGCGCTGGCATGAAACCTGCTCAGTATCCGATTATGAACAAAACCATTCTCGGAATTCTGTGCGTATCCAGCTCGCTTGTTCTCGGTACTGTGGCTTGCAAAAAATCGGACAAGCCGTCGGATCCTCAACCCACCAGCGCCAAACCAACTGAACCTACCGGCGTTGCGGCTGGCACACCTGCCCCCACGGCGCCAACGGCGCCTGCAGGTGCCGGCTGGCGTTCGATTCCCAATGCTGCGGCGAAACTCGAAATCGACGCACCAGCTACATGGCTCGACAACGGGATCGGCGGCGCGGCCGGCATGCACATCGAAGGCGGTGCCGACTTCATGATCAACGAAATGTCGCCCGATGATGCTGCCAAAAAACTCGCGGAAATCAAAACCGATGCCGAAGCGATGCTGTTTCAAAAATGGATCACCGCCGAAGAAAAAGATGGCGTGACCAAGCTGCTGTTCAACATGGACAAGATCACGATGAAGGGCGACGAGCCAGTCAAAGATGGCACCTTGGTTTCATTCGAAGCGCGCCGCGACATCGGTGGCAAAAAATACAAATGTTATGGCT
>JAKQOD010000620.1 GCA_029565465.1 Deltaproteobacteria bacterium
GCGTTTATTGTAAACTACGAAGCACGCTTGAGCGAGTTTGCCTTTGGCAAAGAGCGCATCGCGGTGGCCGTGGATGGCCTTGCCGATCTTTACGTTGCGCGTGGCGTTTACGACCGAGGCGAAGCGCTCTTTTGGCGGCGGCATCAAGAAGACCGCGGTGACGTTGCGGTTGCGTTATCGGCTAGTCGCGCATTTCTAGCGGCGGGCAAGCTAGCCGCTGCGGTGTTGTGGCTCGAACGTGCGGCTGACCGCGCGCGGGAATTGGGTCGGGCTGACATGGCGGCTAAACTCGATGCCAAGCGCGACGTGATTCATCGGCGGATGAGTTAGAACACAAACGGATCGCACGTGACTGCGAGTGCTTGCAGTGGGTCGCAGTCTTCGGTGAAGTGAACCTTAAACATGCGGGGGTCGCTGTTGCTGAGCCCAAGCGCTACGTACATGTAACCAGATTGATCATTGATGCTGCTGAGCCGCAGGTCAATTTTGCACTGGGTCAACAGGTTGGCTTCGCCACTGTGATTCAAAACCATGCCACCGTTTTTGAACTCAATATCGCGTCCCCCGGGGAACAATGGCGCGCTTAGCAGTGCAAGCCTGCACGGCGCGTCGACAACCTCGAGTCGGGTGTCGATCCGCGGCTGAGTCATTGGGTCGCGGCAAGCGATACCGCGATGCACGACGCAGTTGACGGCGGTAACCGCGCTTGCACTGGTGCAGAATGGATTGGCTGCAGGAAACAAGATTGTGGACTGGGTCGGCGTGCACACTCCGTCGCCACCGTCGCCGCACGCGATCAAGCCAAAGGTGCAGCTGGTCGCGCCGACGGGCGCCGCGCACAACTCAGGCGTCTTGGCATTAAATTGGCAGTCGATGTCGGGTTCGGCACGGCCACAGGTGTCGTCCTTGATGGTGGGTTGTGGCTTTACGCTGTCACGTAGGTCATTGCAATCGAACGTCGTGGTGGGATTGTCTCTGGTGGGGCAGGTCGTGTTGCTTGCCACCGAGGCGCCGTCACCGTCGAAGTCGCGGCCAGGCGCGATGCGATATTCAAAATCGGCTGCAGGAAAGCGCAAGACGCTGCTGCGTTGCACGCCTAACGCCGTCACCTTTGCGGCGTGCCATTCGCCGTTCGGCAACGTGCCGGTCTGGGCGCCGATTGGTTGCGTGGTGAGTTGATAGCGGCGGTTGGCGTCAGTGGAAACTTGGATATTGCTCGGGTAAGTCGCAACCCCAATGAGCTGCTGGTTGGCGTCGAGTAGCGCAACCGCAACCCGGGCCCGGAGGTCGCCCGAGATTAAGATTTGGGCACCGCTGGCTGGAAAGTCAGCGGGCAGCAGTTGTGGGCCATCGTCGGTTTGCTGATCGGGCAAGCGCTCGACGTACGCCGCTACCGGACCCGAAGCACCTTCGAAGCCATCACAGGTTTGCTCTTTGCGTTCGGCCTCCGTCGGTTCGCTGAACCAAAACACGTCGTAGTATTTGGCGGATGCAGTTTCGGCTGATGACGGAATATCGAGCAACGTGCCAGGGGCTGCACATGCGCTGAGCAGTATCGAAACCAACAACGCGTACCGCATGGCCTTAGTATCGCACAAATTGCGAGTTACAAGGCTGCAAGTGCTTCGGCGAGGCGCGTGACGCCAATCACTTCGATACCAGGTGGGGCCGCTTGGCGGGCGACATTTTGGGCTGGCACGATGGCGCGGCAAAATCCGAGGCGGCCAGCTTCGGCCAAGCGCTGCTCATAAAGTGGCACCGCGCGTACTTCGCCAGCAAGGCCAACTTCGCCAAACACGATGGTGCGCGCGTCGATGGCGCGCCCGCGCGTCGACGATACGATGGCACAAGCAATGCCCAAGTCGATGGCTGGTTCGGACAACCGCAAGCCGCCTGCAACGTTAACGAAAACATCGCGGTCGAGCACATCGCAAGCAGCGCGTTGGGCCAGCACCGCAAGCAGCAGCGCAACGCGATTGCTGTCCACGCCAGCGGCCGTGCGACGGCCAACGCCGGCACTCGCAGGTGCCACCAAGGCTTGCACTTCGACCAACAAAGGGCGCGCACCGTCGGCGGACGCAACGACGACAGAGCCAGGCGCGCCCGTCGGTCGTTCCGCCAGCAGGTGCGCTGATGGATTGGTTACTTCAACCAAGCCAGCGCCGCGCATTTCGAACACGCCGATTTCCTGGGTCGAGC
Organism: Deltaproteobacteria bacterium; assembly: GCA_029565465.1. Taxonomy (GTDB): domain Bacteria; phylum Myxococcota_A; class Polyangia; order Haliangiales; family Haliangiaceae; genus JABFXX01. The sequence goes on from JAKQOD010000620.1 coordinate 2,200, forward strand.
CGAAGCGATTTTTGTGGGCCCGCAGAATGCGATACGGGCTGCCATCGCCTTCAAACTGCAACACCACATCGACCATGTGTTCGAGGGTTTTCGGGCCGGCAATCGCACCATCTTTGGTAACATGGCCGACCAGCACCGTTGGCACGCCTGAGGTTTTCGCGAATTGCATCAAGCGGCCTGCGCACTCGCGCACTTGCGCCAGGGAGCCCGGGATTGAGTCGAGCAGGGATGTGTAAACCGTTTGAATCGAGTCGATGGCGAGGACGGCCGGGCGTGAGGTGACCGCATGGCCGATGATCTTTTCGATATCGGTTTGCGCCACCACCGAAATGGCTGCGGTGGCCGAGCTGATGCGGCGCGCGCGCATTGCCGTTTGCGCAACTGATTCTTCGCCGGTGGCATACAGCACGGGGCCGCGATTGGAAAAGCCTGCCAACGCTTGCAGCAGCAACGTTGATTTACCGACGCCAGGATCGCCGCCCAGCAAGATCAGCGAGCCCGCCACCAAGCCACCGCCCAGCACGCGATCGAGTTCAGCGATGCCCGATGCTAAACGATCGGTATCAGCTTCATCGCTGACTTGATCAAGCCGCACCGGCGATTGGCCGTCGGCCACGCCACTTGAGCTCGGCCGCGGTGGCGCCAGCGCTTCGGTCTCTTCGACCAGCGTGTTCCACTCTTGGCAGGCAGGGCAGCGGCCTAGCCATTTGGCTTCCACATGCCCGCAGGCGGTGCAGCGATGCTGCGGCTTAGTCCGGGTTGCTTTTACTTTGGCCACAGAATCAGAACGCTACCATTGCGCGCGTCAAGATCGTGTACGCCGTGCTGGCATCGCCATAGTTGGAGCCAAAGCCCACTTCGGTGCCGCTTGCGGTATCGGGATGGGCCATCGCTGCGAACGGAATCAACACGCCCGACGACATGCCAGCCGTGAAGCCGCCGTTATGGTAGCTGATATCAGCGTCGAATTCGGTGCCGTACAACGTGTCATTGCCTGGCGTCGCACTCGCGTGTGGCGCACCAGCGGTCACGTTGCTGAGTTTGGCGGTGATCGATTTGGTCAAGTCATACGAGATGAATGGCTTGGCGTAGGCAGCGTTCGAAACCGCGCCGATCAAATGCCGGAACAAAATCAAATCGATTTTGTAGTCGCGATTGAAGTTGAACGTGGAGAACGTGGTGTCGCCGTTGGCGCCGATGGGTTGCTGGTACGCGATGTGGGTACGGCCCTTGGGTGAATTAGGCACGGTATCGCCGCTGGCGTAACCGGCTTCGAGGCCGATCTTCAAGCGGTTTTCAAACGCCGACCAGGTGTAGCGGCCCACCGCGCCGAGTGTACGTACGTCGATGTTGCGGCTGTTGCCTTGCGAATCCGCAACGGCCACGCTGCCGAAGCGGCTGGCAACTTCGCCTTCGAGGTGATGGGAGCCCCGGGCAATGCGCCCCCACAAACTTGGAATGTACAACTTGGCATTGCGTGCAATGAACGCGTCACTTTTGGCTGGATCGCCAACCGTGAAGTCCGACAAGTTGTAGTCAAAGTCTTGGGTTCGATACGCGAAATACGCACCATAGTTGTAAACGGTTTCGCCACGCGCGACCGCATCGTTGAATTCGGTCGGGCTATCGAGCTTGGCAACCGTGAGCACCCATTGATTCGAATCGTCGTTGTCTTCGAGATCAAACGGGTGCGCTTCGCGGCCCAGGCCTGCGGTCGACGTCTGGTTCGAGGTGAGTCGAGTGACGTTCCAATCGCTCGCGATCATGGCACGCAATTGGGTGCCGGGAATTTGAGTTGCGAAGCTGACGCGGTCAACGTTGTCACCGAAATCGCCGTCGTAGTCGTAGGTGCCGTGGATCGGATCTTCGCCGCCGCCGTTGGCCATGATGCCCATGCCCCAATGGTTCGGCATGCGGCCAAATTTGAGGATGCCGAGCGGTAACGCTACCTCTGCCCAGACGCGCTTGACGGTGATTGCGTCGCGGTCAGAATTGTAGCCACGCACCGGTGCCGTTTGGGTGTCACCAAACGCACTAATCGGGGCCGGGTTATCGGCATTGTAGCTGCCGTCGAGCGCTTCGCCGGTTGGGGTTGAGCCGAGCACCATGTTGTCGTACACGTCGACTTGCATGTGCACCGAGGTGCCTTCGTCGATGTTGAAGGTTGGCTCCAAGCGCAAGCGCATGTTGGTGCCTGACATCGTGTTGCCACAGGCACTGATCGTTGGATCTTTGATGCACGCCAGCGGCCGTGGAAATGGTGCGCCGCCTCTGGTTGGATCATCAGCGAAACCAAGATTGAAGTTCTTGAACCAGTCGCTACGGGCGCGGAAGTAACCGTCGAGTTCAAACAACTTCCAGCGTTTGCGTCGACTCTTCGGCGTTGGCAGCACCGGTGTGGACGGCAGCATGCCTGGCAGCTTGGGTGCTTGCTCAGCGATGCCGTCTTTTTTCTCTTCTTCACCTTGGCCCACAGGTGGGGCAGGCATACCGCCAGCGCCGCCCATGCCGCCCATGGGTTGAGCCAATGCAGTGCTTTCGAACAGCATTGCCAATAAGGTAGAAGACAGCAGTAGGGATGTTTTCATATCGGTCTCAAAGCA
>JAKQOD010000651.1 GCA_029565465.1 Deltaproteobacteria bacterium
AAGCGCTCGATAAAGTGCCGTTCAAAACACCGAAACGCAACGCATGATTCCACGCCTCACTGCACGCGGTCGCTGGGTGCTGGGTAGCGCCGTGATGTTCATTGCGGTCGGCGCAATCATTGCGTCGCCACCACTCGTAGCCATGGGTGGGATGATGATGGCAGTGCTGCTGGCACTCCACCTCGCATTCTTTCCGGTCGCAATCATGTTGCGCCGCAAAAAGGTTGAACTGTCGTGGTGGGTTGCACCTTCAGACAGCGCTGGCGGTGCCTTGACCGCTGACCGCCCCTTTGCCTTGCACATTGCTTATCGCAACCACGGCTCGCGCCGGCTGCGCATCTTGTCGACTTCGATCTTAAGCAGTTCATCACTCGCTGTTGATACCCCTCCGATTGCAAGCATTGGCCGAGGCCAACAAGTGGAGTGTGTAACCTCGGCACTTGCGCGCGCTTGCGGCTATTGGCATTTGCATGGCGCATCGCTGATCTTCGGCGAGCCATTGGGGCTGTTTGACATTGAAGCGTATTTCCCCAATCCGATTGCCGTAAAAGTTTTCCCGCGGGGCATGCCGTATCGCAGCGCTGCCCCGCGCGCAATCGGTGCATCACCCCACGAACGCATGGGGCTACACCAAGTTCGGCGGCGCGGGCTCGCTGGTGAACTTCGTGAAATTCGCGAGCATGCATCCGGCGATGGCTTTAAGTACATTGCGTGGAAAGCCTCGGCCCGCAAGCGTCGCCTGATGGTACGTGACTTAGAAACCGAAATTGTCAGCACTCAGATGGTGTTGGTTGATGTTGGGGCTGATATGCGGCAAGGCCCGATGGGCGCATCCGCCCTAGATTGGGCGCTCGAAACCGCTGCCGGGATAACCCACGAAGCGACCCAACGTGGCGATCGCATTGGGCTGATTGGCTTTGATGCGCGGCCGGTGTTTGAAGCGCCCATCGACAGCGGTCACAGCCACTATCTCAAGATTGTCGATCGCCTATTAGAAGCCAACTGCATCGTCGATGATGACCTGACCGATGTGACCTCGGGCGAATTAGTCGGACAAATAGCACGGTATCTGGCCCATCAAGAGGCCATTGATGTCCGGGTGCCCGCTGGGCCAGCGCTTGACGATCCGAAGTGGAATAGCATCGTCGCTGGTGCCGACGGACAACTTTACGACATTGCGGTGACGGGCAAGATCGCGAATCGCTTAGTCGACGCAGTCCTCACCCGCGATAAACAAGGTTCGTTGCGGCGCATGATGAGCAACTGCCGTGATGCCGACAAACAATTGGTTCCGCTACGGAAGTTCTGCCGCTTGCGCGGAATCGAGCTGCCCTACCGTGCCCATTGGGAACATGGACGTCGTTCGGTTGGCTTAGCAGACGCGGTGGCAAGGATCGAAGGACGAGTCGATGTAGTGTATCTCCTTACCGACTTGGCCGGGTTTGACGAAGACACAACAGTGCTGCGTCGCGCGATTGGCAAGTTGCGCCAACGCGGCACGACTGTGGTGGCACTGGTCCCTGCGCTTGCGCAACGCCTGCCACCGAGTGAATCCGAGCATGGCAAACGGGTACGCCAACTGTTGATTGCCGACTGGCAACAACAGCGCACTGCCGCCAAGCGTCTATTACAAGCACTTGGAGTGCGGGTGAGCGAAGTACATCGCGGCGCGTCGACTGGGCCAACACCGGCGTCGGGCCGGCGCGCAGCGTAAGAGCGGACACGGAGACACCG
>JAKQOD010000732.1 GCA_029565465.1 Deltaproteobacteria bacterium
TGCCAGCTTCGTCGAGTACCCGACCGCTTACGGCAGCACCCGCAACCAACATAAGTTTCACATCGGTTTTGCCGACCGTCACCCGCGCAAACTGAAAGATCTTGGCACGTCCGGGCGCCCACGCCACCACGTCATAGCCACCTGGAACCACGGGCGCAAAGCTCGCTTTGCCATCGCTGGTCGTCTTGGCGCTTTGCACATCGATATCGCGGAGCTCAACGGTCGCACCATCGATCGGTTTCGCGTCGGGCCCAACGACCGTTACCGCAACTTCGCCACCTGGTCGCAAGTGCAACACCAACGGTTCGCTTTTACCCGTCAAGCGCGCGGTCACGGGGCCCGCAACGCCAGCGGCGACACGTGCCGTCACAGTGTAACTACGGCCAACAAGATCGGGAAACGTGAAGGTGCCGTCGTCGCCCGACGCAACCGTACGCGGGGGATTCGACGACAACGCTACAATCGCACCAGCCACCGGCTTGTCTTGCGCATCAAACACCACGCCTTCGAGCGGCAGATCCCCCTTCGGATCGTCGTCGACTAAGACCGGCAACGCGCCACTTCGCCCTTCATTCGTTTCAGGTGTGGGCGGCTTGGTCGTAGGCGGTGTGGCAGCCGCGGTTGGCGGCGTCGCTGGCGCCGTCGCCGTCGGCTTCGACTGGCGAATCACGGCGAAATACACAACCAATGCAGCAACCACGGCAATGCCTGCCAAAATCCATTTCTTCATCGCGCGCACTATACGCAGAAACTATCGGCGCACGTAAGGCGATACGCAGCTTTGGATGCGGCGCGTCAATTGTGCGTCCCGCCACAAGCCCGCATTCGGTGACTTGTTGTTTTGTAGTACTTCAAGTTACAACGTATTAGATTTTCGGTTTCTGCAACGACAATTAACTTCTGAGGGGACGTTACCAATGAGCCTACGCAAGCACATTTCTTTAGTTCTATTGACCGCGGCGTTGCCGCTTGCTGCCTGTGGCGGTGGCGACGAAGGCCAACCAGTGCCAGAAGGCGAAAAGTACACGTATGTGGTCGCCACTGCGTCGGTGCCAACGTCAGCATCGCAAGCGACCAAAGATTTCGGTATCGACCTCGACGGTGACGGCCGCAAAGACAACGCGCTGGGGTCCGTGCTTGCCACTCTCAAAGGCCAAGGCCTTGATGTGCAACCATCGTTGACCGACGCCGTGAACGACGGTTCGATCGTGTTGCTTGCGGAATTCCAAACCAAGTCTTTCTCGGCGGCATCGGCGTCGGGTTTACGCGTCTTCCTCGGCGATAGCACGATGATCACGCCAGCTGCCTGCACCGACCCACTGATGATCGCGACCTGTGGCCAGCACCTCAAAGGCACCGGTTCGTTCAAGATTTCGGCAAGCTCGCCAACCACCGCGTTGGTATCGGGTCCGATTGTCGGCGGCACCTTCAAAGGTGGCCCAGGCACCATCAGCTTGCAAATTTCGCTGACCGCCGGCGCTGCACCACTGCAACTCGATTTGCTCGGCGCACGCGCTGAACTCAGCACGATCACCGACAGCAGCATCGGCAAGGGCATCGTCGCAGGTGCCATTTCGAAGGCCGACCTCGACGACAAGATTTTGCCAGCCATCAAAGGCCAACTCGACGCACAAGTTGCAGCCTGCACCGGCACCCCAAAGACCCCACCACTGTGCGGTTGCATGTCGGGTAGTGGCGCCGCACAAATCCTGAGCTTGTTCGACACCACGCCAGCCGACTGCGCGGTTTCGCTCGACGAAATCAAGAACAACAGCATCATCAAGACGCTGCTGGCTCCAGACGTTGAATGCAACGCAACGGGCTGTGTTGCCAACGGCACGCCAAACGCGTTGTCGATCGGCCTGGGTGTGACCGCGGTTAAAGGCACGTTCACCGCTCCATAAGCTTTCGCTCGGCGTTAGCTATTCGCGCTCGCAACCGCAAGGCTGCGAGCGTTTTGCGTTTCGGGCGGTCCAGCGCTGCAAACTAACCGGTTCCATGCCTTGCGCCCACCGGCGGCGCGAGGCAGTGTCCGCGCCATATGTTGTTCGAAGATACTGGCCTTGAACCAAGGTTGTTGCGTGCGGTGGCGGAGCAAGGGTACGACAAACCTACGCCGATTCAGCAAAAGGCGATTCCTCACGTCTTAGCAGGCCGCGACTTGCTGGGCTTGGCCCAAACCGGCACAGGCAAAACCGCAGCGTTTGCACTGCCCATGCTGCAACGCTTGACCGAATCGCAACCAGGCCCGGGCGTTCGGCCCATCCGTGCACTCATCCTGACCCCGACCCGCGAGCTGGCATCGCAGATCGGCGAGAGTTTTGCCACGTATGGCAAGTACCTCAACTTGCGTCACAGCGTAATCTTCGGCGGCGTCGGCGTCGAAGCGCAACGGCAAAGCCTGCGCGCGGGCCTCGACATTTTGGTTGCGACCCCCGGCCGCTTGCTCGATTTGGCCAATCAACGCCTCGTCGACCTGCGTCGGTTGGAGATCTTTGTGCTCGATGAAGCCGATCGCATGCTCGACATGGGCTTTATCCACGATGTCAAAAAAGTCATCGCGATGCTGCCACCGAAACGGCAGACCTTGTTTTTCTCCGCGACGATGCCGCCGGAAGCTAAGCAGCTCGCCGATGTACTCCTGCACAATCCTGAAACGGTCGCGGTTACCCCGGTTTCTTCGACCGCCGAAAAGATCGAACAATCGCTGTATTTCGTCGACAAGCTCGACAAACGTCCGTTGTTGGTAGAAGTGCTCAAAGACCAAGCGATGAAACGTGTGTTGGTTTTTTCACGGACCAAACACGGGGCTAACCGCATTGCCGAATACTTGGAAAAAGCGCGCATTGGCGCGGCCGCGATTCACGGCAACAAATCGCAAAACGCGCGCGAACGTGCGTTGTCATCGTTCAAAGAAGGTGGCATCCGCGTCTTGGTCGCAACCGACATCGCTGCACGCGGCATCGACATTGATGATGTTACCCACGTCGTCAACTTTGATTTGCCCGAAGTTCCCGAAACCTATGTTCATCGCATCGGCCGCACCGCGCGCGCCGGCCGCACGGGTTTGGCCATCGCTTTTTGCGATCAAGAAGAAGCGCGTGAACTGTTGCGCCCTATTGAACGCTTGATTCGTAAGCCGATTCCCGTGGTGGAGTGGTCGAAATCGATCTTGCCGCCACGCGAGCAAAATGCTGGCAGCCATGAACGTGACCCTGACGATCGCAGCGGCTTTCGTGGCGGTCGTGGGGGTGGTGGTGGTCGGTCGAATCGCCCAGGCGGCAGTGGCGCCCGCCCAGGGGGCAGCGCAGGCGGTGGCCGCCCTGGTGGCGGCGGCGGGGGCTATCGCGGCAACGCGCCTAGCGGTGGTGGTGGTGGCTATCGCGGCAACGCACCAAGCGGCGGTGGCGGACGCGACCAACGCAGCAACGATGCGCGCCCAGCCGCAACACCGTCATCAGCACTTGCAGCGCTGCCAATGGAACGGCTTGCTAAGCAACCGAGCGCAGGCGGCCCGCCAAGCGGTGGTTACGGCAACAACGGCGGCGGCCGCTCGCGGCGCCGCTAGCAGCGCGCGAGTCGGACGGCTCCCCGACTGCGCCAACCAAGCAGCAACGCTAGTGCGCCGATAGGCTTTTTTCAACCGCACCTTTGACTTTGGCATCGAAGCCTTCGTCAGCGGGTTTGGCGTTGTCGCGGATATAAACCTCGCGTTGCTTTTGCAACTCCAACAATTGGGCTTCGAGTTTGCGGCGCGTCTCAGCTTTCGCAGTAATCCACGCGGCTTGCTCGGCTTTGCCTTTGCCACGCAGTTCCACCGGCAACTTGTCTGCTTCGAGTGCGTCGAGCTTGATCGCGCCTTGGGCGTAGCCACCAACGAGGTCCGAATCACCATAGGTACCGCGGCCGCCGCCAGTACCGGCGTTGTAGGCGGCGCGATCGGCACGCGCAGCAGCTGGCGCTGCAGCATTGATTGCTTTTTTGCCTTCCGCTGCAGCTTGCCCGTCGGCACCACCGTAGTACACGTTGGTTGCGTCGATGCTATCGGCGAGCTCGGCGAGTTTGGCGTCGTATGGCGTCGCAATCTGTTGCACGCCGCCCGATTGCGCGATGCTTGAGAACTCGCCGCCGGCAGCCATCGCGAGTTGTTTAAATTCACTCGCGGTCGCGGCATCGTCGCCGCAGCGAATCGCATTGATGGTGATGTGTTTGGCATTGGCTTGCGCCGTCAGCGTCGAAAGGACCGGCGCGTCGCCACGTTCAGCGCCGGGCGCATCACCAACCAAGAACACCATCTTGGCGGCGTTGTCGTCCCATCGCATGTGATTGATAGCTTCGTCGAGGGCCTTGTTGACGTTTTCTGGCACATCACCGCCCCCCATCGCGGAGTATGCCGACAGCTCGGCAAACGCCGCATCTAGGTCATCGGACAATTGGAAAGTTTTGGTTACGTACGCTTCACCGATGTCGCGATAGGCCACTAAACCAATGCGAATCTTGGCGTTCGGAGCCATCTTTTGGGTGTGCTTGGCGATCGACCAAACGGTGGCTTTGGCGCCTTCGATCAGCTGCGTCATCGAGCCAGTCGTGTCGACTGCAAACACGATATCAACATTGCGATGGCCGTTTGGCGCCGCCGGTTTGGGCTGATCAAACGAAGGCACGACTGCCACCGGCTGCGTTGCTGGCCGCGCCGATTTGGCAGCAAAAGGATTAAGGCCAGCTGCAACCGCAACAGTGCCTGCGGATGCCGTCAAAATAGCTATTGTAAACAGAGACTTGCGCAGCGACTTGGTCATGGGGAGCAACCTTTCGTGTCTCTACCAACGTGCCAAACCAAGGTATCGATCTAATTTTGTTGCGAGCTCATAAATGAGATAGCGTAGCAACATGAAATGGAGTTTCTGGTGCTTTGGCGCCGCAGTCATGGTTGTTGCCGCCTGTAGTGACACCGCCGCCAAACCCGACGCCAATATTGATGCTGCATTGTCGTGCGACTCCGAATCCTGCCCCACTGGCTGTTGCATGGGCGGCGTCTGTGTCGACGGCGACATTGGTAACGCGTGCGGTACCGGCGGCGAAGAGTGTGTAAATTGTGGCGCTGGCGCAACCTGTAATTTCGGCCGCTGTGTCGACGACACCTGCGCGCAAACATGTGATGGATGCTGCCAAAACGATGGCGGCTGCAAACCGTTTGTACGCTCCCGCAACACCAATGCGGCGTGTGGTCGCCGCGGCGAAGCCTGTGTCGCCTGCCCAGCCGATCAAATTTGCGTCGACGGCGGCTGCGTCGCAACGGCTTGCACGCAAGGCTGCGGGCTCGATAACGGCACCTGTGAACCGGGCACGTCGACCAACGCATGCGGCCAGGACAACAGTGGCCCGATGGGCTGCGACGTATGTGGTGAATTTGCGTGTGTACCCAACATCGGGGATGGCGCCGATCAACATTGTTATTTGCCGCCGTTGCAAACCTTCGACGTCCTGCTGCGCAACGCCACGCTGCCACCCAAAGACGACAGCGATAGCGCGTGGGATATTGCCGGGGGCGATCCGGATCCTTTCGTGAAGATTTCGGCGTGTAACAGCGCGCCGTTTGTCGACGGCTGGGACCCGGCGGGACGCGATTGCAAGCCTTCGCAGACGTCCCCCACGCGCGACGACACGTTGACACCCAATTGGAATGAACTGGTCATCTATTCCAACATCAGCTCGTTATATCTGCGCTATTTGCGCTTCACGATCTTTGATGAAGATGTGTCGAACGACGACGACGTCGCAAGCTGCACCCTCGCGTTTGATCACGACGGACATGACCTCACCAACGCACGGTTTGAGCTCTATCGTCGCGCGCGCGCGGGTGACATCTTTGAATTGTTGTGCAGCTCAGAAGAACGCCGCGACATCGCTAAGCTCCAAGTGCGTATTCAGCCGCACCGATAGCGAGCGGCCCGCCGCTTTACAGAATCTGCGTAGCGAGTTCGGCCAGTGGCGAACGTTCACCCTTGGTCAAGATGATGTGGCCGGCGAGGCCTTCTTGTTTGAAGCGTTCCGCCACCGTGGTGAGCCCGTTGTTTGACGAATCCAAGTACGGATGGTCGATTTGGTAGGGGTCGCCCGTGAGGATGATCTTGGTGCCTTCGCCTGCCCGCGTCACGATGGTTTTCACCTCATGTGGCGTTAGGTTCTGCGCTTCGTCGACGATCATGAAGACATTTGGCAGCGAGCGGCCGCGAATGTAGGTCAGCGGCTCGATTTCCACGAAGCCCATGTCGACGAGCTCGGCGTAGCTGCGCCCCTCCTTTTTGTCGGCTTTGTTAAGGCCAAGCAAAAATTCCAAGTTGTCGTAGATCGGCTGCATCCAAGGATTGAGCTTTTCTTCGATGTCACCCGGCAAAAAGCCGATATCGCGGCCCATCGGGAAAATTGGGCGCGACACCAACAGCTTGGAAAACGTTTGGTCTTCGGTCACTTTTTGCAAACCCGCAGCGATCGCAAGCAACGTCTTACCCGTGCCAGCTTTGCCGACCAGGGTTACCAATTTCACATCGTCGTTGAGCAACAAGTCCAACGCAAAGTGTTGTTCTTTGTTGCGTGGCTTGATGCCCCACACGCCTTCGCGCAGCTTTTTGACACCGACTACTTTTTGTTGCGCAACATCGTAGCGGCCTAGTGCAGATTTGCCGGTTACTTCTTCTTTGATCGTCAGGTACTCGTTGGCGTGCAACGGCGGTTCAGCTTCGATCGCAACGCTGCCTTCGGTAAAGAAGGTATCGACGATGCCGGTGGCGACGCTGAGATCACGATTGCCGTTGTACAACTCATCGATTGAAACTTTTTCCGGTTCAAAATCGACGGTATCGAGGCCCAACGCATCGCCACGGATGCGCATGTTGACGTCTTTGGTAACCAAGATCGTCGGATGTTCACGGTCGGCATCACGAACTTCGAGCGCAGTTTCCAAGATGCGCTGATCCATGTTGCGCGAGTCATAGCTCGGGTTCTTCTGCGGCGTCTTCGGCAGCACCACGCGCACGGTGCCGCCGTTTTCCATCTTCTGCGCATTCGACAAGCCGCCTTGCGAGCGATATTGGTCGAGCAAGCGCGCTACTTGACGTGCGTTGCGGCCCAGTTCGTTTTGGTCTTTTTTGAAAGTGTCGATTTCCTCGATGACGTAGATCGGGATGATCACGTTGTTGTCAGCGAACGCATAGAAGGCGCGCGCATCGTGGAGCAGCACGTTGGTGTCGAGCACGTAGTTTTTTATTGCCACGCCCAATTGTCATGGGCAGCGGCAGGCACGTCAAACGCTTGGGTCGCAGAACGCCCGAAGTCTCCCCCGAGATCGATTGCCGAAGCTTGCCCTTGTGCGATGTGCCTGCTGCTGCTAGCGGAAGCGCGCACGCTGCATCGGCTACGAAGCCTTTTTGGTTTCCACTGGTGCACTGTTGCTACGCGTCGCTGCAAACTCTTGGTAGCTGACCACGCGGTTTCGGCCGGTGTGCTTGGCGTGATACAGAGCCAAGTCGGCGCGTTCGATCAGCACCGCACGGTCGCGGCCATCGTCGGGAAACAGCGCCACCCCAATCGACTCGGTAACTTGCAGTGGGCCCTTTTCCGTCTCGACGACGATCTTGCTGACTTCGATGCGGATGCGCTCGGCAACCGCGCGTGCTTGTTCGGCGCTAACGTTGTCGAGCAATACGGCAAATTCTTCACCACCGTAACGCGCCGGCACGTCGATCTTGCGAGGCACGTCTTGCAGCACTTTGGCCACCCGACGCAGCACTTCATCACCAACAGGGTGACCGTAGTTGTCGTTGACCTTCTTAAAATGATCGACGTCGCACAACAGCATTGCCACCCGATAACCATGACGATCGGCGCGGTCGAGCAGATCAGCAAATTTCTGTTGGAAGGTCCGGTGATTGGTGAGCCCGGTAAGGCCGTCGGTGGTCGCCATCGTTTCCATCTTGCGATACAGAAACCCGTTTTGCAGCGACGTGGCGACTTGGTTGGCGATGACGCTGAGCATTTCGCGCACGTCTTTGCCAAAGCGTTTCTCGGCATTCGCGAACAAGGTCAATGTGCCAATCGGCTCGTCGGCTGACAGCAACGGAATGACCAATAGCGATTTCACGTCGCTCAAGTCGATCTTTTTATTGAACACAGGCACGGAAACGTCCCGCAATTCACCAGTTGCAGGCAGATAGTGGCGGTTCTTCACCACCATCGAAACCAAACCAGCGTTGTCGCGAAATTCCAAATCGATCAGGCTTTTGTCGTCGATAATCGTCGATGCTTGGTCAAACCGACGCACTGCATGGACGCGGTGTTTTTTGCTTTCACGATCATACATCGTGATGACCCCTGCGTCGTAGTCGACAATCGCGCGCGCGGCATCGAATGCAGTTTCCATCACTTGTTCCGGCGTCAATGCTTGGCCCAGCATGGTAGCCGCGGCGTAAAACCGCTCATGTTCATACTTGGCGCGCTCGACCGCGCGAAACACTTGCTCGGATTGCACCGCGCGCAGCAACTGCGCGGCTGCATCGACCAGCAGGTCGCGATCAGCTTCAGCAAACGCTTGATCACGGTCGGCACACAACACGCCACGCAAGTGGCCACCTTCAAGCACGGGCACAGCCACCAAAGCACTACCACCGCGGTCGCTGACGTAATATGGCAACTGGCCTGACTTGGTGGCAGCGCACAGCAGCGGATTACGATCGCGAATCACGGCGCCCAAGATGCCTGCAGATGGCAGCTTGTTATGCAACGCGATGTCGTCGCTGTCGGACACCACTTCGCGCAGCTTGACGCGTTCGCCATCTTCGTCGAGCCACAGCAACGCCACCGTGCGTGCGCTCAACGACCGCTTCACCGTTGCCAACGCCCAATGGGCCGCATCGGCGATCATGCCAACCCCACCCATCGCCAACAACCGCTCTTCTTCGTCGCGTTGCCGAGGCGCCCGCGACGAAGGCCCCAGCGATGCCGCAATCAAGCGATAGTCGCGTGCCGATTCGCGCAGTGCCGCGATTTCATCATCGAGCCGCCGCATCCGCCGTGCCCGGTAACGCGCCACCAAGCCACGCAGCATCAAAGCGTGGGCAAGCGCCGCACCGACTACTAACACCACGTGGATCACCACGGTAACGGTGACAGTGGTTGGCGCGCCTAACCGCACGAACGCTGCAAGTTCAAGCAAAACACAGGCGCCGACCACGGCGATGGCCCCCGGCCGTGCCATCGTGGTGACCGAAAACGCCACCAAACCATAGAGTAACGGATACGCCATTGAGGCTTGATGCCCGGTTACAGCGATCACCGCATACATCGCCGCAACCATGCATAGCGACAATTCAATATCCGCGAGGTCCGCCGCAACCGCCAACCAAAACGATGCTCGCTGCGCCCGTGCGCTTGGCGCTACAAACGTTGCGCGGCGAATGAGCGCCGCAATCAACAACAGTAGCAAACCTGCAAACACTAAGCTCGCCAGCATTGGCGGGTTGGCGCTGCTGGTGGCCGCGCTGAGCG
>JAKQOD010000737.1 GCA_029565465.1 Deltaproteobacteria bacterium
TAGCGCGCCGCCGCGACCGTTCAATTGAACCGCAGGCGGCGCAGCTGACTGGTTGCCCCGCAGGGAGCTCGCGGCCGCGCGGCCGACGGAAGTGCGCTCATGCAAAGCGCCACCTTACGCCCTCGTTGGCTGCTGGGAGGAGCCCGTTGGGCCACGCTTGTGTCGCAGATCGCTGACATCACACCAGAACTTGTGATCAATCGACAGCCGTATCCGTGGCCGTGGCCGTATCCGTGGCCGTATCCGTATCCGTATCCGTATCCGTGTCCGTGTCCGTGTCCGTGTCCGTGTCCGTGTCCGTATCCGTATCCGTATCCGTGTCCGTGCCTGAGCACCTGTCCGTGCCGGTGCACCTGTCCGTGCCGCTGCCCCGGTGTTTGATGCATGTCGCTTCTTGGCTCCAGTCTGTCGCAGTCTGTCTTCATCTGTCGTAGTGGCTCAATTTATCGTCAACCCATGAAGGCCGGTCGGCAGGCACGTCGTCGATTTTTTCCTGTGGCGCCAATCTTCGCAACAATGTCAGATCGCGCACACTGACGCGTTGCGTCAGAAAAGATCATCACTACTTTTCGGCTGCTTTCCGGTAACGTTCGTGTTACGTGGCCGCGGAATCCGCGTTACTCGGGGAGGCTTTTCGTGTTTGCACGTTCGAATATCATTAACTTCGTTTTGTCATTATTGTTTGTCGTTTCGTTCGGCGCTTGTGGCGGCGCTGGCGGGTGCGGCGGTTGTGCGTCCCAACCATTGCCTGGCGGCAAATTGCCAGCCGACCAAACCGTCGAAGGTGGCGGTCAGATCCGCGTAACCCAAGCCGGCTTCAACAAGCTGCAATCAATTGTGCCAGGCCTGCTCAATCAAGGCTTCGCCAACGGGTTCTGCATTGCGCCAACCGATTTAGGGGTGGCTGACGCCTGCACGTCAAACAACGGTCCAACCTGCAATCCGGGTTGTAAGGTGAACCTCAACCTCAACTCGACGCAGTTGGTTGTTACCACCGCGAACACGTTGAACGTCAAAATTGACTTAACGGCGACTACGGCCGTGCGGCTGAGCAACTTCTTGGGCTCGTGCACCATCAACGTCACCGCGACGTCGCTCAAAGCTGACCTCGATGTTGCGTTCGATATCGACCCAGCCACGGGCGAATTGAAAATCGACCTTGCGAGCATCAACGACACCGACTTCTCGGGGGTGAGCACCTCCGGTTGTTCGATTTTGAGCGACATCATCAACGTTGCTATCGACTTGCTCGATTCGGCGCTGGGGCAATTCATCATTCAGTTGCTTGAACCAACCATCAACGACATCATCCAAGGCTTCTTGCCAAACCCACTGGGTGTTGCTGGCATGACCGACCTTGGCCAAATGTTGGCTGGCATTTCCCCTGGCACCGAAGGCTTGATGGAAAGCCGCATCGTACCAGGTGGCTTTGTCACCTTGAACAACGGTGGCATGACGCTTGGCTTGATCACTGGTTTCAACGCTGACGAAGATCCAACCACGCGCTCGCCTGAACTCGATAGCGAACCAGCGTTGTGCGTGCCGCCATTCAAAGCGCCAAACTTTGCGGCACCACCTGCATCGTTGCCAATCACCACACGCAGCACGTTTACCCTGGCTGCCGCAGATGAATTCAAAGGCATGCCGGACCCAGCCGCGACTGACATTGCAATGGGTTTCTCCGAGACGACGCTGGATTTGTTTGGTCATCACGCGGTTGCTTCGGGCGCCATGTGTCTTGGCATCGGCACCTCGTTTATCAGCCAACTAAACGTTGGTACCTTTGGCATCTTCGTGCCTTCGCTTGCTGAACTAGGCAGCGAAAATGGCAAAGACCCAGTGCTGATGGTTATCCGCCCGCAAAAGGCCGTGGATTTCGTGATTGGCGATGGCACCGTGGCGTCGCCATCGGTGACGTTGGGCATCAAGGAAATGGAAGTCGACGTGTACGCGTTCTTGTATGAGCGTTACGTCCGCGCATTCACCATGCAATTGACGATGAACGTTGGCATCAACCTCGAATTTGAACAAATGCCGAACATGCCAGCGCGCATCAAGCCAACACTGGTCGGCCTCAAAAAAGAAAACGTTACGCTCAAAGTTATCAACAACGAGTTCGTGCGCGAAAGCAAAGCCGAGCTTGAGCAAAAACTGCCAGCGATTTTCGATGTGATTACGCCACTCATTGGCAGCTTGCCAGCGTTTGACGTGCCGACATTTGCCGGCTTCAAGCTCGAAAACCTGCGCATGAAGAAGGTCATTACCAGCCAAGACGAATTTGTTGCGATTCTGGCGAACTTTGGCGCTTCGGCCAAGCTGCGTAACATGGGCCGGGACAACGCTGCGATTGGTGCTGCCATTACGCAGCTCGACACCTTCAACGGCGTGGCACCAGCACCTGCCGTGCGGTTGCGCCCAACCTTGCTTGCTGTCGATACGCCATCGGCTACCGATATCGGCACGGCGTTGGCCAAGCCAGGCAAAGGCAAGATGCCGACGGTTACGTTGGATGCGCCGGCATACGATGCTGCCGGCCGCACCATGGAATACAGCTACAACCTCAATGGCGGCATGTGGCGTGGCTTTGTGCCAGGCGGCAAGCTCGTCATTGCTGACAAGATGTTTGCAATGCAAGGCAAGTACACCATTGGCTTGATCTCGCGGGTTAAGGGTGACTATCGCACCACTGAAGAAGCTGGCGAAATCGATGTCGTGATCGACTCGGTTGGTCCACGCTTCTTGACCAGCCAAGCCAAATGGATTGGCGACGAATTGCATGTGCGCGGTTCGGACTTGGTTGCTAACGACAACATCAAGATCGCGTTTGGTCGCCCAGGCGACGACACGCCAGCTACCGATTGGCAAACTGGTGGCGCTGCCTCGTTGACCCGCGCGCAAGCTGAAGGTTTGGCGGCCAATGGAGAGCTCGTGGTCTTCCTCGAAGATCAAACCGGCAACCAGACCCTGGAATTGTTCTCGCTTGCATCGGGCTTCCATGGCCAAGCTGGCGCCAGCAACGGTTGCAGCTGTGACAGTAGCGGCGTGCCAAGCACTGGCAACATTGCGTTGGCAGGCTTGGTGGCTGGGTTTTTGTTGCTTGGCCGTCGGCGGCAATCGGCGCGTGCGCTGCGCGCGCTGCGCCCGGTAGCAATGGTTGCTGGCGTGGTGATCGCAGGCGCATTGGTGCCGGCATGTAACTGCGGTTCAACCAGCGCACAATCGTGCGAAGTGGTGGAAGACTGTGCGGAATGTCCGAAGGGCCAAATTCCGTTTTGCATCGACCACTCGTGTTTGTGCAGTGATGACATTCCAATCGGCAAGGTTGGCCCATATTCGGATGTTGCTGCATCGTCGAGCGGCTCCGACATTTGGGTTTCGGCGTATGCGCAATCACACGGCGACTTAGTCATGGCAAAAGTTACCGGCGCTGGTCGCATTCCTGATGAATCGTGGGAATGGGTTGATGGCGTGCCGGCTGGCCCCGTGACCGTTGAAGGCAGCAATATCCGTGGCGGCATCGCTGATGCAGGCGTCGACGTTGGCATGTACACCAGCGTGCAAGTCACGTCGAGCGGTACGCCGATGGTGAGCTATTTCGATCGTGATATGGGGTCGTTGAAGTTTGCGGCCAAAGTGAACGGTGCATGGCAAATTCACGTTGTTGATGCAGGCACCGGCCCACTGACTGAAACCGCTGGCACCAACGCTGGCATGTATACGTCGATGGCGCTGCGCACCGATGATGGTCGCCCAGGCATCGCGTACCTTGCCCACAAGATCGACGGCGCTGGCAAGCGCGCGGAAATCCGCTTTGCTGCGGCGCAAGTGGCAGTGCCAACCTCGGCTGCCGATTGGCAAATGTTTGTGGTCGATACGGCGCCAGTGCCGCTCGAAGATCCACAAAATCCAGACGTCTACCCACTGCCAGCAGGCTTGGGCTTGTTCGTCGACATGGCACGCCAGCCAAACCAAGCACCAGTGGTGGTCTATTACGACCGCGGCAATGGCGACTTGAAGATGTCCAAGTTCAACCCGGGCACTGGCAAGTTCGATGCGCCTGTGGTGCTTGATGGCGCAGGTAACGGTAACGACGCAGGTTGGTCGCCTTCGGTTGCTGTCGATGCTCAAGGCAACGTCAAAGTTGCTTACGTCAGCGCGCAAAAAGATGACTTGTTGTTCTATGAAGTGAAGCCAAACGCGATGCCCGAAGTCATCGACAACGGCTATCGCATCGTTGGCCAAACCTCGGATGGTTTGCCAAAACCTGAATTTCACTTCGTTGGCGACGATGCCAATCTGATTGTTGGGCCAAACATTGGGCCAACCGTGGTGTACCAAGATGCCACCACGCACGAGCTGTTGGTTTCGCAGAAGAACGGCAACATCTGGCGTCGCGCTGCAATTGCAGGCACCGAAGATCCGTTTACCGGTGCGTACGGCTTCTTTGCTTCGGCTGCGGTCGGTGGCAACAACCTCGTGGTGTCGAGCTGGGTGATCAATCAATCCGCCGACGAAAACTGGGTTGAAGTATTTGTTCGTCCGCTGGTTGTTGAGTAGGCAGTTATGTTCAGCACGAAGCCTGTGCATCGTGGGGTCGCAGTTTGGTGCATTGCGTGGTGTTTAGCGGGGGCGGGGAAAACGACCGTGGCGCAAACGGCACCGGCGTTTTCGAGCCAGGCCCAACTCGTTGAGTTAGTCGTTGTTTCGACCGGTGATGAAGCCGATACCGAGCGCCGAAAGCTGCATGGCAAAATTACCCAATTAAAAAAACTTGAAGGGGGTGTCGTACGGGTCTCGGTCGCGGGCACGCGGCAGACGTTTCAAGTTGCCTTGCCAGCGAAGCTGCCGATGCCACTGCGTCGCGGGGATACGATTACGGCAGACCTTTGGGTCGACGGTGCGAAATTGCACGCACGTATCGTCGACGCTCAAGGTAAGCCGCTGATCTTCATGAACGAGTTGCCTGCGGATTGGTCGATCACTACCGGTGCGCGGTGCCAAACAGGCCATCGGCCGCCCCGTTGGGAGCACAACATTCGACTCGAAACACCATCGACCGAACCCCAAGAATTTAGGGGCTATGTGTTTGGGACCGTTGCCGGCGATAGCTATTGGATTGAAGGGTCGGCTGCAACCATTGATGTCGCAGACGCCAAACAAAAAGGCCTAACGCCAACGTGGACCAGTTCGCAGTGGTTTGCGGTGGTGCGCAAACGTTGAACGCCGGTCGCTGCCTCGAAGTCGAATTGGATTGGGCAGGGCCGCACATGGCCACGTTTTGCATTAGCCTTGCGCCATGGGATTTTCTCAAGCGCCTCCGCAACTGCAAAACCCGTACGACGAAGATCCCTTGCTGGCAGGCTACGTCCGCCGCAAGCTCGGCGGTGGTGAGCATGGCCCGGCGCTGGAAGCCGAGCTACGCAAGCTCGGCGAAGTTGCGATCGAGTACTACGGTAAATCACTCGCAGATCGTGAAAACGAGCCAGTGCTGACCCAGTGGGACGCGTGGGGCAATCGCATCGATCACATCGAAGTTTCGCCGCTGTGGCGCGACGCGCAAAAGCTCGCCGCCGAGCACGGCATGGTTGCCGCGGCATACGAACCAACCCACGGCGCCGGCGCACGCTTGCATCAGATGGCCGTGGTGTTGCTGCTTGGGCCATCGCTCGATCTCTACAGTTGCCCGCTTGCCATGACCGACGGCGCTGCCCGCACCTTGATCGCCAGCGGCAACAACGAGTTGATTAAAGACTATGTGCCGCACTTGATCACGCGCGATCCAGCGCAAGCGTGGACGTCAGGGCAATGGATGACGGAGCGCACCGGTGGCTCCGACGTTGGCACGACGGAAACCGTGGCGCGGCAAGACGCGGATGGTCAGTGGCGCTTGTACGGCACCAAATGGTTTACCTCGGCAACCACGTCGCAAGTTGCGTTGACGCTGGCACGGCCCGAGGGTGGCGCCGCCGGCTCGCGTGGGCTTGCGATGTTTGCAGTGGAAACCCGCGACGCCAACGGCCGGCTGCGCAACATCTTGGTCAATCGCCTCAAAGACAAACTCGGCACCCGCAAAGTGCCGACAGCTGAGCTGACCCTCGACGGTGCGCCTGCGCGGTTGGTCGGCAACCTCACTGACGGTGTGCGTGCGATTACCCCAATGCTTGGGACGACTCGGACCTGGAATGCAATTTCCGCCGTCGGGCTGATGCGGCGAGGTATCGCGTTGGCCAAAGATTTTGCAACGCGGCGCACGGCGTTTGGCAGTTTGCTGATCGACAAGCCGCTGCACATCGATACCCTGGCCGGGCTCGAAGCCGAATATGCGGGCGCGTTCATGCTGGCATTCCGCATGGCCGAACTGTTGGGCCGCGCTGAACATGGTGTTGCCGACGAAGCCGAAGCCGCGTTGTCGCGGGTGTTGACGCCGGTTGGCAAGCTCACCACCGGCAAACAAGCAGTGGCCGTTGTGCAAGAAGCTATCGAAGCTTGCGGCGGTGCAGGTTACGTCGAAGACACCGGCTTGCCACGGTTGTTGGCCGACGCCAATGTGTTGCCAATTTGGGAAGGCACCACCAATGTGTTGTCGCTTGATACGTTGCGCGCGCTGAGCAAAGCCGGCGTGCCAGAAACCGTCGTGGCCGATGTGCAACGCGCGGCCAACGCTGCACACGCCATGGAATTGATCGAGCCTGCACGGCAAGCCGTCGCCGCCGCCGTGGCCGCGATGACGTGGGCCGCGGAAACCTTCGACGCGCCCGATCGTTTAGAAGCCGGCGCTCGGCGCTTTGCCATGACGCTGGGTCGCGCGATGTCGTTGGCGTATCTATGCGAACACGCGCAGTGGTGCCTCGATCAAGGTGAAGCCGGTGGGCCCATGTTGGCAAGCGCCGCGCGTCGTTACGCCCAAGCTGGCGTCAACCAGCTAACGCCGATGAGCTTGGCGGATGCGCGCCAATTAGTGGCGCCGGTAGGCAAAGTGGCCCAAGGCACATGAATTTGTTGTTGCTGCACGCTGATGAGCTCGATGCCGACGGTGTTGCGATGCTGCACGGCCGGCGCGCTGAGCATCTGCGCAACGTGATCAAGCCGGCGCTTGGTGCAAGCTTGCGCGCTGGCGTGATCGACGGCGCGCGTGGCACCGTGATCGTGCGTTCGATCGCCAGCGATAGTTATCAGGTTGCCTTTGCGCCGTCCCAGGCTGCCGACCCCGTGCCACCACATGCGTTGCACGCCCTCACGGTTGTGCTGGCAGTGCCGCGCCCTAAAGTACTTAGCCGCGTGATCGAAACCTTGGCGACATTCGGCGTGCAGCGGATCGTGCTGACCAACTCGTGGCGCGTCGACAAGGCTTATCTTGAGTCGCCACGCATGGCGGCTCCGGCATTGCGGGAGGATTGTATCTTGGGCGCTGAACAAGGCGGCCACACTCGCTTGCCTACAATCTCGGTGTATCCTCGGCTGATGCAGATGTTGGATGCCGAGTTCCCCAGCGATGCCGTCGGTGCGCCCGGCGTGCGCTTGGTTGCGCATCCAGGGGCCCTGCTTGATGCCTGCGGTCATGCTGCGAGCAGCGCTAGCGCCATGCCGGCGGTGCTTGCGCTTGGCCCCGAAGGTGGCTGGATCGAACGCGAGTTGGCAACGTTGGCTGAACGTGGGTTTGCACCGCTATGGTTGTCGTCGTCGATTTTGCGAGTCGAAACCGCGGTTGCTGCCGCGTTGGCGCAGCTTGAATTGGCTTTTGCACGGCGCGGCGAGGCCCACGGTGAATAAGCCTAGCGAGCCAGGCGGCGACGTCGTGGCACTGTATCCTGCGTCCGCGCTGCAACAGCGACTGACTGCATTAGTGCAAAATTGGCCGATCGATGCTGCGCTTGGCCCTGATGCGCCGCCAGCATACCGTGCCACTGATGTTGCCGCGTTGGCCAGCGACCAAGACGCGCAACGCACCCTAATCAGCGACGAATTTGACACTCCTGCGTCGGTGCTCCGGCCACCACCGGGCACCTCATTAGCCGTTGCGTTGGCGGGCTGCCGCTTCGCCGATGCCCCGGCCGCGTGGCTGGCCGTGTTGTGGATGCGATGGTTGTGGCAACGCAATCAGTTCATTACGATCGACGATGTCGCGGTGCGCGCGTTAGTCAGCGAAGCCGAAACGTTGTTTGAAGGCAACGCGACGCAATTCGCGATGGCAGCGCATCGCCGCCGCTTGGTGCTCTTATTGGCCGATATCCTCGGCGGCAATCAGCGGATCGTCACCGCATCGCGCTACTCACCAGAATTGATCCTGCGCGCGCTTGGTGTCGACGGCGCTACGCTGAGCGCGTTGCCTGGCCCGTTGCTCGATATCGGTTGTGGCGACGCAAGCCTAGTGCGCTATGCGCGCAATCTCGGCGTTGAAGCTCGCGGCATTGATCGCGATCCAACGCCACCGGGCGAACGCGCCGACTGGCTAGGCTTTGATTACGGTGCCGCACGTTGGAGCTTGATTACGTCGCACCACGGCTTCTCGCTATTCTTTCGGCAGGCCGATCTAGCGGCGGACCACAGCGCCCAAGATTATGCGCGCGCCTACATGCGCATCTTGAGCAGCCTGCGCGTGGGTGGCACGTTTGCGTACTACCCAGCGTTGCCGTTCATCGAAAAGCTACTGCCGTCGACGTACGCCGTGAGTTACGCACCGCTGCCGCACGACTTAGCGGCCGCGGCCCAGATGACCGACGATGGCTTGCCCAACGAAGCATGCCACGTGGTGCGACGCTGAAGCGAACGCGCCTATTTGATGACAATCGTCGTCGATTGCGCGGGCGCGATGAACGCACTGATGAAGTAGCCATCTTCGGCGATGAACCAAACATGGCCCGCGTAGGTCTGTTGTGCTTGGGCCGTGCTAGTTGCAATCGTGCCGTAGTCGGCATAGTTGCCGCTAAAGTCTAACCACACCAACTGTACCGGCTTGCTGCGTGTATTGCGAATCTGCAAATTGACGGATTGGGACGACGCCGGTGAACGGCTGGGCACTGGTGGCAACGGGCCTGCGGCCAGCGTCAGGGTTGCACCGGTTGCCACGGCGGGCGCTTCTGGCCCCGCTCCCCAGCGTCCGCTGGTCTGCTCCATTATGGGCCATGCAAATGCCGCCACGCCAACGGGCTTCCCGCCATTCGCCAGATGCGCAAGCTCGGCGGCGCTGCGTTGGTGCGGCTTGCGATAGCGCCATGGTGCGTCGCCAAACACCTCGGTGAGTAGCGCCGCAACCATTGGATCTCCAGCCTTCACTTTGGCACGCGTATCGATCGGCCCATGCTGGTTATCGTTGACCCGATTGCTATCAAACCAAGACTGGGTTGCTTCCGCCCAATATTCGCTTGGATTTTCCATCGCGTATACTTGCGGGTCGCCAGGTGCGTCGACCGCGCGGTTCCACAGCCCTTTGGCTTTGGCATTGGCGTAGGCCGCACGAAGCCGGCGATCAAACGTTGGATCGAGCTTGGCCATCGAAAACTCATGCAGCACGTGGGCGAACTCATGCAGCAGGATGTTTTCGATCGCGTACGGATCACCCGCGACATCAAGCAGGTTTTCTTCGCCGCAGCTAACCGCTGGTCGCTCGATGGTTGCGCCCAACCCACGCGCGCGGCGATCCCAATACGCTTTGGGCGTCAGGTCAGCGTGCTCGGGCACATCGGTGGTCATTTCGTGCGGCGCCATCACCACAAAGCGCACGCCAGCGGTTACCAGTGGTTGCAAAAGGGCAGGCCGATGCGCGACTTCGCGTTCAATTAGATAACGTGCTTCGCGCAACGCGTCGTCAGATACCGCGCTTGATGCAACAATCGGAAATCCGTTGATTGCGACATACTTGGTATAGGACGCTGCGAGTTGCAACCGCGTAACTTCGCTGGGCGGCGGTGCTTGAATCGGCACCAAATTGCTTGGTGCAGACAGCGAGGCCAGTCGTAAGACGGGCGGCGTTGCCGGTGCCACGCTGCGCGAAGGGGCACTGCAAGCAGCGACAACCAGCAACCAACCAGTAAGGAGTAGTGCACGCACGCCTCATTGTAGCGCGCGTCGGCTGGGTTTGCTGCGGTTTCTCCCGACGCGCATCGAACGTTGGCGTTCAAGGCCTACGGCCAACGTGTGACACGCGATCTGCGGTGTTGCAACAGGTCAGCTTGTGCGCACTGTTGCCGTGCGCTAGACAGCGGATATGCGTATCCGGAATTTCTATTGGTTAGGCGCGCTGCTTTCGACGGCGCTGGGCTGTGGCGCGCCTCAAACGGTTGCGCCTACACGCACTGCTCCGACCGACGACAGCCTAACCGCGCGAGTCACCTCGCTTGCACAAACGGCCAAACTGAACGGCTGGGTGCTGGTTTCGCAAGGCGAGCGGGTGCTGGTCTCGACCAGCATTGGAACCACCGCACCGACAACGCAAGCGCACTTCGCCGCTGAGCAACGATGGACGCTGGCGTCGATCACCAAACAGATCTTGGCGGTCTTGATGATGCAAGCAGCCGAACGCGGTCAGGTCGCGCTTGATCAACCCGTGCGCAGCTACTTGCCTGCCTTTTCCAGCGCCAACGCGGGCACCGTGACCGTGCGGCAATTGTTGCGGCACCAGACCGGCTTTCCTAACCCCGACGATAGCCCCAAGAATGCAGTCGGGGTGCCGGCCTTGTATTCCCCTGCTACGCCAGCGCCCGACATGCTGGCGTATTGCGGCAGCAAAGTTACAGGCCCAAGCGGCGGCGCGTGGAGCTACAACAACTGTGACTACACCGTCGCGGTCGCGGTGCTTGAACAGGTAACCGGCAAGCCGTGGGCCACACATATCGCCGAGCTCAACAAGACGTTGCATACGTCATTCAGCGATAGCGGAGAGCGAATCGCAGGGTATGAAGGGCTCGTATCGGACCACGGGCTCTTTGATTTTGCGCGCTACAAGGGCGCCGGCGATCTGTCAGGCCGCATCATGGACATGTTGGCGTTTGATCGCGCGCTGCTAGCCGGTACCTTGTTGTCGGCAGCCTCGCGCGCACAACTCTGGGAGAGTCAGGCAGAGCAAGGTTTTATCGCACTCGGGCAGTGGTCCTTTCCGGTTGCACTCAGTGCCTGCAAGCGCGAGGTGCGAATCATTGAACGTCGCGGCGCGACCGGCTACATCGGGGTCCGCAATCTGCTTGTGCCCGAGCTCGACCTGGTGGTCATTGCGTTCAACAATCGCGCCGAAGTCGATTTTGGTGAGCCGTGGTCCGGGCAAGGCCTCACCCATGATTTGCTTAGCGCCGTTATATGTAAGTCCTAACTAGCCGAGCAGTTTTTTAGCCGTGCCTTCGTCCAGGGGCGTTCGCTTGGATAGCCCCCGCATCTTTATGATTCAAACTTGAAGCGTGCGACGCCGAATGCACAGAACACCGCAGTGAAGCCAAGCAGCGCACCAATCTGTGGTGCTACATCGGCGAACCCTGTGCCAGTGCGAATCAACAATGCGTAATAACCGTCGAGCGCCCACGATTGCGGCACGATGTTACCGATGGAGCGAAAAAAGCCTGGCATCACCAAGCGGGGAATCATGCAGCCGCCGAGCAAGCCCATGACCAGCGTCGAAACCGAGCCGATGCTGCCGAGCTGCTTTTCTGAGCCGCCAAACGAAGCGAAGACCAAGCCGAGCGATACCGCGCACAGCGAAACGGCGGCGACCACCGTGATAAACGCTGGAAGGCTGCCCGATACCCGCATGCCGAAGACGGCTGCACCAACGCCAAACAAGAACGCCATTTGCAGCAGCGAGATGATGTAAAACGGCACCAGCTTCGCCAACAAGATGCTTGCACGCGATACTGGCGAAGCGAGTTGTCGCCGCCAGGTGCCAGTGCGTTTCTCCTCGGAAAACGACATCGCAACGGTGAGCGCAATAAAGAACCCAAACAGCACGGCGTTGCCAGGCACGCTGACTTGAAAGCCCGAGAGGTTCTCGGGCGGTTTGGCTAGTTGCGGCGGCGTTTTCGCCACCACTGGATTTGTCAGGTCGCGCGCAAGCTCGGGCGTGATTGGCAACAGCGTGCGAATCACTGCGCCGGTGAGCGCACCGGTCAGCGGGCCGCGCACTTGCACAGGTGCGCCTTCGTCGATTGCAAGTTCAACTGGCCGGCCATCGGCAGGTGAAAAGTCAGGCGGGATAATCAACGCGGCAGCCACGCTTTCGCTAGCCACCGCTGCGCGCGCGACATCGGGCGTGGCCATGTCGACGACCGCAAAGCCTGGCGTAGCGGCCACCGATGCTCGCATGGCGGCGCCGCGGGCATCTCCTGCGGCTGCGTATACGCCAACTTTTTGCGGCGAGCCGGCTTCGGGCCCGAACTTAAACATCGAGCCAAACACGCCGATGAAGATCAGCGGCAACGCAAACATGCTGATCAACGCGCCGCGATCACGCAGCAGCAACGCAATGTCTTTTTTGATTCCGGCTAACAACATTATTCGTCTCGCAGTGCTTTGCCGGTGAGGGCAAGAAAGACGGTTTCAAGATTAGCGTCGCGCGACGTGACACGTTCAACCGCGATGCTCGCTTGTTGCAGTGCAGTAAGCGTAGCGGCCAGGTCGTTAAGCGCTGCAACGCGCACGATGTGTTGCAGCTTGTCGTCGATGCGTGCGCCTTTGACGCTGGCTAACGCGGCGGCTAGTTTGGCACCGTCGCTGTGTGCGACTTGAATTTCAACCCCTGCGCCAGCGTGCTGCGCCACCAGCTCGGCAATGCGGCCAGTTGCAACGATGTGGCCACCATCCATGATCGCAATGCGATCGCATAGCGCTTCCACTTCTTCCATATAGTGGCTGGTGTAAACCACGCTCATGCCGCTGGCGGCGAGTTCGCGCACGGCATCAAAAATGTGATTGCGGCTTTGTGGGTCGACGCCAACGGTGGGCTCGTCGAGTACGAGCAGGGCTGGCTGATGCACAATGCCGCACGCCAGATTGAGGCGCCGCTTCATGCCACCCGAAAAGTTTTTGCTTGGCTCGTGGGCACGGTCGGCCAGGCCAGCGATCTTGAGTGCCCACGGAATGCGTTCGGCGAGCTGCGTTTTGTCTAGCCCAGCGAGCGCGCCGAAGTAGGCCAGGTTTTGCGTTGCGCTGAGGTTTTCGTAAATCGCCAACTCTTGTGGCACCAAGCCGAGTTTGCGTTTGGCAGCGTGCGGATCTTTGCGCAAGTCGATGCCGCAAATCGCGATGTTGCCTCGGGTCGGCGACGTGACTCCGCAGCTCATCGAGATGGT
>JAKQOD010000738.1 GCA_029565465.1 Deltaproteobacteria bacterium
AAGCGCGCCGCCAGCTACAAGCCAGCGACGAACACGTGCTGTCAGCCGATGCGCGCTGGGACGAAGCAACGACATTTCGGCAACAAGCCGAAGGCACGTTGCATGGCGCCGTCGAGTTACGCGCACGCCTCCACGCCGAGCTGCAGTCACTTGCCGTCAGTCGCGATATGCCGTCGGATCCAACCGCCGAGCTAGCGGCCATTGGCGTGCAACTCAACGAAATCGACGTTGCCCTGCACGACGCTGTAACCCAAGCTGCCACACTTACCGAGCGCCACGCCTCGATGCTGCAACGGCAAAGCGATGTCATCGCACGCCATGAACAAGCATTGGCCGAAGCGGCGCGTGCCACCGCGGCGTGGCAAGCGCTAGCCGCGCAAATCAGCGCTGACGGCTTGGCGTTTCCGACGGCGAGCAGCAATGATCCGGCCAGCTTGGCAGCTATGGCGCAGTCCAAACGCGCCGTACTGATCGACCGCGTTTCGCGCGCTACGGGCGCCGGCGATTTGTTGGACCTCATCCGCCGCGACGAAACCAATCCTCTTGAAGCTTGGCACCGGACCCGGCAGTGGCTCGCGCGCCGTGTGCCAGCGCAAGTGGCCGACCACACCGATCCATTGCGCGCGTTGGTGCGCTTGCGCGAACAACTCACCATGCTGCATGCACGCTTGGTGCGGCAAGAGGGCGACTTGCGAGGCGCGTCGGAAGATGTCGCGCGTGGCATCGATGTGCAATTGCGCCGTGCCGCCGGCACCATCAAGCGGCTCAACCAACAACTCGACGGTATTGGCTTTGGCAGCATCGGTGCGATTCGGGTGCAGATGCGCCGCATCGAAAAGATGGAGCAAATTCTGCGGGCGCTGCGTGCAGGCGAAGCACAAGAGCTGCTGTTTTTGCCGACGATGCCGATCGAAGAAGCGCTGGACGAGATCTTCCGACGCTACGGTGGCGCTGGCAAAAGCGGCGGCCAACGGCTGCTCGACTATCGCGAATATTTGGAACTTGTCGTCGAAATCAAACGGCAAGCCAACACCGAGTGGGAAGTCGCGAGTCCGAGCCGGTTGTCGACGGGCGAAGCCATTGGCGTTGGCGCTGCACTCATGATGGTAGTGCTCGCCGAGTGGGAGCGCGACGCCAACTTATTGCGCGCTCGCCCGGCCGGCGGCAGCTTGCGCTTTTTGTTCCTCGACGAAGCCAATCGCCTGTCGCGCGACAATCTTGGCGTGCTGTTTGATCTGTGCCGCACCCTCGAAATGCAGCTCCTCATTGCAGCCCCCGAAGTTGCGCGCGCCCAAGGCAACACGACCTACCGCCTGGTGCGCCACATCGCCGACGATGGCCGCGAAGAAGTGATCGTCAGCGGCCGGCGCGCGTTGTCGCAAGCCGGGCTTGAAGTCGACCTAAATCTGGCGACGACGCCCGACGAAACCGAGTCCCTCCCAACGCCCGAATCTCTGCCTGCGTCCGAGCCCGTGTCTGTGCCCGTGCCCGTGTCTGTGCCCGTGCCCGTGACCGAGGCCCTGCCCGCGCCCGAGTCAGAAACCGTGACCGGCGCCGACTCCGACTGATCCCTTCGCCAACAACATCTGTCGAAACGACCGAAACGCACAAAGGCGACACTTCCATGTCGCCTTCGCTTGCTACATTTTGTGCCCAGGGACGGAATTGAACCGCCGACACGAGGATTTTCAGTCCTCTGCTCTACCGACTGAGCTACCTGGGCTTTTTAGGCGGGCACAATCTACACACGTGCAGATCGGATGTCCACGGGAGGTAACGGATTTATGCAGGTCGAGTGCGCAAACCATGGGTTTGCTGCCCAGTCGATGGCACAATAAGGGGGCTATGCGGCCATCCAATCCCCCGTCCAAACTCGCAAATGCGGGGACGTCGGCGTTGGCGAAGTCGGAAGCTGCGCGCATCGGCGAAGTGATCGACAATCGGTATCGCATCGATTCCCTGCTTGGCCGGGGTGGCATGGGCGTGGTTTACCGCGGCACCCATGTGGGCCTGCGACGCCCCGTCGCAGTCAAAGTATTACACGCAGTATTGGCCGCCACCCCCGAGGTACGTAGCCGCTTCGAACGCGAAGCCCTCGCCATCGGCAAGATTGATCATCCCAACTGCGTTGGTGTCTACGATGTCGGCACCTTGCCGGACGGCTCGCTGTACTTGGCAATGGAGTTTCTTGAAGGCCGCACGCTTGGCTCGTTGATCGAAAAAGAACGGCAGTTACCGATCCCGCGCGTGTTGCACATCATCCGCCACGTCTTGCGCGGTTTGGCCCACGTCCATGCCGCAGGCCTCATTCACCGCGATATCAAACCGGAAAATATCTTTTTGGTGCGCGAAGGCGACGACATCGACTTTGCCAAGATTCTCGACTTCGGCATTGCCAAGCCCGTGATCGCGGACGCCGTCGACGATGCGGTGAAGCTCACCCAAGCCGGCATGGCGTTCGGCACCCCGATCTACATGGCACCGGAGCAAGCGCTGGGCAATCCACTCGATGCGCGTGCCGATTTGTACGCGTTGTCGGTGATGGCATTTGAGCTGCTGACCGGCAATCCGCCGTTTTTCTCCGACGACAAACTCGAAGTCATGTCAATGCACACGGCGCGCCCGCTGCCATCAATGGCATCGCGTACGATTGCAGGCGGCCACAGGGTGCCAGCCTCGATCGAACGGATGATTGCGCATGGCCTCACCAAGCGCCCTGCCGAACGCTACGCTTCGGCCGACGAATTTCTCGACGCGATCGATGCAGCGGAACGCACGCTTGCGGATAACATGTTTAACGACCTCGATGACGATAACGCAGGCGTGCCGCAAAGCGATCGCGAGCTCGACGGCAGCCAACCGTTGCTGAACGTGTTGACGGCGACTGGTTCCCTGCAAATTGGGTCGGGTCCTGTCGGCGCGAACCCAGGCGAGCCATCCGCAAGCGGCACGGGCCGAAACCTCGGCCCTTCGACGACGGGCCATCTCGAAATTTCGGCTGCAACGTATCCGCACTCGGAGCCAGTCTTGTTAACCCAACGGCGACGGCCGGCCTGGGTCAGTTGGATGTTCTTGGCGCTGTTCGCAGCCGCCCTCGGCGCCGGTGTAGCGCTGTGGTCGCTGCGCGATCAATCCAGCGACGTTGGTGGCCCAGCCCATGAAGCCTCGGTTGCGCTCGAACACGGCGACGCTGCCAAAGCGATCAAAATTATTGAGAAGAACAAAGACTACGAAAAAAACGCCGAGATGTTGTTGGTTCTTGGCCACGCCCGCTCCGCGAAACGCGATAGCAGCCACGCCATCGATGCGTACAAAAAAGCGTTGACGTTAAAAAGCGAGCTTGAATCCGACCCCATGCTGCGTGCCAATCTCAAAGCGCTAACCGACGACAAAGACGCGGAAGTCGCTGGTCCAGCGCTGGATTTGCTGGTGGGCCGCACCAAAGCTGACGACGCACAAGCCCGCTTGATTGCGGCTGCAGCAAGCGACACGCTGGAGCGCCGTCGCGCGGCGCGCATTGTTGCCGAACATTACTCGCTCATCGACAAACTCGATTTGTTCACGATGTATACGCTCGATCTCGACCAAGAAAGCAGCTGTGAAAAGCGTAAAGAAGTGGTTGGCAAGCTGCGCGCCATGGGCGATCCACGCGCAATTCCAGCGCTCGACCGAGCCAAAACCCGGCTCGGTAAAACCGGGCAATGGCGAGGGAAACCCGTAAACCAGTGCCTCTTCGAAGATGCGGATGCGGCAATTACCTATTTGTCCAGCTTGCCAGGAGCACAACCGCTACCACCACCGGCCCCCGTGCCCGAGCCACCGCCGAAAAAATCTTCGAAGACCAAACCCAAATGAGTGACCACACGTGGCGCGCGTTATGTCAGCAACGTATCGCTGATGAGCCGCGTTGGCTCGAAGCAAACGCCTTGCTTCAAGACCCCACAGCGGCTTGCACCCCCTTGGGAGATGCATGGTTGCTACGCCATGAAGCGGCTGGGCTTGCAGTTGTGGTCGGCGAACCGACCACTGACGCATGGCAGCAGGTGCTAACTCAACACGCTAACCTTGCGGTCTTATTCGACGACACCGCACGCTCGTTGCTCGAAGCCGCCCACGCCGCAGGACGGCAGGTTGTGGACGTGACATTTTCGCTCTTGGATAACGGCCAGGCACACCTCGATGACCAACCCGGCGCCTTGCCGCTGGCGCCCGATGAATCGCTCGCCCATGTCGAACCGGTGTTGCGTGCCGAACTCGAACGCGTGCGCAGCGATCGTACGATTTGGACCGTGCACGTCGATGGTGTGCCGGTTTCCTTTGCTTACGCAGGTTGGCGCACCGCCCGCTGGTTCGATGTATCGATCGACACCTTGCGCGACTATCGTCAGTGGGGGCTCGCAGCGATTGCGGTCACCGCATTACTGCTAGACGAAATGCGTCAAGGCCGGCAACCAGTATGGGGCGCCGTCGAAGGCAACCTTGCATCGCAACGCCTCGCTACCAAACTTGGGTTTGCGCCACACTCGCGTGCGGCCATGGTGGTGCCGGCGTGAAAGGTGGCCGCATCGGGGCACGCGCATTATTGCTGGCGTGCGTCGTAGCTATCGCTGCGCCGACAACCGCGCGGGCGGCGCCAAGCGACAGCGATTTGGTTTGGCTCGGCCTTGCGCTCACGCCGCCAACCTACGTCGCAGGCGTCGCCTTGCATGAAGGTTCACACGCCTTAGCGGGCAAATTGATGGGCGCCAAGCTGGTCTCGCTGTCCATCATTCCGGGCCGCGACCCACGCACCGGCGCCTTCCATTTTGGCTTAACGCGCGTGACCAATTTGCGCGGTCGCGGTGCCCACGCGTTCTTTCTAGCTGCGCCCAAAATCACCGACAGCGTTTTATTGGCTGGCATTGGCGCATTGGTATTTACTGATGGCTGGCCGAACAATCGTTATGGCCAACTTGCACTCACTGTCGCAGCAACCGGTTTGTGGATTGATTTCGCCAAAGACGTTTTGACGTTTTCGAAGTTCAACGACGTGATCAAGCTTGGCAACTTGTTCTGCGTAAACACCGAGCTGCGCCGCCTGCCCGCTCGTTTGGTTTATGCCGGAATTGCCGCAGGCTTCGGTTACATCGTTTACCGCGGCTATCAACGCACGTTCGTGGAATCTGACCCCGCCACGGCGCGGTTCGCCGACCCGCCGCGTTGGTCAATTGGCCTTTTGTCGAGCAAGTTCTAAAAGCTGCTGCCGCTTATGCTTTGGTTGGCGCGGCCCATTCGCCACCGAGCCCCGGCATGCCCGGACCGGTTGGTCGCGCAGCTTCGGTGCCACGCAAGCCAAGCACACGATATACCCGTAGCTCTTCAGCTTTGCCTTTGACCTTCACCGGCGGCAGCGCCACCGCATCAATACGTTGGCCAACATGCCGGTAGGTGTCTTCGGAGATAATGATTTCGCCCGACTGCGCAACGTTCACCAATCGCGAAGCAACGTTCATGGCGTCGCCGATAGCGGTGTATTGCAACGCTCGCGTCGACCCGATCGAGCCAGTAATCACGTTGCCGGTGTTGATGCCGATACCAATTCGAATTGGCGCCAGGTTTTCAGCTGCACGGGTGCGGTTGAACTCGCCCAGCGCCTGCATCATCGAGATCGCACAGGCAACCGCTTTGAACGGCGCATCGGCCAACGCAATCGGCGCGCCAAACAAGCCAATGATTTCATCGCCGACGAACTTATCGAGCATGCCGTTGTACTGGAACAACACATCCACCATGACTTCGAAGTACTCGTTCAACATGTGAACGACTTCTTGCGCGGGGCGGCCATCGGACATCGTGGTGAACCCGCGAATGTCCGAGAACAACATCGTGATTTCAGACAGCCGGCCACCCTTTTCGATGACGAGCTCGCCTTTGACCACTTGCTCGACGACGGCTGGCGGAATCAAACGCGCGATCTGGGCACGGGTCTGGGCTTCTTTTTCAATCCGGCTCGCCAGGCGAGCGTTTTGAATCGACACCGCGGCTTGCGCCGCCATGCCGGTACAGATTTGCAAATCCTTCTCGGTAAACGCGTTCGACGTAAACAACGAGTCGAGGTGCAAGATGCCGAGGATCTCTTCGCGATGCAGCAACGGCAACG
>JAKQOD010000745.1 GCA_029565465.1 Deltaproteobacteria bacterium
ATTGCCCTTGGGCGACCAGCTCCACGGCTACAAGTGCGCTATCAGCGTCGTTTTGCTGCTGGGTGTCGACAACCGCAAGACCCTCACCGCCACCTGCCCCCGAAGCTTGTGCCAATGCAGCAAGCATGGATTCGGCAACGCGTTGTTGTTTGCTGCCACTTGGCAACAACGCTGACACGCGACGAGGATCGGCCGTGCTTTCGGTGGCAACGGCGGCATTTCCCGCGGGCCCATCAAGTGGAATATGCCACGCTTCGGCACTCTCACGCAGGCTGGCCAAGGTCGCTTTAGCTTCGTCCGCTTTGCCTTGGGCGGCTTGCTCGGCGGCGCCCCGTCGCCCCAACACGATATGGCTCGGCACGGCGTCGGGCTCGGAATCTTCCCATGCCGCGAGCGCTTGGCTGCGATCAAGCGACGCAACCACAGCGTGCGCTTGTTGTACGGCCCACATTTTTTCTTCGGTCGTCGCGCTGCGCACATACTGGTCCCACGCTGCCAAAGCTTCGATCGGCGCAGTTCGAGTTTGGGCCAATGCCATCGCGGCCCAATACTCAGCGCGGGCTTCGCCGAATTCACGCTCGGCTTGGGCGTTACCGCCACTGGTCGTTGCGCGCATGCTGCTCACTTGCGGCAGCAAGAGCGCGAGCGCACCTTTGTTGTCACCGCCGCGGGCTTTGGCGACGCCCCGATACAGCTTTACCCGCGTCAGCATCGCGGCTGGCAGTTCAGACTTTGGCAGTTCCGCCAATGCTTGTTCAGCACCGTTGTAGTCACCTTTTTTGACCAGCGCGATACCTTGATACAGCCCAACCCATGGGGCGATTGGGTCATTTGGAAAATCTTCACGCAGCTGATCAAACGCCTCGGCTTGTGATCCATCGCGTAAAAACGCACTCCGCGCTTCAAGAAACCGGCTCCGTGCGCTGGCATCACCCGACTTCGGCACTTCTGCTACCAGCGTATGGCGTTTGGTGGCAGGACAGCCCGTAATGACCAGCAAGGCGGTCAATCCAACGGCGGCTGCACTGCCGCGAAGGGAACGCGCAAACGCGACACATAGACGAATCATGCGGTTGTTTTTAGCACTTTCGCTTACCCCGCGCGCGCAACAACTTCGCGATACGATCTATTCCCCAACCAAGCCCGCCATCGTGGGGTGATTTTCCCACGCAGCTGGCATATACCGCCGCCATGCCTCCTCGCACTGGCCGAACCGAACGTTTCGATCGCGATCTCCAAGCCGCGTTCGAAGCCCTTGATAACCACGATTTCGACGCTGCTGAAAGCGCGTTGGAACGTTGCCGCCGCATCGACCGCAATCATCCGGATGTGCTCGCTATCGATGCGACCTTGTCGGCGATCGACGGCGATTACGAACGCGCGCTCGAACTATGGGAAAAGCTCATCGAGCAACGGGCACAAGATCCACAGCCGCGCATTGCAGCTGCAACCTTGGCGCTCGATGAAATGTTTGATCCTGAACATGCACTTGAGCTGATCGAACCAGCGTTCGAATTCGTCGATGAAGAAGCTGATCTGATCGCAGCAGTCAGCGTGAAAGCCGGCGCGCACGTCATGCTTGCGATGGTTGCCGACCAAAACGGCGAGGCCGCCAAAGCCGACAAGCAACGCAGCTTGGCCAGAGAAACGATCGCTGAACTCGCAACTTCAGTTCTCGATGAACCGGAGCAACTCATTGAGCTCACGTTTCTGGCCATTGATGCCGGTGACGATAGAGCCGCAACTGCATGGATTGCGAAACTTGAAGCGGCGCCGGAAACTCGTTGCGATGGGTTATTGGCACGCGCGCGATTGTGCGAGCGCAGCGGCGACGAGCTAGGCAAAATCCGTGCGTGGCAAGAAGTGCGTGTGCTGGACCTCGACCTTGATGAAGCCGAAGTGACCGTCGCAGTGCCCGAAGTCGAACGCATCGTACGCGAAGCCCTCGAAGTGCTACCCGCACGGGTGCAAGATCGCATCAAGGCTGCCACGCTTAGCGTCCAGCAAGTGCCCAGCGAGCAACAAGTCAACGCGGGCATCGACCCACGCTGCTTGGTGCGTTTTGCTGGCGAGGACAAGCTCACCATCGACGTGTTCAAGCTCAACGTTGAACGCATCGTCTCCGACACCGATCACTTTGCCGAAGAGCTGCACGTCAGCACGGTGCAGGAAGCTGTCACCTTCTTCAAGCTCGACAACGAAGAGCTCGCCGAGCCTGGCGAAGCCGATATGGACTAAGCCACTCCACAACCGGCCGTTGCTACTGCAGCACTAGCGTCACGAACGTCAATTTGCCAGCGACCAGTGGTACGGCGCCCGCCCCCAGCACGGTGCCTGAGCTGCCGACATTCACCGTAGCTATTGCGGGGTCTAGATTTGGAAATAGGACTTCGCTACCGGCCGCACCTGCCGCCCACACATTGTTCGTATCTAGAGCAACCGGCGACGCGACGCGGTCGATGGTGACCGCACGCGGCGTGCCAACCGTTTGCACCAGGAGCTGCGCCTTGGTGGCATCGTAGCCACCGGCAATTCCTTGTTGCGTAAAGAACTCGGCTGCACGTGCATTGCGAAAGCTGCGGGTCGACACAAACCCAATCGCATCGGTGACCGATTTATCAGCGATAAAAATTGCGTCGACGTAACCGGTATCGCCGGTACCTGGGGCATCGACGTTCAAGCGCGTGCGAGCAGCCGCGACGATGCACAATTCGAACCGCCCGTTGGGGCTAGTCTGGTCCATCCGTGCAGGCTCACCATCAACCGAAAACACCGCTGGGAACACGCCACGAAAATTCGCCTCGGTGGAATCCCAATCCACCAGATCGCCCGTCAGAAAATAGTCAGCGCCGCAGCGGCCAGCATCGACAGTCGCATCGATCGACGCATCAACCTTCGCGTCAAGCGCCGCGTCAACCTTGGCGGAATTATTGGGGCAGCCGGTCCCAGCGAACGAACTTGCGATAACTCCGACGTGCAACCAGAAAGCCTTTGCCATGCCCAAACCTAACAAATTTTGCAACCACGTGGGTAGGCGGTCGTAACCAGCCGAGGTTTTCGTCACGGAATCTGCGCTGGCGTGGCCGCAGCCGTCGGTGATTTAGCGGGACCACAGGCCGGCAAAGCCACTCCGTCGGCGATTGCCGTTGTGGCCAAGCGGATGTAAGCTGCAGCAACTTGTCGCGCACGATCTCCGTAGTGTTTTTGACCGTTGCTGGCGCATTGGTGGCGCCCGCGGCGGCATCACCGCGTTCCGACCCTACCCTTGGTACAGCGGTGTTCACGGGCGCAGCGACCCAACATCCAACCAGCGTCACGCTCAATCCCGCGACCGTCGGATTGGGCTCCGGCACCACCGTCTATCTCGGCGCCACCGCAACCATTGACCAAGTTGGCGCGACAACGCCCGTTGCCGGCGCGCAAAAGGTGCTGTCCGGTTCGCCGGGGCTTGATGCTGCGTTGAGTTGGCGGGTCAGCGATCTGGTTGCGCTAGGCATCCGGGCCGCTTCCCCGGTAGCTGAAACATTCTTTGCACCGAGCGATAATTCGATGCGTTTTGCGTCGCTAGGCGGCCGGCAGCGCGACTACCAATTCACGCCTGCGGTCGCGTTTCGAACCCAACGCGTCGTGATGGGGCTTGCGTTTACGCTGGGCCGCTCCAACATCAAGTACAAGTTTTCGCGTGATACGGCCCTCGATGGCTCACTCATGCCGTGCGACAACGCGCCTTGTGGCGTGGCTAATCCATTAGCCGCGCAAGACTATGATCTCGATGTAAGCAGCAGCATCGTGAGCAACATCGCAGTGAGTGTGGGCACGATCGTCAAGGTCACGCCAGGCATCTACATCGGGCTTGGGTATCACTGGGCGCCGGGGTTCAATATCGCATCAAGCCTCACCGGCGAGCTGAGAGTAAAACAGCCCAGCAACAACGGCGGGCAAATCATCACGGGCTCGGCCGAGCTCACCACCTCGTACCCGGCCGGCATTGATGCCGAGGTGCGGTCCGAGATCAATCCGCGGTGGGAGGCACACCTCGGCGGTCGCTGGCTGGACTTGTCACGTTTGTCGGCGTTCGACATTCGGCCTTATGGTGCCGAGTTGCGTAA
This sequence comes from Deltaproteobacteria bacterium, assembly GCA_029565465.1. Lineage (GTDB taxonomy): Bacteria > Myxococcota_A > Polyangia > Haliangiales > Haliangiaceae > JABFXX01. Next base: position 4,110 of record JAKQOD010000745.1, read on the forward strand.
GGCGAATGTGCCTGAGTGGATTCAGCGTGCGCGTGGCTTTGATGATTCGGTCGCGCTTTGGGGCGGGGTTGAAGAAATCGACCGCGGCAATCCATTGCGGTTTGGCGCACGGATTGGCTTCGAAACGTCGTCGGTAACACCCGCACGCACGACGATTACCACCATCGCTGGCGCTACATTAACGGCGCAAGGCGGCGGCCAATGGCGTTTTGCGCCTGGCTGGTCAGTGGCGGCCCACTACGGATTTACCTATTATTTGCCGCGTACGATCAGCAGCGATGCGACCGCGTATCGGCCCGCCGATGCGCTCGCCTGTAGCGCAGCGGAATACGATTATACGTTGCCAGCCTGCCAAGCAACGCGCGATGGGTACGCTGCGTATGCAGCTGAAGGCACGTATACGCGCCTGCAACACAGTTTACGGATCGGGTTGCACTATGACTACTGAACGGCCCCTGCGCATCGGCATTCTCGGCGCCACTGGCGTGGTTGGTCGCCGTATATGTGAAGCGTTGGATCGCTTGATTACGGCCCGCCAAGCATCCGTTGCGCTTACCCTGTTTGGCCGCGACCAAGCGCGGCTGGTACGGCTCGCGTCGCTGCTGGGCAATGCAACCTGCGAAGTTGTAGTCGACCTGCGGGACGCTGAAGCGCTCGCCCTTGCGCTAGCACCGCTCACGTTGCTGATCAACGCAGCAGGGCCATTCGCCAGCACTGGCGTCTCGGTAGCTCGTGCTGCGATTGCGGCTGGCGTGCACTATTGCGATGTCGCAAGCGAACAACAACATGTGCGC
>JAKQOD010000747.1 GCA_029565465.1 Deltaproteobacteria bacterium
ATGCGCGTAGTGGCGATAATCTTTAGCCATCGCTGGCCAAAATTCGCGCAACGCCAACGCCAATCCCGAATCCCATGGATCGTTCGGGGCAATGCCGTGTGCAAGGGTTTGAGCTTTTGAAAGAAGGATGTCTCCGCTGACTTCGTGCAACATGCTTCTGGATTAAGCATGAACACGATCGCTCGCAAGGCGGTTGCAAAACAAATCGTTAACATGTGCAAAATAGTGATCGTCGTCGGAAAAAGTGCGCAAAATGCGCGCACGAAATAGCGCTTGCGTTGGCGAAACGCAAAACATGCGCAGCTGGTTGAGGCTACGCAAACATGGTTGCTGGGGCGCACCCGGCGGCCATCGCGGGTGATCGACTGCAAATCCGCGCAAACCTTGCGGTGACGCGCCGCGCCAGCCGTGCTACCACCGCGGTGTTATGGCAAACGAACTCGAAGCAAAACTCCGTGAGCAACTCCACGCCGCACTGCGCGCCAAAGAATCGCAAACCGCGAATCTGATTCGCATGATCAACACCAAGATCATGGAACGCCGGACCGCGAAGGGCTTTTCGGGTGAAGTTGATGACGCGTTGATTCTGGATGTCATCGGCACCTATAAAAAGCAGATGGAAAAGGCGCGCGGTGATTTCGCTGCAGCTGGTGACCGCGGCAAAGAACAACTCGCCGAATTGGAATTCGAAGTTGCGTGGTGTGCGAAGTGGCTGCCAACGCAGCTCACCGAAGCGGAAATTCGCACGGCTGCAGGCACTGCCATCGCTGCGTTGCCAGCCAAAGATCCAAAGATGGCCGGCCGTATTCTCGGAGGCTTGAAGAAAGAATTCGGCGACCGGGTAGACTCGCAGATGGCCAAAAAGATCGTCGACGAATTGTTGGCGTAAGCGTGCGCACCGCCAGCAACGATGCCAAACTCAACGGATGGCAACGGACCTAGCTGGCCTGACGTATCTGATCACTGGTGCGAATACAGGCATCGGTGAAACCGCGGCGTATCAACTCGCAGCGCGTGGCGCCACGTTGCTGCTCGCGTGTCGAAGCGAAGCGAAAACGGCTCCGGTGCTGGCGCATATTGCGAGTCGTTATCCGATGGCCAAGGCCTCGTTTGTCGCGCTCGATCTCAGTCGCTTGGCCTCGGTGCGGGCGTGTGCCGCCGACTTGGTGCAACGCGATGTGCGTTTCGACGGCTTGATCCTCAACGCTGGTGTTGGCGGGCAACGCGGCCTTACCGAAGACGGCTTCGAGTTGCATTTTGGCACCAACCATCTTGGCCACTATTTGTTGGCGCGGTTGTTGATTGATCAACTCGCTCAGGCCGTCGCGCCACGCATTGTCATCGTTGCCAGCAACTCGCACAAACAAGCCAAGGCGCTCGATTTTGGCGCGGTGCAACAGCTGACACCTACGTTTAGCGGCATGCGCGAATACGAAGTATCGAAGCTTTGTAACGTGTTGTTCATGCGTGAGCTCGATCGCCGCTTGGCGCAGCGTACGCCGCGGATTCATACCTATGCGTTGAACCCAGGCCGCGTTGCAACCGATGTCTGGCGCCGCATTCCTGCGCCGTTTCGCTGGGCGTTCAAAGCCACCATGATCACGGCCGAACTCGGCGGCTCGTACATCGTCAAATGTGCAACCGGGCCGACGTTCGCAGCGCAGACCGGCCGCTATTACAGCCGAGGCAACGAGCATGCGCCCAGCGCGCTGGCGCTTGACGATCAATTGGCGGCTGAACTTTGGCAGCGCAGCGCGGCCTGGGTGGGGTTGCCGGAGCAAGGCGTCAACGCGCAAGGGCGCTAGCGCTGGCTAATCACACTTGCCGGCTTGGCATGAGCAAGCGCCAGCGCATTCGTTCACGACCATGCCGGTTGTGTAGAACTCACGCATCTGTCGGAACGTTGCAGTTTGCACTCGCGTTAACGAGTGTGCACCGGTATTGGGCGCCGGCACGTTGGTCAACGGTGGAGGTGGTACGCCACCGTCCATGTACACCAATGCTGAGCCATTGAAGGGCCCGGCTTGGGTTGGAATGCCGTATGGCATTTTGACACTAGGGGTAAGCACGGGAATGCCCATCGAACGTGCTTGCCATTCGCTGCCAAGATTCGGCACTTGATCGTCGCCGAGCGCGATTTGCATCAGCACTTGTTTGGGCGGTACGCCAAGCGCTGTGCCGTCGAGCATCGAGTTGACGACGCCCGAGCCTTCGGTCTTGTCCCAGCGCATTTGGAACAGTCCAATCGCCATCGTGACATCAAGTGGGTCAGGGTACGCACCGATCAAAATCGAGCGATAGGTTGGCCAATCGGTCGACCGCTCAAGCAAGGTGGAGTAGTTGGCACCACCAACGCCTAACACGCCACGCGTGATGAACGGATCGTAGGCGACCACCACGGTGCCGAAGATACCGCCCTGTGACAGGCCGTAATAGAACACCTTGGTTGGGTCCACTATCGATCGCGCTGGCATTGGCCCGGCCCCGTCGGGGTCGACCGTGAAGAGCTGCGTTGCCAACGTCGTGCGCATCGCTTTGCTAAGCGTGATGTGATTGAGCAAACCTTGCTCTAAGACTTCGAACACTTCGTCAGCGTAGGTCATGTTGGTCAAGGCTCGCGCAATCGCGCCGATGTCAGGCTCGGACATGCCCCGCATATCGGTGCCAACGACCACCATGCACAATTCGGCCGCCGTGCGGCGGACCGCGCCCGACGCCACTTGGTTCGATGCGCCCATCAGCCCATGTCCATACAGGACCATGCCCACCGGCTGAGCGCTGGTGTAAGCACATGCGGGAATGATTGCGGTGAAGGGGACGCGATAGAATTTGCTGGTGATTGGCAATTTGGCACCATCACGTGCGATGACCGTGCGCGCTGCTGGTCGGCCGTCGTTGGTTAAGAATAAAGGCGCATCAAACTTGCCCGTGATGGTGTGTTTGATTTCGTTGGCCTCATCGACGGTGTCCGAAACGATCTCGAACGCAATGGGGTGATTCTCAAGCGCGGCTAATGCACGTTCTCGCGCTTTAAGCATATCGCTGTGCAGAAATTCGTCGGAGGCAACCGTGAAATCCCACGCCAGCACGAGGTCTTCTTTGGGCACGCCTACAGCAGCGAGCGCTTCCAACAAAGCCGGAAAGGTAGCCCGCATGCGTTCGAGCCGCGCGTGGTTGGTTACCGTACCGTTGAGCAACGCATTAAAACCGGCCGAACGAGGCAGGGCGCTGCCGTCTTTGGCAGTGACACGGTTGGTGATCGCGACGACGTACCGATGGCCGCCGAGCAAGCGTGCGGCCGGGCGAATGAACAGCGCTTGGCTATCCGGCGCATCCGCCGCTTGCTCGTCGAGCTCAGCGAAGTGCGCAACGCGCTGGTTGGTGGTTGTATCGATCAGCACCGTGCTGCTTTGGGCGGTTAAACTTACCGCCATGTCGTTCACGGGCGGGAGCCCTTGCGCGCTCACGCCGCCTGGAAACGCAACCACGATCGGCGCGGCAGGCGAAAATCCGTCGGCCCAGTTCCAGATGGTTGGATCGGTAGTGTCGCCTTCGGCGTTCAGCGGCAGCGCACCTTCGGGAATATCTAAGCGCTTGCCGGTTTTGCTGGTGGCGTCGTCGATTTCATACACTGACGACGGCCATGGCACCATGCAGCGCTCAATGCCCAGCGGATTGCAATCCGCTTTGGTGGCAAACCCGTTATTGTCGTCTCCACACCCGACGTTCAGCAGCGCTACAAGCAACACGTATCGCAATCGCATGCGGGCACGCTACACCAACCCCATGCAGCAGTGAATGTGAAAGCGAAGCGCTTGTGCAAATCGACGCTGTTGCGGCGCAAATTATCGGCTCATCGTGGCACAACGCATAACGATCGCGCACTATATAAAGCATGATGCGAACCGGTTGGTTAGTGGCAAGCGTAGCG
>JAKQOD010000754.1 GCA_029565465.1 Deltaproteobacteria bacterium
GGCGTCGATTTGAATCAGGATTCGATACGCGCCGAGCAGCATTTCGGTTGCAACCTCGAGCTGCGCTGCGGCGCTTAGATCCTTGAGCGACTCAGAAATGATCGCTTCCGCCGTTGGCGGCTCTGCAGCGGCGTAGAGCGCGCGCACACGCTGCCAACGCATGAGCCCATTGACTTCGAGTTGTTCGAGCGGCCCAGGAGCGGCGAGGCCGAGCCAGCGCTCTGCCGTCTGGTTGCACCCTGGAAGTCCATGACTGAGCCCGAGCATTGCACCGGGAATGGCTGTCAGCGCCTCCGCGGTGGCTCGCTGCAGCGGTGACAGCGCCGCGGCCGGTACTACCTCCGATTCCGCAAAAGACGTTGTGAAGCCTGCGAGTTCGACGCCGATTTTGCACACGAGGGCGGACGGGTTCTGCGCTGTGCTGCGAACCAACGCTGGTGCTAACGCTTGATAGCTCGGCACGAGTTGCAATGCTGCCATTGCCACCTCGCGCGGTCGCGTGTAGCCCCACGGCAACAGCGACGGCCTCCAATCATTGAACCAAGCACCTACGCCTGCGGTGGTTTCCTGCTCCGAGCACGGAAGTCCTGCAATCACCCTGCCAGCCCACATCCCGGCCTGAACATACCGATCGGTGCTGAGCTCGTCGAGCAAATGCCTCGAACCTGGGTTGCCTGCGCGAGCATAAAGCCCCAGCGCCAGGGCCGCACCTGCGCGCAGTTCGGGCGAAGTCTCAGTGCGAGGGAGCGCGGCGACCATCGACGCAGAGGCGGCATCCTCCTCCACCAGCGCAAGAAAGAAGATTGCTGCTGCGCGCAGTTCGGCGTTGGGCGATGTAAGCCACGTCCGCGCGAGGGGCAGGGCCCGCTGCGCAAGCGCAAGCGTGTGTTGACCGACGGCATCTCGTTTGCGTTGCTCAGGCGCCGCCGGTGTGAAGAACCAAAGATGGCCCGCCGCAGCCACATCCGCGAGCAAGCGCAAGGCGCAAGGCACTGGCTCCGTATCTGGCCGATTGAGCAACGCCAGCAATAACTCTGCTGCCGGTGCGCTCGTTGGTAACCACGTTCCCGCGACTACCAATGTTTCTGTAAGGTGAAAGAACGCTGCGTCGGCGGACGCGCCGGGCTCGGCGAGATCCTTAATCAGCTGAGGCACTAACGTGGCTGAAACTTGGGCGTGGGTTTCCCGGTTCACGCGCGAGATCCTACTATGACAGTGAGCTTGTCGGCGCAGCTATTTCACCGCGAGTGCGCCGTCGCGTGTCGAAGCCGCGCTACACGTAGCACGAGCGAGTGCAGGCTGCAGTTGAACGCGGCGCTGATCCGCACGCAGCTCGCAATCACGGTGTGATAGTTTTCGCGCCCATGAGTGCAGCACAGAAAAACATTGAAGCCGCTTACGCTTTTGCGATGAGCGTACGGCCCAAGGTTGGTGGCTTTCCGTATTTGGCGGAAGTGTTTCGCCAAGCTGGGGTCACGCGCAATCGCTGGGCGTTGCCGTCGTGTCAGACGATCTATGTAACGAGCGCTGGCAACGTGGTGCAACAGTTGCCGAATCTTGTCGTCGGCGCAGCTGATGTGCCAGCGTTTGATCGCGACGCATTGATTCGTGCGTTGCGCATCGACCAAGCGGGCGAAAGTACCTTCCCGGAATTTCTCCAAGCCACATGGCAAGCCGGCGTAGTCGCGTATGACGTTGACTTCGTCGAACGCCGCGTTACCTACATGGGCGCTGTCGACGAGACGTACGTTGAAGCGTATCCCGCCGTGACGGTGCATTGGCCGCGCTGAGGCGATGAACTCTGCCGCCCAATACACATTGCCGCCACTGGCCCAACGACGCAGTTTGTAGGTTTGGCAGCGCGCAACGTGTGTGCGTAGTACCGTTTGCAATCGCTGAGGTCACATGACCTGCGCGCAAAACGCTGCAACCAGCGGCTGATCGCTGTCAGCGCTCATGAAACACGCGGTTGGTTCGTGTTTGTCGCAGGCTGGCGGAATCTGACCGCCTACTTTTGTGAGCAGAGGTCGGCTTTTGCATCAGCATCACCAAGTTGCACAAGTAACTATAAACAGGGACGAATATTCAAAATCGCGATTGGCTGGTGCAAGCGTTGTGAGTTGGCACCGCAGTTGCTGATGCTGTTACATGCGCCAGCTAAAACTCACGACCGTGTCCGCTTTCGCCGCTATCGCTTTTGCCTTCGGCAGCATGACGTCTTGTACGTCTGAGCCGTCAATGGATGACCCAGAAGGAGACTATTACGAAGGCGTCGGTGAAGACGAATGGGATCCAGGAGCGCCGATGGACGACGGCAAGTCCGACATTCCGGCCTACGCGATACCAACCAACCTGCCTGTGCTCAAGTCGCCGGAGATCATCGTGTCGCTCAAAGGCCTGACGGTGCACTTGTTCGACCGCGAAACCTGTTTCTCGGCGGTGTATCCAGCGGGGCCAGGCGTGCTTGGGCACAACGGCCGCAGCATTACG
>JAKQOD010000756.1 GCA_029565465.1 Deltaproteobacteria bacterium
CACCAGCGGTGCCCATACCTACGGCAAAGTAAGCTCGGGCGGCGCGAGCGCGATAACGTCCACCGCAGCGCCATAATTGGGGACCTGCACGGAAAAGGCGGCGCCTTGGCCAAGCTGCGATTGCACCGAAACAGTTGCACCTAACAAAGTGCACAAGCGCTTCACCAACGCTAAGCCAAGCCCCACCCCGCCGTAGCCGCGTTCGTCGCCGCCATCGACTTGGCGAAACGGTTCAAAAATAGCGACTTGGTCGGCCTCCGAAATGCCAATGCCGTCGTCGACAACCGACAAGCGCAAACCGCCACGGTCCATGCTGGCGTGAACTTCAATGCGCGCACCTTCCGGTGAGAACTTGGCTGCATTTGCGATCAGATTTACCAATATATGCGCAAGCCAGCGCGCATCACTAAATACCTGCGCCTGCGGTTCATGCTGCAGCACAAGCGTTTGTTTTTTGGTTGTCATCATCCACGCCACCGACGCTGCTACGTTCTCGACCAACACTGCCACATCAACATTGTCGGCGTGGACTTCGAGCTTGCCAGCGTCCGCGCGCGCCAGGTTCAGCAAGTCATCAACCAAGATCAGCAGCGACGATGCGCTGCGGCCAATGGTGGCGCAGACTTCGCGTTGCTTGTCCGTAACGGCACCATAGACACCTTGGCCCAACAACTCGCTGAGGCCTGCAACCCCGTGAATCGGTGTGCGCAACTCGTGCGTCAGCGACGCCACAAATTGGCTGCGCTGGGTGCCGGCTTCAATCAGCTCGGCGGTGCGCTGGGTCAAGGCTTGCTCTTTCGCGCTCAGCAAGCGCAACGTTGCGGTGGTAAAGATGGTTGGCACGCCAACCACAAACGTGCAGTACGCAATGGCGGTAGCAACGAAGCCCCACGACGGAATGCCGGTGGTGCTGCCCACCACCTTGGTTGGCGGCAGCACGCCGGCTGCAATCAGGGTCACCATGGTCGCGTACAACAGCACAGTGAAAAGCGTTGCCAACAGCGTCACGCCGAGATTGGATAACAACGACAACACCACAATCTCGATCACGTAAATCGGCAATAACGGACTTACCGGCCCACCGGTGAGGTAGATCGCCGTCGTCATCAGCAGCAAGTCGGTAACCGTGTTGAGACCTTGGGTTTCTAACACGGCGATGCGTTTGTGCCATGACCACCATGCCAACGTGTTGGTCGCAAATTTGATCAGCACCAGCGCGAAAAACGCCCAACGCCACGGCGAAACATCGAACATGGCAGCAGCGGTCGCGAGTGCACCAAAGCCAACCGCGATGGCGTAGCCACTGGTAATGCCAAAGCGCAGCTTCGCACGAAACGGCGGCGTGGCCATTTCGGCCATGAATGCTGGATATGCCACGCTACGGCCCACCGATGAGACGCTGCACTTCGGCCATGAGCCGCTGCAGGTCAAACGGCTTGGCCAAATAACCGTCGGCCAACACGCCGAGCTGGCCGGTGCGATTGAATTGATCATGCCGCGAATATGCGGCGCTCATCATTAAGACAGGCCGCGTGGGCTGCGCGGCTTTGATTTCACGACACACATCAAAACCGTTTTTGCCAGGCAGTTGCACGTCAATGAGCACCAACACCGGATTGACCCGGGCGCAGAGCGCAAGGCCATCGACGCCATTGGCAGCACGGTGCATTTCATAGCCATTGGCAGCAAGGTAATCAGCGAGGATCATCTGATTCACTGGGTCGTCTTCGATGACCAGAATGCCAGGCACCCCTCCAGCGTACCTCAGCCTGGTTAGCCGAGCTGGCGCGGGATTCACATTTTGCGCGGGCATCAACCACGACATCAATGTCCGACATTGGGGCTACTTGGCAAATGGCGATGGCACATCGCTGGGAAAAACCCGGCACGCCGTTTGCTTTACGTACCAGCATGCAACCTCGCCACGTTTTCTCTTTTGCGCTTGGCCTCCTTAGTGTGCCACTCGCTAGCCCTACCCTTAGTTTTGCAGAGTCAGCGCCGATTCCGTTTGGTTTTACAACGATTCGGGGCGGCGCCAACCACCATGACGAAAGTCGCGCCGTGGCGTTTGCACCAAACGGCGGCGTTTGCGCGGTTGGCAAAACCGCCGGTGGCATGCCGACCACCGACAGCACTGTGGTCACCGCCTCAGGCGCGGGTGCGGGCACCGCTGCCCCGACCGATGTTTGGCTTGCGTGTTGGAGCCAGACCGGCGCCCTGCAGTGGTCGACAGTCTTTGGTGGCGGTGGCTACGACGCAGGCTACGCCATCGCAATCGACAACACCGGTATCTACGTTGGCGGTCGCGCCGGCATGGGCTTGCCCACGAGCGCGGGCGTCGTGCAAGCTGAATTTGCCGGTGACTCCGCACCGTCGACGGAGTTCGGAGCGCAAGATGGCTTTATCGCCAAGTACGACCTGGGTGGGCAACGTCTGTGGGTAAGCTATCTTGGCGACTCGAGCGGCTCGTTCGTGCACGATCTTGCCGTCGACCGGACCGGCGCAGTGTACGCCGTGCTCACCGATGTGCGGGCCAACAATGCGCTGGTGACCGCCGGCGCAGCCATTGCGGCGCGGCCCGGCGGCGCCGATGCAGTGGTTGCGAAGTTCAACGCCAACGGCGCGCTGGTATGGGGCTCATATCTGGGCGGTAGCAAGGACGATCTTGCAGCACCTTCACTAGCCGTCAACGATGCCGGCGAGGTCTATGTCGTTGGCAGCGGCAACTCGACCAACTTCCCGACAACACCGGGAGCGTCTCAGGCCAGCTTCCATGGGGGCGCTACGGACTTGACCTTGACCATCTTTGCCGCCGATGGCAAGTCGTTGGTGAATAGTACGTATTTTGGTGGCAGCGGTGCGGATACCACCCACGGTCACAACATCGCGATCACATTCAATGGTGTTTACATTAGTGGTGAAACAACGTCGTCGGATTTGCCGGTCAGCGGTGTCAAAGACTACGCGGGAGCCACCGACTTATTGCTCGTGCGTTTCACGTCCGCCGGAGCCTATCTTGGATGCACGTATCTTGGTGGTAGCAACAGCGAAACCGCGGCTGGCCTCGCTGCTACAAGCGACGGCAACCTTGTGATTACTGGGTCAACGACCTCGACCGACATTCCACAAACGATCGTTGATTGGCGCGGCGCCGGCAGCGACGGCTACATCGCCGTCGTCGACTGGACGTTGCAGCAAGTGCCATTTGGCGCACGTATTGGCGGCAGTGGCAGCGACGACATCTTAGCTGCCGCCGCAGGCTCGGACGGTTATGCGGTGGTTGGCTCATCATCGTCGACGGACTTTCGGACATCGGACGGTTCGGTCCACTCCGGCCCCACGAGCGGTGACGCCGGACGCGATGCGGTGGTGCTGCTGAGTCCTTATGGAGCGAGCGGCTATAACAAGGATGGGTACTGCGAAGGTTATTTTGCGACTGACGCGCCAGGGAACGGACTCGACACGCCGGTGACGGGATGCGTTGGCTGCGCAAGCGGCGCGCCGACGACAAGCGACGGGCTGGTGCTGATTGTAACGGCGTTGATGCTGCAACGGCGACGACGAAACGCCGGCCGTGTCGGGCACAAAGGCACGCACTGAGCA
>JAKQOD010000763.1 GCA_029565465.1 Deltaproteobacteria bacterium
TGACAACCACATCGAACGCTTCGGCCCGCAGCATTTCCAAGCCACTCGCAGCGTGGCCGGCGGTTTTGACATGGTGCCCGGCATCGCCAACTTCTTCGCCCAACAAGTCGCGCATTGCGGCATCATCTTCGACGATCAAGACCCGAGCAGCATGACGCGCGCGCATGCGATGTTGTACCAGATCCGCGACATTGGCTCAAACCGCCTTAGCCTCGCATCGCAGGTAGCGCCCCCGTCGTTCGGGTTGCCGATTCGGCGGGCAAGAGTATGCGCAGAATCGCCCCACCGCCCGGATTGTCATCGACTTCGATCCAACCGTCGTGCTCCTTCACAATGCCAACGCACACGGCAAGGCCTAACCCCGTGCCACCAGTGGTCTCTTTGGTCGTAAAGAACGGATCAAAAATCTTGTCGCGCAAGTCAGGCGCGATGCCGGGGCCGGTGTCACGGACCTCAAGCTGCACAAAGTCTTGCGGTGGCGCATCTTCGAGGCCGGGCCGCGAGCGACGGACGCGTGCGGTGACAACATCGAGCGCACCGCCTTGCGGCATGGCCTGCACCGCGTTGAGCACCAAGTTGAGCAAGACCTGCTGCAACCGATCAGGGTCGCCAACGCAGCGTGGCAAGTTGTCGGCTTGGGCGAGTTGGTATTTTACTTTGTGCGCGGCAATCTGCCCCGTGAGCAATTCCAGCGTGAGCACCACGAGTTCATTGACATTGATACGAACGTTTTCCGGCACGCCGACTTTGCGCCGCGTGAAATCGAGCAGCCGTTGAATAATCTTGGTGATACGCGCGGTTTGTTCCGCGATGATTTCAGCATTCTTGGTGACCGCGACCGGATCGCCCGCCTTTTTGACGGTGGTGCGGGCGCGACCAGCAATAACACCAAGCGGGGTGCCAACTTCATGTGCAATTTCGGCCGCAAGCTGACCGATGGTCGCGAGTTTCTCTGAGTGGCCGAGCCGCTGTTCGAGCCCAAGCTTGGCTTGATTTTGCCGCTGGGTTTCGGCCCGTGATTCACGCAGCGAAAAAGTCATTTCGTTAAATCTGGTCGCAATCGCACCAACTTCATCATCGCGCTCCGACAAAATCACGTGCGACAAGTCACCTTTGGCAACATCATCCACCCCGCGCAGCAACTTGTTGATTGGCCGACTAATCACACTGCGCGATAGCAAGCCCATCGCGGCGGTGGTGGTGCTCGTAACCAGCAGGATGAGTGCCAACGCACGCCACAAATCGCCGCGTGCAGCATCCCGCAGCCCGTCGAGGGGCCGCGAGATTTCAAGCATGCCAACCACTTCAAAGCCAGTGTCGCCGAGGCGCCGCACCGGGCTGGGCGCATGCAACGAAACCGCGTGGTACAAACGTTCGGAATCATCGTCGAGAATTGCGAGCTTGGGAACCTCGAGAAAACTGCGCATCCAACGATTTTGTCGCTCGCGGTTCCGATCGCTGGTTGCGGCGCGCTCGTCATTGCCCACGAGGGCCGCCCGTTCGCTTGGCACCACGGCGACGCGCCAACCGGTCACCGAGCGATTCAAAGCATCCACGAGGGTTGGCGTCGGTGAACGAAGACTGGCTTCCGGCAAATGTTCGAGCCCGACTTGCAAGCTAGCCGCCACTGCTTTGGCTTCGCGTTCCATGGCCAAACGGCGTTCGCGCGCGCGGCCGCGTACGTCAAAAAATGCGTACGCCGACGACGCCACCAGCACAAACACGCCAGTAGCGACGGTTAAACGCAAGGCGACTTTCACCGGCCGACTATACGCGAAATCTGGGATTCCGGCGCCCACCCCGGCGGCCGGGAAACGTGGGAAGGAAATGGTGGCGTCGCGCGTTGTAGCACCGATGTCGGAAGTTTTTGCGCAAGCAACTGGGCCGAAGCGTGGCTGCTAGCACGGGTTCGCGATAGCCTGCGCTCGACGGTTCCACAATGGGCTTTTTATGAATGAGTACGCACAAACAGTAGCTGGTGAAACCATATGAGTGACGGCCAGCCAGCTTCACCGGGGCGCCGCTTTGGGCTCACGGTGGCCATCGCCATCGTGATCGCCAATATGATTGGCACCGGGGTGTTCACCAGCACCGGCTTTCAGGCCGCCGCCTTACACGATCCGACCACGATGATCCTGACTTGGGTCGTCGGCGGCATTTTGGCATTGTGTGGCGCAGCCGCCTACGCCGAACTCGGCACCATGATGCCCAAAGCCGGCGGCGAATATGTCTATTTGCGCGAAGCTTATCATCCGGTGTTTGGCTTCATGAGCGGCTGGGTATCCCTGACCGCCGGCTTCTCCGCGCCCATTGCGGCTGCCGCGCTGGCCTTCGCTCGCTACGTGGCAACGATGAGCCCCACCATCGCCTCGGCCAATGCCCAAAAGGGCATCGCGGTCGCCCTAATTCTCGCCGTTACCTCGCTGCACTTATTCGACAGCGTCATCGGTGGTCGAGTGCAAGCCTACCTAACGGCAGCCAAAGTACTATTGATCTTGGTTTTCATCGTCGCAGGCGTGTTTGTCGGCCAGGGCGATTGGGGCCATTTCGCCTCGGTGAGTGGTGGCGTCGCCGAGAACGTGCCAACCATGGCGTTTGCGATTTCGCTGATGTACGTCAGCTTTGCCTATTCAGGCTGGAACGCTGCAGCATATATCGCGGGTGAAATCGAACATCCGGAACGCAACCTGCCCCGCGCCTTGATCGTTGGCACCGCTATTGTGATGGCGCTTTATGTGCTGCTCAACGTTGTGTTTATCTATGCGGTTTCGCCGGCAGAGTTGGGTAACTTCCAAGGCCATGGCCCGGTGTTCGAAGTTGGGGACACCGCCGGGCGCGCCCTATTTGGAGCGAGCGCAGGCAAAGCGCTGACCACGCTGATCGCGTTGGCCCTGGTGTCCGCCGTTAGCGCGATGGTCATGGCTGGGCCACGCGTCTACGCGGCGATGGCCGAAGACCGTGCGCTACCGTCGCTGCTCGCGACTCGGTCGCAGCGCGGCGTGCCGTTTATCGCCGTGGGCGTCCAAGCGGTGTTGGGCATTGGTTTTGTGCTGCTTGGCAACGCCGAAGAATTGATTCGGTATGTTGGTTTTTGGTTGGCCATCTTTGCGGCCCTCACGGTAGCAGCGTTGTTCGTCATGCGGCGCCGCGGCGTAGCTTCGGGCTACCGCACGTTGGGCTACCCGGTAACGCCACTTTTGTTCATTGCGCTATCGCTTTGGATCGCATGGGCTCAAATCAAGCAAGGCGTCGAACGCAACCCGAAAGAATTGGTTTTCGCCCTCGTGACCGTGATCGGTGGGGCAATCGCGTATGGCTTTATGCGCCGGTCAAACTCCCAGGCGACGACTAGCCCACCCAGCGTTCCGCCTGCTACCATCAACAAAGAATGAGTTCGAACAAGCTCACCACCGCGGCCGTCCTTGTAGGTGTTGCGGGCGTTCTTGCAGGCGCTCATTTTTTGCGGGTGTCGGCGACCCATGCGCGTGGCACGTCGAAAATCAGCGAAGCGCCTTTTGCGCCAAGCCCGAATGCAGCGCCTTTCGTTTCGTTAGGCTACCGCGAACTGGGTGCCGATTTGTTGTCGCTGCGGCTGATGGGCTACTTTGCTGGCACCGGCGATCAAGCCACGGGAACAGCGGCCTTGGTCGAAGCAATTACGGCGCTCGACCCACGCTACATGCGCAACTACGAGTTCGGCGCACGCGCGATTACGTTGGCCGACGGTGGCCTCGATAATTCGGCGTACTTACGCGCGATTGCCATTTTGGAACGCGGCGCCAAAGAATTTCCGGCCAACTGGAAAATGCCCTTTTTAGCGTCGCAAATTTACTTACAAGATCTAACCACTACCGACGCTGCGCAACGCCGCATATGGGACGAAAAAGGGTTAATGGCCGCCGAAGCAGCCGTGCACAAACCAGGTGCACCAGCCGAAACCGCTAGCCTGATCGCGTTCATGCGCACCAAGTTTGGGCAAAAAGAACGCGCCGTCAACGAGCTGCGCGAAATGCTGTTGGTGACCGAAGACGTTGCAGCGCGGCAACGCCTGTTGCTCAAGCTCGCAGATCTAGAAAGCAACGATGCGGCCGAAATCGCAGCCGAAGTACTTGCGGAACGCACCGCATTTGAAAAGCGCTGGAAACAAGAGCGGCCGGCGTTGCCAGCGACGATGTATGCGGTGCTGGGGTCGCCCAAACGCGGGTTTGATTTAGCAGCCATCGCGTCAGGCGGCGAATCGGTGTTTAGCATCTCGATGGAGCGTTTGCCGTCGTTGTATGACGAAGGCACGGCAGACTCCGCGGCCGGCTCGCCGATTACTCCGGCGCAAGGCGCCACCAGCGGATCTGGATCTGCGGCCACTCGCTAGTCGGTCGTAACGCTACACGCCGTGGAACAGGCGGTGGCCAAAGTTTCGCTCCAAGTCGGTGGCGAAAATCTTATTGGCGGCGGCCTCAACGTCGTAGGCTACCCGCTTAAATTCAAAAACCTTTTCGGTTGTATCGTAGATCGTGTAACTAGCGCGCGGGTCGTAGTCGCGCGGCTGGCCTACCGAGCCAACGCTGATGATGTAGCGATGGTCAGGCCGAATCGCAAACTTGTTGGCCACCACTTCAAACACGTCGGTGCGGGTGAGCGCAAACGACTTACAAAGGTGGGAGTGGCCAATGAACGTCACTTGCGACAGATCGTCCCAGATATCGAGGCATTTCGCGGCTTGTTCAAGCGAGAAGATGTACTCAAATTCTTCGAGGTTGAGCGGCGAACCATGGCAAAACGTGACATCGCCATCACGCACTTCGTACGGCAACGACGTCAGCCACGCCATATTTTCAGCGCTTAGTTGCCGCGAGTGTAAGTCGAGCGCTTGGCGGGCGGCATCGTAGTAGTACGAGTAGTCCATGCGCCCACCGACGGCAGCGTCATGATTGCCCAAAATGGTAAAGGCAGCTTTTTGCCGAATTAGATCGCAGCATTCGTTCGGCGAAGCGCCGTAGCCAACGACGTCACCGATGCAAACGTACTTGTCGATGCGCTCTGAAGCGAACGCATTCATGACGGCCGACATCGCTTCGATGTTGGCGTGCACGTCCGAGAATATTCCAATGCGCATGTAACGACCAGCCCTGCCCTTTACCTTACCCTATTTTTCTACGTGGAGAGCAAATCAGCATCGGATATTTCCATCGCATCTTCGTCATCCAGCAAATCCCCATCGTGGATGACATCCTCGTCGGCCAGCGATTCGAGGGCGCCCGCAGCGTCGAGATCGACCACGGCAGGTTGGGCCGCTGGGGTCGCCACATCGAGCGATTCGAAAAAGCGGCGCGAAAAAGCACGATTCACCGTGACTTCGCGGCCGGGCGCCGAACCGGTGGCATCCGGCGCGATCCGGACCTGGTCGCGTGCCGCCATCGGCAGCAGTTCCAACGCGCGGGCGGCCACCGGTGCCACCACGCTTTGGCCACTGGCCATCGTGGTCAATGCAGCTTTGCCGCCGCGCACAGCAATGTGGGCCATGGCCCACGCCGAGCGTTCGCGCGCACTGGCGTTGACATGATCTCCCAAGGCGCCGATCTTTTGCGCCAATGGCGTCAGCGCAGCGGTGCCAATCTGGCCAATGGCCCGCGCAATCTCGCGCCAAATTTCAGTCGGCTCGCTCAACAACAAGTCGATCACGGCAACCGTCCCGTCGTCGGTGCGCAACATCGCCAACGCCAGCGCGCAG